>NZ_FOXG01000027.1:0-1231 GCF_900115645.1 Pseudomonas sp. NFPP07
CTGTGGATTCAACCGGTCGATGCAACACAACTAAATTCTGTGTAAGCAGAAGGAGTGTTGCAGATGAAGCAGAGACCTCGGATCTATTACACCGAAAGCCAGAAAAAACTGATGTGGGATCACTGGCAGAAAGGCGACTCTCTCCAGCACATAGCCCAACTATTTGATCGAAACCATTCATCGATACAGCGCATCTTGGCGGAAACAGGCGGTATCAGACCCGCTGTACGCCGCAGGTCCAGATTGGCTCTGACGTTGGCTGAGCGCGAAGAGATTTCGCGTGCAGTGGTGGCAGGTAACTCGATCCGTTCCATGGCCGCGCTGCTAGGGCGAGCAGCCTCTACGATCAGTCGTGAGATCAAACGCAACGGTGGCCAAGGATGCTACCGGGCTAATCAAGCTGATCAGGCTGCCTGGGATCGTGCGCATCGACCTAAGGTCTGCAAACTTGTTGAGAACCGAACGGTGGCGCAAATTGTTGCAGACAAGCTTCAATTGCAGTGGTCACCGGAACAAATTGCCGGTTGGTTGAAGCGTACCTACCCGGACGATACGAGCTATCAGGTGTCACACGAGACGATCTATCGCACGCTCTTCATACAGGCTCGCGGGGCTCTGAAGAAAGAGTTGCTTGAGCATTTACGGCGCACGCGGGCCATGCGTCGCTCGCGCCATCACACGCAGAAGAAAGAAAATCACGGTCGAATCACTGACGCGGTATCGATCCGCGAACGCCCGGCCGCGGCTAAGGATCGGGCGGTGCCAGGTCACTGGGAAGGCGACCTGCTGTGCGGTAGCAGGAACAGCCAAATTGCCACTCTTGTTGAGCGTCATACCCGCTACGTAATGCTGGTGAAATTGGACGGTAAGGATAGCGAGACGGTCATCAGCGCCCTGATCGAAAGCGCCCGCAACTTACCCCAAGAACTCTACAAATCGCTGACGTGGGATCGCGGAAAAGAGATGGCTGACCATAAGCGCTTTACGGTGGCTACCGACATCAAGGTCTACTTCTGCGATCCTCATCGTCCTTGGCAACGGGGATCGAATGAGAACACCAACGGGTTGTTAAGGCAGTACTTCCCGAAAGGAACCGACCTTGCGGATCACTCGCAAGCCACGCTCAATGAAGTCGCAAGGCAGCTAAATAGCCGCCCTCGGAAAACACTAGACTACGAAACACCCGCTGAACGATTTAGCCAATCTGTTGCGTCGACCGGTTGAATCCACA
>NZ_FOXG01000026.1:0-1367 GCF_900115645.1 Pseudomonas sp. NFPP07
AAGGCAGCTAAATAGCCGCCCTCGGAAAACACTAGACTACGAAACACCCGCTGAACGATTTAGCCAATCTGTTGCGTCGACCGGTTGAATCCACACCGGAAAGCTGTGCAGTCCCATTGGCTCCATGCCGTTTGCCGGCTATCCGCTAGCGCGGGGGTTGTTGGCGATTGAGGCGTAAAATGGCGGTGCTACCTCGTCAAAAGGAGCCCCCATATGATCGCCGACCAAGTAAGCAAACAGGCGTCGGAGCAAAGAGTCTGGGATCAATATTTCTGCGCTGCGTTGATTGCCGAAAGCAATCTGACGGCACCGGTCGTAGGAGAGGCCACTCATGAAGATAGGCAGAACCTGTTGATCGAAAGAGCCAAAACTCTCGCCGACAAGATGATGGCATGTAGAAAATAATCGAAGCCCAGCCAGAGTGCTGGGCTTTTTGCATCCTCCGCCCTTGCACATGACCAAGGTCTGCCGACCGTTATAGTCGCCAATACAGCGGACGCTATGGATGATCAGTGGTCGCGCACTGGCAGCAAGTGAGGTTTGGATCTGTTCTGTCATGCATTGTGCTGCGAGTGCCGTATAGCGTGCTGTAGATGCACTGGGCCTTCGGCGTACCCAATGTAACCCGCGTCAATTAGCCAGTTCATGGTCGCATTTGCGCTTTGCATCAGAACTATCGCTGAGCGTAATGGCATCTGGGGCATTGCAGCTGAAGTAAACTCCGGCGAATTTGACCGGAGGGACGCGATCATGAATTGGCAAATCAGACAGGCCGTCTTGAGCGATATCGAATGGTTGCTACGTGTGGATCCTATCGCGGCAAAAGACCACGGCCGTCGAGCACAAATAGAAAGGGTAGTAGGCGCGGGTGAATGCTGGGTTGCTTGTGAGACGAGCGATCCCAGTGTCCCGATCGGTTACGGCTGTTTGGACAAAAGTTTTTTCGGGGAGTGGTTTATCCCGCTGGTAGTCGTCTCAAACGCCCATAGACGTTCTGGTGTAGGTAGGCAAATCGTTGCTCACTTAGAGCATTGTTCCTCTGCCAGAAAGATCTTCACTTCGACCAACACGTCCAATGCACCCATGCGGCAATTGTTGGTACAGCTTGGATAT
Organism: Pseudomonas sp. NFPP07; assembly: GCF_900115645.1. Taxonomy (NCBI): domain Bacteria; kingdom Pseudomonadati; phylum Pseudomonadota; class Gammaproteobacteria; order Pseudomonadales; family Pseudomonadaceae; genus Pseudomonas; species Pseudomonas sp. NFPP07. The sequence continues at coordinate 1,114 of NZ_FOXG01000026.1, forward strand.
CAATACAGCGGGACTGTGGAGAATCTTGACCCTGGTGATCCAGAGCTGATTTTTGTGAAGTTTTTGAATTAACTCCGCACAAACAACGGCGGCAAGGTCTTCACCATCCATGTTGCGCTGTAGACGCTGGTTAGCTGCCACCGATGACGGGCAGCTATCGGCTGTGGATTCAACCGGTCGACGCAACAGATTGGCTAAATCGTTCAGCGGGTGTTTCGTAGTCTAGTGTTTTCCGAGGGCGGCTATTTAGCTGC
>NZ_FOXG01000023.1:0-4361 GCF_900115645.1 Pseudomonas sp. NFPP07
CCTAATACGTGAGTATTTTGACGTTACCGACAGAATAAGCACCGGCTAACTCTGTGCCAGCAGCCGCGGTAATACAGAGGGTGCAAGCGTTAATCGGAATTACTGGGCGTAAAGCGCGCGTAGGTGGTTCGTTAAGTTGGATGTGAAATCCCCGGGCTCAACCTGGGAACTGCATCCAAAACTGGCGAGCTAGAGTATGGTAGAGGGTGGTGGAATTTCCTGTGTAGCGGTGAAATGCGTAGATATAGGAAGGAACACCAGTGGCGAAGGCGACCACCTGGACTGATACTGACACTGAGGTGCGAAAGCGTGGGGAGCAAACAGGATTAGATACCCTGGTAGTCCACGCCGTAAACGATGTCAACTAGCCGTTGGGAGCCTTGAGCTCTTAGTGGCGCAGCTAACGCATTAAGTTGACCGCCTGGGGAGTACGGCCGCAAGGTTAAAACTCAAATGAATTGACGGGGGCCCGCACAAGCGGTGGAGCATGTGGTTTAATTCGAAGCAACGCGAAGAACCTTACCAGGCCTTGACATCCAATGAACTTTCCAGAGATGGATTGGTGCCTTCGGGAACATTGAGACAGGTGCTGCATGGCTGTCGTCAGCTCGTGTCGTGAGATGTTGGGTTAAGTCCCGTAACGAGCGCAACCCTTGTCCTTAGTTACCAGCACGTCATGGTGGGCACTCTAAGGAGACTGCCGGTGACAAACCGGAGGAAGGTGGGGATGACGTCAAGTCATCATGGCCCTTACGGCCTGGGCTACACACGTGCTACAATGGTCGGTACAGAGGGTTGCCAAGCCGCGAGGTGGAGCTAATCCCACAAAACCGATCGTAGTCCGGATCGCAGTCTGCAACTCGACTGCGTGAAGTCGGAATCGCTAGTAATCGCGAATCAGAATGTCGCGGTGAATACGTTCCCGGGCCTTGTACACACCGCCCGTCACACCATGGGAGTGGGTTGCACCAGAAGTAGCTAGTCTAACCTTCGGGAGGACGGTTACCACGGTGTGATTCATGACTGGGGTGAAGTCGTAACAAGGTAGCCGTAGGGGAACCTGCGGCTGGATCACCTCCTTAATCGACGACATCAGCTGCTTCATAAGCTCCCACACGAATTGCTTGATTCATTGAAGAAGACGATTGGGTCTGTAGCTCAGTTGGTTAGAGCGCACCCCTGATAAGGGTGAGGTCGGCAGTTCGAATCTGCCCAGACCCACCAATTACTGGTGCACCCTGTAGCGATACGGGGCCATAGCTCAGCTGGGAGAGCGCCTGCCTTGCACGCAGGAGGTCAGCGGTTCGATCCCGCTTGGCTCCACCATTACAGATTGGTGTCCATCGTTTAAAGCTTAGAAATGAGCATTCCATCAAGTTGATGGTGAATGTTGATTTCTGATCTTTATCAGAATCGTTCTTTAAAAATTTGGGTATGTGATAGAAAGATAGACTGGATAGCACTTTCACTGGTGTTTATTCAGGCTAAGGTAAAATTTGTGAGTTTAATCGCGAATTTTCGGCGAATGTCGTCTTCACAGTATAACCAGATTGCTTGGGGTTATATGGTCAAGTGAAGAAGCGCATACGGTGGATGCCTTGGCAGTCAGAGGCGATGAAAGACGTGGTAGCCTGCGAAAAGCTTCGGGGAGTCGGCAAACAGACTTTGATCCGGAGATGTCTGAATGGGGGAACCCAGCCATCATAAGATGGTTATCTTGTACTGAATACATAGGTGCAAGAGGCGAACCAGGGGAACTGAAACATCTAAGTACCCTGAGGAAAAGAAATCAACCGAGATTCCCTTAGTAGTGGCGAGCGAACGGGGACTAGCCCTTAAGTGGCTTTGAGATTAGCGGAACGCTCTGGAAAGTGCGGCCATAGTGGGTGATAGCCCTGTACGCGAAAATCTCTTAGTCATGAAATCGAGTAGGACGGAGCACGAGAAACTTTGTCTGAATATGGGGGGACCATCCTCCAAGGCTAAATACTACTGACTGACCGATAGTGAACTAGTACCGTGAGGGAAAGGCGAAAAGAACCCCGGAGAGGGGAGTGAAATAGATCCTGAAACCGTATGCGTACAAGCAGTGGGAGCAGACTTTGTTCTGTGACTGCGTACCTTTTGTATAATGGGTCAGCGACTTATATTCAGTGGCGAGCTTAACCGAATAGGGGAGGCGTAGCGAAAGCGAGTCTTAATAGGGCGTTTAGTCGCTGGGTATAGACCCGAAACCGGGCGATCTATCCATGGGCAGGTTGAAGGTTAGGTAACACTGACTGGAGGACCGAACCGACTACCGTTGAAAAGTTAGCGGATGACCTGTGGATCGGAGTGAAAGGCTAATCAAGCTCGGAGATAGCTGGTTCTCCTCGAAAGCTATTTAGGTAGCGCCTCATGTATCACTGTAGGGGGTAGAGCACTGTTTCGGCTAGGGGGTCATCCCGACTTACCAAACCGATGCAAACTCCGAATACCTACAAGTGCCGAGCATGGGAGACACACGGCGGGTGCTAACGTCCGTCGTGAAAAGGGAAACAACCCAGACCGTCAGCTAAGGTCCCAAAGTTATGGTTAAGTGGGAAACGATGTGGGAAGGCTTAGACAGCTAGGAGGTTGGCTTAGAAGCAGCCACCCTTTAAAGAAAGCGTAATAGCTCACTAGTCGAGTCGGCCTGCGCGGAAGATGTAACGGGGCTCAAACCATACACCGAAGCTACGGGTATCACGTAAGTGATGCGGTAGAGGAGCGTTCTGTAAGCCTGTGAAGGTGAGTTGAGAAGCTTGCTGGAGGTATCAGAAGTGCGAATGCTGACATGAGTAACGACAATGGGTGTGAAAAACACCCACGCCGAAAGACCAAGGTTTCCTGCGCAACGTTAATCGACGCAGGGTTAGTCGGTCCCTAAGGCGAGGCTGAAAAGCGTAGTCGATGGAAAACAGGTTAATATTCCTGTACTTCTAGTTATTGCGATGGAGGGACGGAGAAGGCTAGGCCAGCTTGGCGTTGGTTGTCCAAGTTTAAGGTGGTAGGCTGGAATCTTAGGTAAATCCGGGGTTCTAAGGCCGAGAGCTGATGACGAGTTACCTTTTAGGTGACGAAGTGGTTGATGCCATGCTTCCAAGAAAAGCTTCTAAGCTTCAGATAACTAGGAACCGTACCCCAAACCGACACAGGTGGTTGGGTAGAGAATACCAAGGCGCTTGAGAGAACTCGGGTGAAGGAACTAGGCAAAATGGCACCGTAACTTCGGGAGAAGGTGCGCCGGTGAGGGTGAAGGACTTGCTCCGTAAGCCCATGCCGGTCGAAGATACCAGGCCGCTGCGACTGTTTATTAAAAACACAGCACTCTGCAAACACGAAAGTGGACGTATAGGGTGTGACGCCTGCCCGGTGCCGGAAGGTTAATTGATGGGGTTAGCTAACGCGAAGCTCTTGATCGAAGCCCCGGTAAACGGCGGCCGTAACTATAACGGTCCTAAGGTAGCGAAATTCCTTGTCGGGTAAGTTCCGACCTGCACGAATGGCGTAACGATGGCGGCGCTGTCTCCACCCGAGACTCAGTGAAATTGAAATCGCTGTGAAGATGCAGTGTATCCGCGGCTAGACGGAAAGACCCCGTGAACCTTTACTATAGCTTTGCACTGGACTTTGAATTTGCTTGTGTAGGATAGGTGGGAGGCTTTGAAGCGTGGACGCCAGTTCGCGTGGAGCCATCCTTGAAATACCACCCTGGCAACTTTGAGGTTCTAACTCAGGTCCGTTATCCGGATCGAGGACAGTGTATGGTGGGTAGTTTGACTGGGGCGGTCTCCTCCTAAAGAGTAACGGAGGAGTACGAAGGTGCGCTCAGACCGGTCGGAAATCGGTCGTAGAGTATAAAGGCAAAAGCGCGCTTGACTGCGAGACAGACACGTCGAGCAGGTACGAAAGTAGGTCTTAGTGATCCGGTGGTTCTGTATGGAAGGGCCATCGCTCAACGGATAAAAGGTACTCCGGGGATAACAGGCTGATACCGCCCAAGAGTTCATATCGACGGCGGTGTTTGGCACCTCGATGTCGGCTCATCACATCCTGGGGCTGAAGCCGGTCCCAAGGGTATGGCTGTTCGCCATTTAAAGTGGTACGCGAGCTGGGTTTAGAACGTCGTGAGACAGTTCGGTCCCTATCTGCCGTGGACGTTTGAGATTTGAGAGGGGCTGCTCCTAGTACGAGAGGACCGGAGTGGACGAACCTCTGGTGTTCCGGTTGTCACGCCAGTGGCATTGCCGGGTAGCTATGTTCGGAAAAGATAACCGCTGAAAGCATCTAAGCGGGAAACTTGCCTCAAGATGAGATCTCACTGGAACCTTGAGTTCCCT
>NZ_FOXG01000008.1:0-20314 GCF_900115645.1 Pseudomonas sp. NFPP07
GGGTCAGACGCTTACCGGAGTCGCCTTGCGCGATGCGATAAACCTGCCCATGAATACCGGCGCCACTGTTGTTGAAGGCCAGAAAGGCCTGCTTGTGCAATAGACTTTCAATGTCCAGGTCGGGCCGTTCGCTGACCAACTCCAGATCAAATGAATACGGCGCGCTGATGGATTCTTGGCCAGTGAAGGAAAGGACCTGAAGGTCGTGCTTGAACTCGTTGAGGGTCAGGCTGAACTGCGTCTGCGGACTTGCATTGAACATCCAATGCTCCTTTTCCAATCATGTTGCGTGGTCCCATAGAGGGCAAAGGCTTCTGTGGGTAAGCAGGAAACAAAACGCCTTCACGCTAACAAGCGAGGAAAAGGAAATATTTGGGAGCTTTCCCAAAATACCGGTTGAACTATCGGTATTCAGAATGAGTTGGATAAGGCATCGCCATGTCGATCCGGTTATGGCGTTTTTCAAGCGAAGGTGCTGTTTGGCTGGGGCGATTTACGACGTTAGGTTTTTCTCGGCCCAGGCAGCCAATAACGCTCGGAATGCTACGGGTTCTGGCTGCACTGGCCCGATCCGCCACGTCCAGGCGCCTCTGGGTGGATTTTTTCACCGCCACCCCGTTCTCGAACGCCGCGTAAACCGGCATGCTGCGCCACCCTGATCGCCACGGCAGCGGGCCGCCCACCGGGGAATTTATGCCGGGATGGCGCGGTCTATGCTCGTCAGGGCTGGTGAACAGCAAAAGAGGACATGACAGATGCGGCGAGTGAGACAGAACCGCTGGGGGATGGGGCTGTTGGCCCTGTTGCTGTGTATTGCGCTACCGGCCTTCGCGGCCCCGGCGCCCGGGCCGCAGAGTGTTGCCCGCAACCAGCTGCCGTTGCTGGCCGAGGGTGCGGATCTTGAGCAACTCAACGACCGGCTGGAGCTGATCCGCCAGAGCGTGTCGGCGAGCGGTAACGACGACCTGCTCTCGGACCTGCGCCAGGCCGCGCTGCAAGTGCAGAAGCAGGCAGACAGCCTGGTTGCCCTGCGCGCCACCGATATCGAGCGCCTGGACGACCAACTCAAGGTCCTGGGCCCGCCGTTGCCCGACGAAGCGCCCAGCCTGACCAGCCAGCGCCAGGTGCTGAGCGCGCAGAAGGACAACCTGCTCGACGAAGAGCGCCAGGCCACTCTGCTCAGCCAGTCCGGCCGCGACCTCGCCGCGCAGATCATCAACCTGCGGCGCAGCCTGTTCAACTCGCAGATCAGCACCCGCTCGGCGAGCCCCCTCAGCCCGGCCTTCTGGTCCACGCTGATCCGCCCGACCGAGGATGACCTCAGGCGCCTGAACCGCCTCTCCGATGAGGTCTGGACCGCATTCGATACGGCACTGGCCCCCGGCAATCGCGGGCTGTTCATCACCACGCTGGTCATCGCGGCGCTGATCTGGGTGGTCGGCCGGCGCCTGCTGGAACGCCTGGCGACCTGGTCGATGATCCGCTGGCTGCCCGAAGGCCGCCTGCGCCGCAGCGCCCTGGCGCTGACCGTGGGGCTGGCGACCATCGTCACCATCAATGCCGCCGCCTCGCTGCTGCGCTGGGGGCTGGTCAACAGCGCGACCCTGAGCGCCGATGTGCTCAACCTGATCGGCCAGTGGCTGACCCTGCTGATTTTCTGCTCCTTCATCGTCGGCCTCGGCCGCGCCATGTTGATGTTGTCGCGGCCGTCCTGGCGCCTGCCGCCGATTCCCGATCAGATCGCCACGGCCCTGGGGCCGTTCCCGCTGATCCTCGCGCTGGCGCTGCTGCTCACCGCCGGCGAGGAGCGGATCAACAGCGTGATCGCCAGCAGCCTGGCCCTGACCGTGGCGGTCAACGGCCTGACGGCGCTGGTCACCGCGTTGATCTTTTTCTTCGCCCTGCTGCGTCATCGCCGTACCCGCCGGCGCTTCGAGCTGGAGCGCCCCACCGGCATCGCCGGGCTGCTGCCCTTCATCCTGGCGGTCTGGGTGGCGGTGATCCTGCTGTCGCTGCTCAGCGGCTACCTGAGCCTGGCGTACTTCCTCACCGTCAAGCTGCTGTGGATCAGCGTGGTGACCACCAGCGCCTACCTGCTGATCGCCTGCTTCGGCGACCTCTGCGAAACCCTGCTGTCGCCCAAGCAGCCCGGCGGCCTGGCGCTGGCGGCGGCCCTGGGCCTGTCGCCGCGCCACCAGGCCCAGGCCACCACCGTGCTGGCGGGCATTGGCCGGACCCTGCTGCTGTTCACCGCGGCGCTGCTGGCCTTCATGCCGTCCGGGTCGAGCCCGGGGGAACTGCTGGAAGGCTTTACCCAGCTGGATGTCAGCGGCCGGTCCCTGGGCAACCTCAACATCGTGCCCCAGGACCTGCTGCTGGCGGCGGCGTTCCTGGTCGGCGGCATGTTCGCCGTGCGGGTGCTCAAGCGCTGGCTGAGCGAGCGGTTGCTGCCGGAAACCAACATGGACGCAGGAATGCGCGCCTCGCTGGTGACCCTGGTCGGCTATATCGGTTTTGTCCTGCTGGCGATCGTGGTGATGTCGACCCTGCGGATCAACCTGACCAACCTGACCTGGGTGGTCAGCGCCCTGTCGGTGGGTATCGGTTTCGGTTTGCAAGCCATCGTGCAGAACTTCATTTCCGGGTTGATCCTGCTCACCGAGCGGCCGGTGAAGGTCGGCGACTGGGTCAGCCTGGCCGGGGTCGAGGGCGATATCCGGCGGATCAACGTGCGCGCCACGGAAATCCAGATGTCCGACCGCTCCACGGTGATCGTGCCGAACTCGCAGTTCATCTCGCAGAACGTGCGCAACGTGACCATGGACAACGCCCTGGGTGTGGTCGGCATCACCCTGACCCTGCCCCTGGAAACCGATGTGCTGCAGGTGCGCGAGCTGTTGCTGCAGGCCTATGCCGAGCACGAGGCGATTCTCAAGGCGCCGGCGACCTCGGTGTCGTTCAAGGACCTGACCAGCAATGGCCTGATCATCAGCGTCAGCGGCTACGTCGGCAGCCCGCGCTCGGTGTCCGGCGCCCGCAGCGACCTGCTGTTCACCATCCTCGGGCGCCTGCGCGAAGTGGGCATCGCCCTGTCGTCGCCGCAGAACCTGATGCTGATCAGCGACAACCAGGACAAGGCTCCTGGCGAGCCACCGGCCCAGCCCAGCGCATGAGCCGGCCCCTGCAGGGCGCACTGCCGGCGAGCGCCCTGTTTTTTATCTTGCGGCGGGAAGCACTGAGCTATCGTGGCTAAGGCCCTGGCAACTTTTTTCAACGAGCGGCAGCTGTCATCGAGGAGCCCGACGACAGCCCTGTTTCACTCCCGGCAAGACAAGGAACACCATGGACGGAAAATCCGACATCAGCCTCGAAGACATTGCCCTGGAGTCGAAACGACTTCCCGTACTGGCGGTCACCATCGCCTTCCTGATGGTGGTCGCGGTGTCGATTCTCAGCATCTATGGCGTCCAGGTCATCAACAGCAAGGCCCACGAACTGGCCCAAGCCCGGCTGATCTCCGGCAACCTGGCCCTGTCCATCGCACAACAGGCGACCGATACCTTCGACGAAGCCAACCTGATCCTCGAAGAGCTGATCGAGCGCCTCGACGACCTGTCGCCCCAGGCCCTGGAAAAAACCCAGAAGCTGCTGAAAAAGCGTGTGTTCACCACCGAACAATTGCACGGCCTGTTCTTCTATGACCGGGAAGGCAACTGGGTGCTCACCTCGTTCGACTACAAGCCGCCAAAGGCGAACAACTCGGACCGCGACTACTTCAAGTTCCACCGCGAGAATGTAACCCTGTCCCCCAGGGTCGGCGCGGCCCTGCGCAGCAAGACCACCGGCGACTGGGTAATCCCGTTCTCGCGCCGGATCAACGACGCCCAGGGCAACTTCAAGGGCGTGGTGCTGGCGACCATCAAGATGGACTACTTCGACACCTTCTTCGATCGTTTCAACATCGACGACAAGGGCGCGATCTTTCTCGCCCTGCCCCAGGGCACGATCATCGCCAGGCGGCCGTTCGACGAAAAGCTCATCGGTGCGTCCCTGGCCCGGGGCGAAATCTTCTCCGTGCATATACCCCGTGCCCCCGCGGACACGGTCATGGTCAAGTCGATCATCGACGGCGTCGACCGCCTGTTCGGCTATCGGGTGCTGTACAAGTACCCGCTGGTGGTGGCGGCGGCCAATTCCCAGGAGTCCATTCTCAGCAGCTGGCGCGCCGATACCTACAAGCTGACCGCGATGATCGCCGTGGTGCTACTGATCAACCTGCTGGTCGGCATCCTGTTGTTCAAACAGGTGCGCAAGGGCCTGCGGGTGGAAAGCCATTTGAAGAAAGCCCGCTCGGTGCTGGAGACCCTGGTGTTGCAGGACGGCCTGACGGGCCTGGCCAACCGTCGGCACCTGGAGCGCAACCTGGAACTGGAGTGGCGGCGGGCGGCCCGGCAACGCTCGTCGATCAGCCTGATCATGCTCGATATCGACCACTTCAAGAGCTTCAACGACCGCTATGGCCATGTGGCGGGCGACCATTGCATCTGCGCCGTCAGCCGGGCCATCAGCCAGTGCGTGCGGCGCCCCTCGGACCTGGCGGTGCGCTACGGCGGCGAAGAGTTCGCGGTGCTGCTGCCGGACACCGAGCCTGGCGGTGCCTACGTGCTGGCCGAGAGCATCCGCCTGGCGGTACAGGAACTGGCGATCGAGCATGTCGACAACCCCGGCGGCGTCGTGACCATCAGCCTCGGCGTCTACAGCTGCGTGCCCGCCACACCCGAGTTCAAGACCCTCTTGATGCAGGCCGACTCGGCGCTATACATGGCCAAGCGCGCGGGGCGCAACCAGACCGTGCCGACCTCCTAGGCGCTGGCCGATACCGCCCCGCGCTCCTCCAGCAAGCGCACGAAGTGGGTCAGGCTGCGCGATACCGTGCCGCGGCGCCAGATCAGCCAGGTCTGCAGGAAACGGAACGGCTGCGCCAGCTGCCAGATGCTCACGGTGCCGCAGCCCGGCATGCTTTCCAGCATGCTGCGCGGCATCAGTGCCAGGCCGGCGCCGGCACTGACGCAGGCCAGCATGCCGTGGTAGGACTCCAGTTCGTGGATCTTGCCCGGCACCGCGCCATCCTCGCTGAACCAGCGTTCGAAGTGATGGCGGTAGGAGCAGTTGGCGCGAAAGGCGTAGATGCTCTCGCCGTTGACGTCGCGCCCGCGGGTGATAGGCGCATGCCCCAGCGGCGCGATGATGAGCATTTCCTCGTCGAACACCGGCACGCCTTCCAGGCTCGGGTGCAGCACCGGGCCATCGACGAAAGCCGCGGTCAGGCGCCCGGACAGCACGCCATCGATCATGGTCCCGGAGGGGCCGGTGGACAGGTCCAGCTCGACCTTGGCGTGCTTCTGGTTATAGGCCGCCAGCAAGGCCGGAATCCGCACCGCCGCCGTGCTCTCCAGGGAGCCGAGGGAGAACGGGCCCTGGGGTTCTTCGCCGGCGACCGTCAGCCGCGCTTCCTGCACCAGGTCGAGAATCCGCCGGGCGTAGTCGAGGAAACTCCAGCCGGCCGGCGACAGGCGCAGGCGGCTTTTTTCGCGGATAAACAGCTCGACCCCCAAATCCTGCTCCAGCTGCTTGATCCGCGTGGTCAGGTTGGAGGGCACCCGATGGATGAGTTGCGCCGCGGCGCTGATGCTGCCCTGCTCGGCCACCGCCTTGAAGATTTCCAGCTGCACCAGGTCCATCTCATTCTCCAAACGTGAAAGATATGCTCTTTATTATTCAGTTTTCATAAGCCCTGTACCAGCCTAACCTGCGGCCATTCCCCAGCCCACAGGACGCTGCCATGACCCCGGTTTCCAGCCAGACCCACGCCCTTTCGATCAACCCCGCCACCGGTGAGCAGATCGCCCATTACCGCTATGAATCCGCCGAGGCGCTGGACGCCGCCCTCGCCCGCGCCGCCACGGCCGCCGCCCAGTGGCGCCGCACCGGTCTGGAACAGCGCTCGACACTGTTGCTGGCCCTGGCCAAGGCCCTGCGCGACAACGGCGACACCCTGGCCCGCAGCATCACCCTGGAAATGGGAAAGCCCATCGCCCAGGCCCGCGGCGAGATCGAGAAGTGCGCCCAGCTCTGCGAGTGGTACGCCGCCGAAGGCCCGGCGATGCTCGCCCCCGAGCCGGCTGCGGTGCCGAGCGGCAAGGCGCGCATCGAGTACCGGCCGCTGGGCCCGATCCTCGCAGTGATGCCGTGGAACTTCCCGATCTGGCAGGTGCTGCGCGGTGCGGTGCCGGCGCTGATCGCCGGCAATACCTATGTGCTCAAGCATGCGCCGAACGTCATGGGCAGCGCCTACCTGCTGCTGGAAGCCTTCCAGCGCGCCGGTTTCCCGCAGGGCGTGTTCGAGGTGATCAACGTTACCGCGGACGGCGTCTCCCGGGCGATTGCCAACCCACGGATCGCCGCCGTGACCCTGACCGGCAGCGTGCGCGCCGGCATGGCGATCGGCGCCCAGGCCGGCGCGGCCCTGAAGAAATGCGTGCTGGAACTCGGCGGTTCCGACCCCTTTATCGTGCTCAACGACGCCGACCTGGACGCCGCCGTGCAGGCCGCGGTCATCGGCCGCTACCAGAACACCGGGCAAGTCTGCGCCGCCGCCAAGCGCCTGATCGTCGAGCAAGGGGTGGTCGAGGCCTTCACCGAGAAGTTCGTCGCCGCCACTCGCCAGCTGGTAGTCGGCGATCCGCTGGCCGACGCCACCTACATCGGCCCCATGGCGCGCTTCGACCTGCGCGACGAACTGGACGCACAAGTGCAGGCCACCTTGAACGAAGGCGCGACCCTGCTGCTGGGCGGCGCCAAGGCCGAGGGCCCGGGCAACTTCTACCTGCCGACGGTGCTGGCCGGCGTCACCGACCGGATGACCTCGTTCAAGCAGGAACTGTTCGGCCCGGTGGCCTCGATCATCAGCGCCCGGGATGCCCGACACGCCCTGGAACTGGCCAACGACAGCGAATTCGGCCTGGCCTCGACTATTTACACCCGGGATGTCGCCCTGGCCGAACGCCTGACCGCCGAGCTTGAAACCGGCGGCGTGTTCATCAACGGCTATTGCGCCAGCGATCCGCGGGTGACCTTCGGCGGCGTGAAGAAAAGCGGCTTCGGCCGTGAGCTGTCGCACTTCGGCGTCCGCGAGTTCTGCAACGCACAGACGGTATGGCTGGACCGCAACTGATCCCCCACCCCCGACCCTGCAGGAGCGAGCGTGCTCGCTTCTGCAGAAGGGTTATCCGGCGCCGAGGCCCCTGGTTCAACCGCCTGTCGCGCTGCGGGCCACTGCGTTTCAACTTTCAGCGCCGACTGTTCTCCCAATAGATGTCCGGGCCGGTGAAACCCGGCCGTGTCCTCACCGACATCGACAGGAGACACACCGATGAAAACCTATCCCAAACCACCCTTCCCGCCCCAGGCCCAGCCAGTCCCTGGCAGCCAGTGGCAAATGCAGCCTTACCCGGACTGCGGCGAACAGAGTTATGTCGGCTCGGGCCGGCTGGCGAACAAGGTCGCGCTGATTACCGGCGCCGACAGCGGTATCGGCCGCGCGGTGGCCATCGCCTTTGCCCGCGAGGGCGCGGATGTAGCCATCGCCTACCTGGACGAACACGAGGATGCCCGCGAGACCGCGCGCTGGGTCGAGCAGGCCGGCCGCCAGTGCCTGCTGCTGCCCGGCGACCTGGCGCAGAAGTCGGTGTGCGACAACGTGGTCGAGCGCACGGTGGCGCAATTCGGGCGTATCGATGTGCTGGTGAATAACGCGGCCTACCAGATGACCCACGACGAAATCGAAGACATTTCCGACAGCGAATGGTGCAAGACCTTCGACATCAACATCACCGCCATCTTCCGCATCTGCAAGGCGGCCCTGGCGCACATGGGCCAAGGCAGCTCGATCATCAATACCAGTTCGATCAACTCCGACATGCCCAGGCCCACCCTGCTGGCCTACGCCACCACCAAGGGCGCGATCGCCAACTTCAGCGCCGGCCTGGCGCAACTGCTGGGCAAGCGCGGCATCCGGGTCAACAGCGTGGCGCCGGGGCCGATCTGGACCCCGCTGATCGTCTCGACCATGCCTGAGGACCACGTCAGCCACTTCGGCGAACAGACGCCCCTGGGGCGCCCGGGACAACCGGTGGAAGTGGCGCCGATCTATGTGCTGCTGGCTTCGGATGAGGCCAGCTATCTATCGGGTTGCCGTTATGGGGTGACCGGCGGCAAGCCGATCTTGTAAGCCGCAGCGGCGCTGGCTCGCGCCTCGGGCAAGCCTCGAGGCGTGCCAGCCCGTCTCGAGGGGCCGGGCCCCTCAGTCATAGGCAATGATCGATATTTTCCCGTTGCGCTCGATCACCGCGAACTTGATCTGTTCCAGGCTGGTGAGGCCCTGGCTGGCGCGGGCCGCTTCGAGTATGTCCGCCTCCACCAGCCGGGCATGGCGCATCCGCCCGCGCAGGAGCCGGCCATGTTCGACGATCACGGTCGGCCCGCCGTCGACCAGACGCGAGAAACCGTCGGAGTGCAGCTTGAGCAGCGACAGGCCGACGTCGATGACGATCAGCGTGACAATCACCAGCAGCGCATTGGTCAGGGAAAAATCCTCGCCGAGCAAGGCCTGCTGGGTCGCCTCGCCGATCACCATCAGCAGCACCAGATCGAAGGTGGTCAGCTCGGCCAGGGAACGCCGCCCGGCGATCTTGAACAGCACCAGCAGCACCAGATAGATAAACGCCGCGCGCAAGACCGAATCCATGGCATCACCTAGGGATAAATGAACTGGGAAATGGACAGTGGCGGGTGGTCGGCCAGGCGGATCCGGCTGTCATAGAACCCCACCCCGGTACTGAGCAGCGTCAGGTACAGACGGGCCTGGCCATCGGCGTCGGCGCGCAGCCACAGGCGGATGCCAGCGCCGGCGGAACTGGCCTTGAGCGGCTCGGGTTGCAGCGCCTGCACGCTGAAGCCCTGCAACAGCTCGCCGGCGATTTCCACCTCGAGCAATTGCCGGGCGCCGCCGCGCAGGTGCAGGGTCAGCGAATCCGTCGCGCCGTTGCGCAGAAAGCGCTGGTACTCCACGCGCAGGCTCCCGTCCGCGCTGCTGATGTCCCGGGTGCTCAGCGGGCCCCTGGAAAACAGCCCGGCCAGGGTCAGCAGGACGATCACCACCAGGGCATACCAACCCACTCGCTCGAAACGCCAGACCTTGCGCTGCAGGGCCATGTCCTCCTGGATCGGCTGGCTGCGCGGCAGCAGGTCGTCTTCGGCGGAATCGTCCATGGTCGCCCCTAGCCACGTTCGCCGTTGAGCGCGGCCTGGTGAAAGTGCGGCAGTTGCAGCAGGCCGTGCAGCGACGCCAGTTCCTGGACCTTCTCGCGGGAACCGAAAAACCGTTCCTTGCGGGTGAACAGGGCCAATTGCCCGGCAATCGCGAAGGCCCAGGCGAAACACACCGTGCCCGCCGGGATGCCGTCGACATCGTCCGGCCCCAGCAGCCCGGTAGTGGCCACCGCCACCGTGGCCGGGCTGTCGCGCAAGGCGCCCAGGGCCATTTCCCCGGCGACTTCGCAACTGGTGAGGTTGAAGGTCTCGATGGTCTGGCGGCTGACATTCAGCAGGCGCTGCTTGGCCTCGGACGAATACACCACGTAGCCGCTTTCGATCAGCTCGCCGCTGCCCGGCACCTGGGCCAGCAAGGTCACCATGGCGCCAGCGGTGCAGGACTCGGCGGTGGTCAACCGCAGGTGCTGCTGGCGCAGGTACTCGACAATCTGTTCCACGCCGCTCATGTCGATGGGTCCCTGTGGGGTTTGTTCTGGGTTGACCGCTGGCGTTCGCCCACGTTCTATCGAGGTGCGCGGTCAATGAAAAGGAGCTGCCCGCGGCACGCGGCAGCCCTGACAGAAACAAGCCCGCCGGTGTGGCGGGCTTGTTTGCGGGACGCGTCAGCGTCGGTCATCGGAGAGTGGCGTCGGCTCGTCTGGGGCCGGCAGGTCGGGGTCCATCGGCCGCTCCATATCGTCGTCCTGAGGCTTGTTGCGTTCGGCATCGCCGTTGACATTGGGGTCGGTCACCGGGTCGTTCCGACGGGCCGGTTGCAGAGGATCGGGTTCGGGAGTGCGGGGCTCGCTGGGGTCATGCATCGACTGGTTCATGGTGCACCTCACGGCAGGCCCGGGGAATCCGGGCCTTATCGGGTTAGGCACTGGGCCGGGCCACGGGGTGCGAGGCAATGGATGAGTGGTCGGCCAGGCTGTCTGGCCCTGGTCACCGATTGAAAAACATGATTTTTCGCTGCGCGGAACCGCGGGCGATCCAACGGTTTTTCCGCTGATTATTTTTGCAGTCCCGCCTCCAGCGGCCGGGTCGAACTCTTAACGATGCATGACCAGCACAGGGCCGCACACCCGATTGCACAGAATAAGGAGAATGTCATGAACAGCACCCACCAGCGTTTCCAGATCCGTGCCTGCCACAAGCTCGCCCTGGAGCAGAACCAGCGACTGTTCAACCAGGCCCGGGCCCTGAATGCCCAGGCTTATGAACTGCTGGAGAATGGGCGCCTGGATATCGACACGTTCGAGCAGTACCGCCGCCTGCGCAACAAGGCCGAAGCCAAGCAGCGCGAAGCGATCGAACACCTGCGCCTGGTGAACCAGGAGTTCGCCGAACTGGAAAGCCGGCCCAAATCCACGCCCGACAGCGACCCGGCCATCCTGCAGCACACCGGGCGCTGAGCCGTTGCCGCGTTGACAGCCGCCGGTTCGGGCGCCGCGCGTCTCCGCCCGTCGCTCGCCACGGGTCGCGAAGAAACCTTCGCCGCCGCCCGGGCTCAATCGTAGAGCCTGGGCACACGATGTGCCCCACACCGGGAGGCCGTCCGATGACCGAGCACATCGTGCATTTTCACTGCCAGATCGACCAGGGCACCACCGAACGCTTTCGCGACAGTTGCCTGGAAGCCATCGAGCAAGGCGCCACCTCGCTGCTGTTGAATCTTTCCACCACCGGCGGCAGCACCAACTTCGGCTTCACCCTCTACACCTTTCTCAAATCCCTGCCGGTGCCGCTGTGCGCGATCAACGCGGGCAACATCGAGTCGATGGGCATCATCATGTTTCTCGCCGCCAACCGACGCATCACCACGCCGCATTCGCGCTTTCTGATCCACCCGATGAACTGGTACTTCAGCCAGAGTTCGGTGGATCACCAGCGCCTGCGCGAATACCTCTCCAGCCTGGACAACGACCTGGCGCGCTACGTGAAAATCTACGAGCTGGAAACCGCCGACGCGGCGACCCAGCTGGACATCTTCAAATGCCTGTCGGCCGAGGAAAAGGTCATCGCCGCCCATGAGTCGCTGGCCTACGGCATCGCCCACGAGGTGCGCCAGGTGGTCTTCGCCGACGACGTCAGGCACTGGAAAGTCTCGGGCGGCTGACCCTGTTGCCCCGGGCGCCAAGGCCGCCCCGTCGCGGCGCGAGCCACGGCCTCAAGCGGTTTTTTCGTTGTCCTGTTCCGGGGTTTGGTTGCCAGGTTCAGTGGCGCCCGGTTCGGGCTCGGGGCGATTGGCCGGGCCCTTGGCGGGCTTTTTCTCATCCGCGGCCGCGGCCCGCCCGGGGTAGCCAGGCAACCCGTGGGCGTCCTGCGGTTCCAGCGGTTCGGGGGCGCGCGTGCGATCGTTCTGCGGATCGTTGCGCGGATCAACGGGCTGGCGAGTCATAAGCACCTCCATATCGGTCCGGGCGGCATTGCCTGTTCTTGTTCGATGCCGAACCGCGCCCCGGGTGCGAAGCACTGGACGAATGGCCATGGCGCCTGCCGTACGGCTGCGCGGTGGAACGTCCGGGCCTGGCGGGCGTCTTCAGCTTGAGGGCCCGCCGCTTCGAGCTGGCGAGCGCTGTACGTCCGCGCTCATGAGGATCTGTCCATGCCTGTCGCCCCCAGCCCGCTCATGATCGCCGCCGCGCTGGCCGGGCCCGCCAACGCTCAAGGCAGCCTCGCTGCGCGCGACCCGAGGCCGGCATGACCTTCATTGCCTGGGTCGCGGTCCTGGGCGCGGTGCTGCTGATCCTCGCGCTGACCTCCTCCTACCTGCGCTGGATGCCCGTGACCACCTCGGTGGTCTGCCTGGCGCTGGGGATCGCCATCGGCCCCGCCGGCCTGGGCCTGCTGCAACTGGACATCCACCAGGCCGCGGGCTGGATGGAACACCTGACCGAAGTGGCGGTGCTGTTCTCGCTGTTCGTCAGCGGCCTCAAGCTCAGGTTGCCGCTCAACAGCCGCAGTTGGCGCATCGCCTTCGGCCTGGCCGGGCCGGTGATGCTGCTGTCGATCGCCGGGGTCGGCCTGCTGCTGCACTACGGTTTGCACATGCCCTGGGGGCCGTCGCTGCTGATCGGCGCGATCCTCGCCCCGACCGACCCGGTGCTGGCGACCCTGGTCCAGGTCAGCGACGCCCAGGACTACGACCGGGTGCGCTTCGGCCTGTCCGGCGAGGCCGGGCTGAACGACGGCGTGGCGTTTCCCTTCGTGATCCTCGGCCTGCTGCTGACCCGCCAGGGCGACGACCCCGGCGCCTGGCTCGGCGATTGGGTGGTGTTCAGCCTGCTCTGGGCAGTGCCCGCGGGGCTGCTCAGCGGCTACTGGATGGGCCGCGGCCTCGGCCACCTGACCCTGCACCTGCGGATCAAGTACGCCGACAGCACGGTCTCGCCGAACGACTACCTGACCTTCGCTCTGATCGCCCTGGCCTACGTGGTGGCGGAACTGATCCACGGCTACGGCTTTCTCGCGGTGTTCGCCGCCGCCCTGGGGTTGCGCCAGGCCGAGGTGCATTCCAGCGACCATGCCCGGGCGCCGGCCGAACACCTGGTGCAACCGGTGGTCGGCCACCAGCATGTCGATCCGGCGCAGGCGGTGCATGGCGACGTCGAGGCCCTGGGCGAAAGCCAGGTCGCGGCGGGCATCATGCTCGGCGACATGCTGGCCTTCGGCGGCCTGGTGGAGCGGGCCATGGAAGTGTTCCTGGTGACCCTGCTCGGCGTGGTGCTGGTCGCCCATTGGGAGTGGCATGCGCTGACCGTCGGCGCCCTGCTGTTCCTGCTGATCCGCCCGCTCAGCGTCTTGCTGATCCCCTGGGGCCGCCTGCTCGACGGCCGCCAGCGCCTGCTGCTCGGCTGGTTCGGCATCCGCGGCATCGGTAGCCTCTATTACCTGTTCTATGCCCTCAACCACGACCTCGACCCGGCGCTGGCCGATGCCAGCGCCAACCTCACCCTGTCGGTGGTGGCCTTGAGCATCCTGGTTCACGGCCTGAGCACCCAACCGATGCTCGCCCGCTACGAGAGCAACAAGAAACGCCGGCGCCATCCCGACCGACCACCGGGATAAGCCAGCAGAATGCAGGGCGCCAAGGGCCTGCGCCATGCCGCCTGACCCCGTTCCTCACCCTGGCGAGCTCTTTTGCTCGCGGGCCCGGCCTTGGCGCCGGGCTTTTTTATGCCTGTGCCTTGTCTTCGGGCTCAACCGCGCCGCTTGCGCGTGCCCAGGGCTATCCAGGCGGGCGCGTGATCGCTGGCGTGGGGCTCGTTGCGCACCCAGGCATCGACCCCGGCGTTCTCCAGGTAAGGACCCAGGGCCCGGTTGAGCAGCAGGTGGTCGATGCGCAGGCCGGAGTTTCTTGGCCAGTGCTGGCGAAAGTAATCCCAGAAGGTGTAGACCCGCTGATCCGGGTACAGCTCGCGCAAGGCGTCGGTCCAGCCCTGTGCCAGCAGCCGCTGGTAGCACTCGCGGCTTTGCGGTTGCAGCAGCGCGTCCTTGAGCCAGGAGCGCGGGTTGTAGATATCGAAATCCGTCGGCACCACGTTGTAGTCCCCCGCCAGCAGCACCGGGTGCGCGCTGTCCTGCAGAGTCGCGGCATGCGCGATCAGGCGCTCGAACCAGGCCAGCTTGTAGTCGAATTTCGGCCCCGGTTGCGGGTTGCCGTTGGGCAGGTACAGGCACCCCACCAGCACGCCGTGGACCGCCGCCTCCAGGTAGCGGCTTTGCCCGTCGTCCTCGATGCCCGGCAGCGCGCGACGGATTTCCAGGGGCTGGCTGTCGCGGGCGAGGATCGCCACACCGTTCCAGGACGCCTGGCCGTGGTGCAGGCTGCCATACCCCGCGGCCTCCAGGGCCGCCTTGGGAAACTCCCGGTCGAGCGCCTTGAGCTCCTGCAGGCAGACGATGTCGGGGCGCTCGCGTTCCAGCCAGGCCAGCAGGTTCGGCAGGCGCGCACGGATGCCATTGAGGTTGAAGGTGGCGATTTTCAGCGCGTTCATCGGCAGTGCCCCCTGGTCGTATCGACGTATCCGCGGCGCCCGGCGAGCTCAACCGGCGGTCAGCGGCACGTCCTGAGGCTGGACGGCGTTTGTCTCACCGCCTGCGCCAGCGCCTCGATCAATTGCAGTTGGGTGTAAGGCTTGGGCACCCGCGGCAAGGCCGCGGCCAGCCCCTCCAGGCGCTGGGCATAACCACTGGCGAGAATGATCGGCAGGTCCGGGCGCAGCTCGCGCACGGCGCTCGCCAGTTGCCCGCCGTCCATCACCGGCATCGCCAGGTCGGTGATCATCAGGTCGATCGCCGGGTATTCGGCGAAGCGTTGCAGCGCCTGGGCGCCGGACATCGCGCAGAGCACCTGGTGCCCGAGGTCTTCGAGCAGCAGCGTGGTGCTGGTCAGCACCAGGCTGTCGTCGTCGACCACCAGCACGCACAAAGGCTGCTGCTGCGAGTCCGGAGCCGGCAAACGAGCCGGGACGACGGGAGTCGCCTGGCTCGCCAGGGGCAACCACAACTCGGCGGTGGTGCCCTGCCCCTTGAGGCTCTTGAGGATCAGCCGCCCTCCCAGTTGTTCGGCCAGGCCATGCACCATCGACAAGCCAAGGCCGGTGCCCTTGCCCACGCCCTTGGTGGTGAAAAACGGATCGGCCGCCAGGGCCAGGGTCTGCTCGTCCATGCCTTCGCCGCTGTCGATCACGCACAGGCGCACATAACGCTCATGGGGCAGGTTGACGCCGGCGGCCTGGCCGCTGTCGCACAGATCGGCCTTGAACACCAGGGTGCCGCCGCCCGGCATCGCATCGCGGGCATTGGTTGCCAGGTTGAGCACTGCCAACTCCAGCTGGTTGACGTCGGCGAGCACTGTCGGTAAGGATTCGGGCAGCTCGTTGAAAATGCTCACCTGGGGCCCCAACGAGCTGCCGAGCAAGCCACTGAGATTGGTCATCAGCTGCGTCAGGGCCACGGGCTCGGTCTTGAGTTCCTGGCGCCGGGCAAAGGCCAGCATGCGCTGGGTCAGCGACACTCCACGCTCGGCGCCGACCACCGCATTGTCCAGCAGGCGCGAGAGTTTCGGGTCGTCGCCGATGCGTTTGCGCGCCAGCTCCAGGTTGCCCAGGATCACCGTCAGCAGGTTGTTGAAGTCATGGGCGATGCCGCCGCTGAGCTGACCGATGGCTTGCAGTTTCTGCGCCTGGAACAGCGCCTCGCGGGCACTTTCCAGGGCCTTCTGCGCCTCGACCGTCTCGCTGATATCGCGGGTGACCTTGGCGAACCCCAACAGCTCACCGGCATCGCCGCGGATCGGATCGATGATCACATGGGCGAGGAACTGCGTGCCGTCCTTGCGTACCCGCCAGCCCTGCTTTTCGAAACGACCTTCGCGGGTGGCGATTTCCAGGGTCCTCAGGGGCACGCCGTCGAGGCGATCCTGCTCGGTGTAGAAGCGCGAGAAATGCTCGCCGATGATTTCCTGCGGCAGGTAGCCCTTGATCCGCTGCGCGCCGAGGTTCCAGCTGCTGACCCGGCCGTTGGGGTCGAGCATATAGATGGCGTAGTCGGTGACGCTCTGCACCAGCAGGCGAAACTGCTGCTCGCTCTGCCTGAGGGTTTCTTCGGCGATCTTGCGCTCGGTCAGGTCGCGGGTGATCTTGGCGAAACCCAGCAACTGCCCATTGGAATCGCGGATCGGGTCGATCACCACATGGCACCAGAAGCGCGTACCGTCCTTGCGCACCCGCCAGCCCTCGCCCTCGAAACGCCCCTCGGTGAGCGCGGTATTCAACGCGCGTTCCGGCAACCCGGCCTGGCGGTCTTCGGGGGTGTAGAAACAGGAAAAGTGCGCGCCGAGGATTTCCGCTTCCTGGTAACCCTTGAACCGCCTGGCGCCGGCATTCCAGCTGGTGACGATGCCCTGGGGATCGATCATGTAGATCGCGTAGTCGACCACCGCTTCGACCAGCAAGCGAAAACGGTCCTCGTCCAGAACTCTGCGCGGCTGATCAGCCATATCGGTCTCCGCCAGGCTATTTTTATGCATTCTTGCGCATGGGCCAGTAGGGTCGGTTGTCTGGCCATCGGCACGCGGTCAACGCACGTGCGGCCAGCCAGCCGGCAAATGCCGCGCGTCGTTCAGTTAGACCGATAGGCCCTCCGGTCCTCCAATTGAAAATACAACTTGATCCCGCAGGCCCTATAAACCGACTTAATGTTGGACAACTGCCCGCGGCCAATCGATCCCCCGCCACTCGTCGTCCCGCAAGAAACTTTTTCAAACTTTCGTTTGCAGTTTTGTTTCCCAATCTTGCGAGGTGTCAAATCGCTCACTATCGAGGATTGAAAAAATGGCTACCAGCGGAAAGAACCCACTCATGGGCAACAAGGACACTCAAAAACCCTCACCGACCGGCAAGAAATCCGGCGGCCAGGGTTCGGGGGGCAACATCCCCGCCGATCGGCAAAAAGCCCCTGACGCAGGCAAGAAAGGCGGTACCCAAGGCTCCGGCGGCGGTACCCGCAAAGCCTGATCCACAACGCCGGAGTGTCGTCCCTGACGCACTCCGGCTTTTTTTGCCCGGACAGCCCATGCCTCCGGCCTGCCCACGCCGGTTATCGTCGAGCGCGACTGGCTATGCTTGCACCACGGCGAAACCACGTTAGCCAGCCTTCGATGAAAAGCGCGCATGAAAATAGGCCTGATCTCCGACACCCATGGTTTGCTTCGCCCCGGCGCGCTGGCAGCGCTGCAGGGGTGCGCGCACATCCTGCATGCCGGCGATATCGGCGACCCGCAGATGCTCGCCACCCTCGGACACCTGGCGCCGGTGACCGCGGTATTCGGCAATGTCGATCAGCCCCATGACTGGGCCCGGGCACTGCCCCATCACATCACCGTGCGGCTCGATGGCGTCGACCTGCTGCTCTGCCATGTCCTGGCCGAGGTGCCGAAGCCTCTGCCGCCGGGCGTGCGGGTGGTGGTCAGCGGCCACTCCCACCGGCCGCTGCAGTTCTGGCAGGACGATGTGCTCTACATCAACCCGGGCAGCGCCGGGCCAAGGCGCTTCAAGCTGCCGGTCAGCCTGGGCTGCCTGACCATCGAGGCCGGCCAGGTCGAAGGCCGGTTGATCGAACTGGCGGTCTAGCGGTCTGGCTGTCTAGCGGCTTGGCCCGGGCCCGGGCATGACCGGCTATCGGAGCGCGCCCATCGGTCGCGCTTTGCAGGGTCCACACTTAATCCAGCGATTGGCGGCGTTCATGACGAAAGCCGTGCGAAGCCACTTGGCCGGGCCGCGTTGCGCCCTCGAGCAGAAGATTCCGTACCCGGCCCCGCGCCCCCGAGAAGGTGGCGCGCAAGGATGGCCGAGGGCGCGCAATGCGCAGGAGAAAAGCGATGACCTTTTATGTCGTGGCCCGCCTCGACCAGTTGCCCGAAGACCGCGGCACCCGGGTCCAGGTCGGCGCCGAAGCCGTGCTGCTGGTTCGCACCGGCGATCAGGTCCGGGCCTACCAGGCCGATTGCCCCCACGCCGGGGCGCCGCTGGAACAGGGCGCGGTGTATCAGGGGCGACTGATCTGCCCCTGGCACAAGGGCGCCTTTGCCTGCGACAGCGGGCTGGTCTGCGAGCCGCCTCCCCTGGCGAGCCTCAAGCGCTACAAAGTCGACATCCGCCATGACAACCGGGTCTGGGTCGCCGACCAGCCCATGGCCGAGCCCGCCCCGCCACGACTGGCCGACTCGCGCCGGCTGCTGGTAATCGGCGCCGGCGCTGCCGGGGCCGCGGCCGTGGCGACCCTGCAGGCCAAAGGCTTCGGCAGGAACCTGACCTGGATCGACAAGCAAGCGCGGCCCGCCTATGACCGCACCGCCCTGAGCAAATACGTGCTGGCCGGCGAGATGCCGCCGGATGAAGTCCCGGCCCTGCTCGAGCCGGAGTTCTATCGCAAGGCCGATCTACAGGTGCTCAAGGCCGAGGTCCTGCGCCTGGACCCAAGGCGGCGACAGATCCTGTTGGCCGACGGCCAGCGCCTGGACTACGACGCCGCGCTCCTGGCCACCGGCGCCGAACCGCGCCTGCCGGCCATCGAAGGCGCCGACCTGCCGGGGGTGTTCATGCTGCGCTCGCGGGAGGATGCCGCGCACCTGCTGGAACAGGCCCGCCCCGGTAAACGCGTGGCGATCGTCGGCGACAGCTTTATCGGCCTCGAAGCCGCCTCGGCCCTGCGCAAACGCGGGCTGATGGTGCACCTGATCGGTCGCCACCCGGTACCGCTGCAACGCCAGTTGGGCGAACGCATCGGTAGCGCCATACGGGCCCTGCATGAACAGCACGGGGTGATCTACCACGCCGGTTGCGAAGCCCGGGCCCTGGTCGGCGAGGGCCAGGTGCAACAGGTGGTCCTCGACAACGACCAGCGCATCGCCGTCGACCTGGTGCTGTTCGGCATCGGCGTCAGCCCTGCCACGGCCTTCGCCGAAGGCCTCGAGCGGGCCGAGGACGGTTCGCTCAAGGCCGATGCCGGCCTGGCCGTGGCCGATGGCCTGTGGGCGGCCGGCGACCTCGTGAGTTTCCCCTGCGACGGCCGCTCGCAGCGCATCGAACACTGGCGCGTGGCCCAGCAGCAAGGCCGGCTCGCCGCCTGCAACATGCTTGGCGAGCAGCTGAGTTTCAGCGTGGTGCCCTTCTTCTGGACCTATTTCTACGACCAGACCTTCGAGGTGCTCGGCCATGCCCGCCGGTGGAACCAGATCGTCTTCGAGGGCGAGCCGGAGCAGTACCGCTTTATCGCCCTGCTGTGTTTCAACGAACAGGTGGAGTCAGTGGTCGCCTGCGAGTACCCGCGGGCCATGGCCCTGCTGTCGCAGCGCATGCAGCGGCCGCTGTCGCGCAGCGAGGCCCTGGAGCTGATCCATGGCACGCCGGAATGAAGTGGCTGGCGACAACCGCTCGGCAGCCCCACGGAACCCCGGGCAAGGGCCGATTTTCCAAATTCAGGCAGGGTTTGACTGTCTCGGCCGCCCGCTACAGCGCAGGTCGCCGAGGCCCCCAGAGCCAGGAAGAGGGATCGCCATGAATAGCCGTACGCTGACTTGTCTTGCCGTGGTTGCCCTGTGCAGCGGCGGCGCCTTCGCCCAGAGCTGCGACGTGGTCACCCGCTCGCAAAGCGCCGATGTCGCCAATGTCGACACCCATACCTGTTACCTCTTCGAAGGCGTGCCGGCCGAAGCCATCGGCTGGTCGTGCAGCAATGAGAGCACGGGCACCCTGGCCCAGGAGAAACAAAAGGTCGCCAACTGCGACGAGTCCTACCTCGCCGTGTGCCGGGCGCGCCTGACCCAGGAAGCGCTGGCCAACCCGCGGGCGACCGCCAAGGACCCACAGGGTTCATCCCTGAACATCCCCGACAAGGCCCAGGTGGTGACCTTTTATTACCAGGCGGAACACCTCCAGCAGGCCAGGACCGACTGTGAAATGGCCGGCGGCAAATGGCAGTGGAAATGACCCTGGCCGGCCATAGACAGGATTCAGACGAGGACGATGCATCCATGAGCAGGACAGAACGAATCAACCGGGAGCTGGCGCACAACGCCCGACTGTTTGCCGAAGCCGACCGCCTGGATGTCCAGGCCTATGAGCTGCTTAACACCGACCATGTCGACGACGACCGCCTGGCCCTGTTCAGCCAAGCCAAGCAGTTGGCGAACGAAAAGTACCTGGAAGCGCGCAACGACTGGCTGCGCATCAAGCAGTTGATGGACGGCACCGACTGAAGCCCCCCCGCGCCGGCGGGAAGATCCGGGATGCTGGGTTTGCGGTCGCTGCGTCGGAATGCCGCCCAAACCGAGCGCAGCCTCGCAGGCTCGGCAGCGGCTACAGGAACCACGTTGCCTGTGTAGCCGCTGCCGCAGGCTGCGCACGACCGCGCAGCGGGCGCTGGACCGGACACC
>NZ_FOXG01000008.1:20549-290837 GCF_900115645.1 Pseudomonas sp. NFPP07
TTGCCTGTGTAGCCGCTGCCGCAGGCTGCGCACGACCGCGCAGCGGGCGCTGGACCGGACACCACGTTTTTCCAGGCAGACCACGGACTCAGGCTTTACGGCAACTGCGTTGCCGTACGCAACCTCGCGGGCTCGGCAGCGGCTACATCGCCCCCTGTCGTCAGGTCGCTAGCGGGCGTTTACGCAGTTGTTCCAACAGAGCCTGGAGTGGGTGCTGCAGGCCCTGCCCCTCCTGGCGCTTGACCTGGCTGCGGCAGGAATAACCGTCGGCCAGCAGTCGGCCGCCCTGGCCGTGACGCGCCACCAGCGGCTGCCAGGACTGCTGGTAGATCACCTGCGAAGTGGCCAGGTTGCGGCTCTCGTGGCCGTAGGTGCCGGACATGCCGCAGCAACCGCTGGCCAGCACTTGCAACTTCAACCCCATCCGCGCGAACACCTGTTGCCACAGGCCGATGCTGCCCGGCTCGTTGGTCTTCTCGGTGCAGTGCGCGAGGAACTGATACGGCTCGGCCTCGGCGGTCGGGTTCGCTTCGGTCGACGCCTCACTAGGTACTGCAGGCAGCACCCGGGCCAGCCATTCCTGCGGCAGCAGCACTTCGGGCGCCTGAGCCGCCCCCAGGGTCTTGCGGTACTCCTGGCGGTAGACCAGGGTCATCGCCGGATCGAGCCCGACCAGGGGCACGCCGCTGGCTTGCAGCTTCAGCAGCGACTGCGCGTTGTAGCGCGCGGCCCGGGCAAAGGCGCCGAGGAAGCCCTGGACCTGCAAGGGCTTGCCGTTAGGCGCGAACGGCGCGAGGTAGATCTGGAAACCCAGGCGCTCGATCAGCTCCAGCCACTCGGCCGCCAGCGGCGTCTCGAAGAACCGGGTAAAGGCGTCCTGCACCAGGATCACGCTACGTTCGCGCTGTTCGGCGGACAGTGCCGCCAGTTGCGCGGCGTTGGCCATGCGCACGTTGCGCCGGCGGCACACCGCCTGGAAATCCAGGGTGCTGAGCAACGGGCTGTCGACCATCCCCGCCAGGTGCTGGAGCGCCCGGCTCACCGGCGCCGCGCCGATCAGCGCGTTGTACAGCCGCGGCAGGCGCGCGAGATAGGGAACGCTGAACTCCAGGGAACCGATCAGGTAGTCCTTCAGCGGGCGCAGGTAGCGGCCGTGGTACAGCTCGAGAAAGCGCGAGCGGAACTCCGGCACATTGACCTTGACCGGGCACTGCCCCGCGCAGGACTTGCACGCCAGGCAGCCGGCCATGGCGTCGTACACCTCATGGGAGAAGTCCTCGCGCCCGGCCAGCCGCGCCGCGCTGTTGTAGACGCGCCGGGCCAGGTTGGAAAGCCGCGCGCCACCGCCGTTCAGCACATCCACCCCCTGCTCGCCCTGCAGGCGCAGCCACTCGCGGATCAGCGAGGCGCGGCCCTTGGGCGAATGAATGCGGTTGCGGGTGGCCTTCCACGACGGGCACATGGCGTCGTCCGGGTCGAAGTTGTAGCAGGCGCCGTTGCCGTTGCAATGCAGGGCGCTGTCATAGCTTTGCCAGACGCGCTCGTCGATGGTGCGGTCAAGCTCGCCGCGCAGCACCACTTCGTCGACCCGGGTCAGGCGCGCCTCTGGCACCGAGGCCGGGGTGGCGATCTTGCCGGGGTTGAGCTGGTTGAACGGGTCGAACGCGGCCTTCAGGGCCTGCAGCGACGGGTAGAGCTCGCCGAAATAGTCCGGCACGTACTGCGAGCGCAGGCCCTTGCCGTGCTCGCCCCACAACAGGCCGCCGTGCTTGTGGGTCAGCGCCGCCACTGCATCGGAGATCGGCCGGATCAACGCTGCCTGCTCCGGGTCCTTCATGTCGAGGATCGGCCGCACGTGCAATACGCCGGCGTCGACATGACCGAACATGCCGTATTGCAGGCCGTAGCCATCGAGCAGCGCACGGAACTCGAGGATGTAGTCCGCCAGGTTCTCCGGCGGCACCGCGGTGTCTTCGACAAAGGGCTGCGGCCGCGCCTCGCCCTGGACGTTGCCCAGCAGGCCCACCGCGCGCTTGCGCATGGCGTACACCTGGTTCACCGCCTGGGCGCCGATGGCCAGGGTGTGGCCCAGGCGCACCACCGAGTTGTCCTGTTGCAGGTGGCGGACGAAGGCGTCGACCCGCTGCTCCAATTCCTCCTGATCGTCGCCGCTGAACTCGATCAGGTTGATGCCCAGGGTCGGGGTGTCGGCCTGCTCGGGGAAATACCGCGCCACGCCATGCCAGACGATGTCCTGCATGGCCAGCATCAGCACCTTGGAGTCCACCGTCTCGATCGACAGCGGTTTGAGCGCCATCAGCGCCTTGGCATCGCGCAGCGCATCCATAAAGCCGGCGTAGCGCACGTTGACCAGGATCGAGTGCCGGGGAATCGGCAGCACATTCAGCCGCGCCTCGACGATAAAGCCCAGGGAGCCCTCGGAGCCACAGAGCACGCTGTTGAGGTTGAAACGCTCCGGACTCTCGCGCAGGTGCGCCAGGTCATAGCCGGTCAGGCAGCGATTGAGCTTGGGAAAGATCGCCTCGATCAGCTCGGCCTGGTGGTCGGCGATGTCCTGGGCGCAGCGGTAGACCTCGCCGATCCGCCCGGGCTGCGCGGCCTCTTCGGCCAACTGGCGGTTGTCGATCGGCGCGCTGTCCAGGCGGCTACCGCCCAGCAGCACGGTGCTCAACGCCAGTACGTGATCGCGGGTCTTGCCGTAGGTGCAGCTGCCCTGGCCGCTGGCGTCGGTGTTGATCATGCCGCCGACGGTGGCGCGGTTGGAGGTCGACAGCTCCGGGGCGAAGAACAGGCCGTGGGGCTTGAGGGCGGCGTTCAGCTGGTCCTTGACCACCCCGCTCTGCACCCGCACCCAACGCTCCTCGACGTTGATCTCGAGGATCCGGTTCATGTGCCGCGACAGGTCGACCACGATGCCGTCGGTCAGCGACTGGCCGTTGGTGCCGGTGCCGCCGCCACGAGGAGTGAGCACCACCGCGCGATGTTCCGGGCTCGCCGCCAGCCGGGCCAGGCGCTCCACGTCCGCGACATCCCGGGGGAAGACCGCGGCCTGCGGCAGCCGCTGGTAGATCGAGTTGTCGGTGGCCAGCACCGTGCGCAGGCCCAGGTCACGGGCGATCTCGCCGCGAAAACCGTCCGCGGCCAGGGCGTCGAGGAAGCTTTGGTAGTGGGCCAGCGGGTCGCGTTCGGGGGCAAGCAGAGCAATCATCAAAAAGGTTTCCAGGCAGAGAAAAGGCGCAGCGGTGCATGCAAAACACGTATGCTTGCACGCAGCCCGAGGGGCGGTGGCCAGCCGAAAAAGCCTATTTTCCTAGAGCCTTGCACCTTGGGCAAATGTATTTCATGTGCTTTTTTCATGAGTTTTATGAATGAACCCCAGACGTCTCACTCCGTCGATGTCGGTGCTGGTGGCCTTCGAGGCCGCAGCGCGGCATGGCAGCTTCACCAAGGCCGCCGAAGAACTGGCGCTGACCCAGAGCGCCGTCAGCCGCCAGGTCCAGGCCCTGGAGTCGCTGCTGGAAGTGCCGCTGTTCAACCGTGACGGCCGGCATATCGAGCTGACCGCCGCCGGCGCCCTGTATCACCACGAACTGGCGGCGGCCCTGGCGCGGATCCGCAACGCCACCTTGCAGACCATCGCCCACAAGGCCGGCGGCGGCCCGCTGCACCTGGCGGTGCTGCCGACCTTCGGCTCGAAATGGTTGCTGCCGCGCATGCATGACTTTTACGCCAGCCACCCGGGCACCCTGGTGCATATCCATTCGCGGATCGTCACCAGCGACCTGTCGAAGGACACCGCCGACATGCACGCCATCATCTGCGCTGGCACTGGCCACTGGCCCGGCTACGAAGCCCATCGGCTGCTCTCGGAAAAGCTCACGGTGGTGGCCAGCCCCAAGGCCCTGCCCGAGCACGCTTCGATGTCCGTCGGCGACGTGGCCGGGCAGTTGCTGCTGAACGTAGTGTCGCGCCCCGACGCCTGGCCCGAATGGTTCGAGCAGAACGGCCTGCATCCGCGGGCGATGCGCATGGGCCCGGGGTTCGAGCTGACCGCGCACCTGATCCAGGCGGTGGTCGCCGGCATCGGCATCGGTCTGGTGCCGCGCATCCTGGTGCAGGACGAGATCCACAGCGGCGAGCTGGTGGCGCTGTTCGAGCCGGTGGACAGCGGCCGCGGCTATTACCTGGCCTACCCCAGCCGCTATCAACACCTGCCGTCGTTGCAGGCGTTCAGCCGCTGGTTGCTATCGATCCCCTTTCCCGACAGTTGACAGTCCCTTCGCTCAGTCGTATTCCGCTTCCTCATGCTCGCCCAGCAACCGCCGCTGGCGCGCCGAGGCCGCCGCCAGCACCTCGGGGTTGAAACGCCAGTGCAGGTACGGCGAAAACTTCTGCGCCACCATGCGCCGCCCATAGTGCACCTGCAGCAGGTAGCGGATGCGTTCGGCGCTGCTGTTCTCGCTGCCGGCATGCCACAGCTCGCTGCGAAACATCAGCGCGTCGCCGGCCTGGCACAGCACGGCCTGGGCAGTTTGGCCATGCCAATGTTCCTCGCCGGCCCGTGGCGGCCGCCCGGCTCGATGACTGCCCGGCACCACGCGGGTCGGGCACAGGTCCTGGTCGATATCGTCCAGGTACAGGTGGCAGGTGCAGATCTGCATCGGCAACTCGAAGGCCGGATCGCTGAGCAGGCTGCGCGGCAGTCGCATCGCC
Organism: Pseudomonas sp. NFPP07; assembly: GCF_900115645.1. Classification (NCBI taxonomy): domain Bacteria; kingdom Pseudomonadati; phylum Pseudomonadota; class Gammaproteobacteria; order Pseudomonadales; family Pseudomonadaceae; genus Pseudomonas; species Pseudomonas sp. NFPP07. The sequence continues at coordinate 25,284 of NZ_FOXG01000008.1, forward strand.
AGGTAATCCAGGTGCAGGCCCATCCCCTGGAAACCTGGATGGCAGCGCCAGGCGGTCTGGCCGATGACATGGCAATCCTCACCCAGCGCCGCTTCGGCCAGCTCGATCACCCCCGGCAGGTCGAGAAACGGTAGCCACAGCGGGTCGCGGTTGAACACGCATTTGTAGTGTTCGAGCAAGCCGCTGTAGTCCCAGTGCTGGGGCTTGAGGCCGTCGATGGCATGGCGCAGCAAGTTGATCCGGTCCCCGTCGAGCACCCCGGGCAACAGCACGAAGCCTTCGCGGTGCAAGGCCCGCAGGCGTTCGGCGGTCAGTGCTGGCGGGGGCAACACGGAGGTCATGGTGGCTAGTCGATGGGGCCGATATTGATCAGCCGGTCGCTGCCCAGCCCCGGCACCCTGGCCAGTACCCCGACCGGCGTGGCGGCGGAAAACTCGATGACATAGCCCATGCCGCTGCCGTCCTCTTCCATGGCCACCACCCAGCGCGCCACTTCATCGGGGTTCAGGCTCAGCGCCCGCGCCACCCGGCGCTGACGGCGTTCCTCGAGCGTTTCGTCCAGGGAGTCGTCGTTCATCTGGCTCAACCTCCGGCGGCTAACAGCCCCTCCGGGCCTGGTGCGGCCCTTACAACAGCTGTGAAAAACATTGTGGGCAAAAGTTGAATCCCGCTCCGTGCGCCGTGACGAACGGCAGCTTTTAGCGCCAGAAACGGATCGCCGGTTTTATCGCCGGCCCACACAAGCGAGTTTTCTTTCGAGCGTTTCAGAAAGGGCCTAAAGCGCCGCGCCAGGATGGCCCCCTAGGATGCGTGGCTTATCCAGAAGCCGGGGCCGCTCATGCATTTACTGATTTGCGCTTACTGACATGCGCTTGTTGAAAGCCTCCGACCGGCAGGCATGGAATGCGCACGATCCGTATTTCGCCGAAACCCAGGTGCGCATGGCGCTGCAACGCAACCGGTCAAGCCTTGCGGGGCTGGACGAGCTGTTGCGCGAGCACTACAGCATCAACAGCGACCGGGAAATTCTGGCCGCCGTCAGAAACGGCGACTGGGTGCTGGTCACCGACAGTTCCGCAGCCACAGCCAGCGGCAGCCTGCTCTGCCCCGAGCCCGAACCGCAGCCGGTCTACCTTCGGCAAGACCCGTGGCCCGATCCCGTTCCCCGCACCGACCTGGTCTTCGCCAAGTCCATCAGCAGCGTCCCCTGGGGCACCACCCGGGCCGGCAGCGCCAGCGAACCCGCGGGCAATTTCGGCAAGACCATGCTCATGGCCTCCTCGGCCACCGAGGTCGGGCTCGGCAGGGTCGCCGGCGAACGGCTCCTCAGGAACTTCGCCTGGTCAGTGCAGATGGCCGGCACCGCGGCCAGGACCCTCGGTGGCCCGGCGGGACAGGTGCTACTCCTGGCCATGACCCCGACCCGGCTCGGCGACGACGCCTTCTACAGCGAAGAACAACTGCGCGAGCTGCGCGCCGCCACCACCCGGGTGCGCTTCCAGTTCCGCCGCGACCGCCAGGGTGTGCTGCAAATCCATGGCATCCACACCAGCGCCCAGTCGGGCCAGGACAGCGTCCCGGTGATCAAGGCCCACTGGAACGCCGACAAAAACGCCATGCAGGCCCACCTCGGCACGCTCACCATCACCTGGACACCGCACAACGGCCCGGTGGTCACCGCCCCGACCCCCTACCCGGGGGTGACCGACGAACTGGCCAACCTCATGGTCCACCCCATCGCCGAAGGCGGCGACAGCCAACTCCAGGGCGCGCCGATCGACGAGCTCAAGGTCGAAGACTGCATCATCACCTTCCCGGCAGACAGCGGCATCCGCTCCTTGTACCTGGTCTTCGCCAAGCCTCTGGTCAACCCGCTGGAAGTCGGCCCGGCGAATGATCTTTCCAGTAGAAGCGCCAAGGATGGGCTGGATATTGATCACATACCGTCGCAGAAGGCGTTGGAAGCGTTTTTGAAGGCGAACGTCCCGGGCATTGCCCAACGCGACATCAAAGAACATCTACGCAAAGCACCAAGTATCGCAATTCCTCGTAAGGTGCATCAGAAGTACAGTGAGACGTATGGTGGTAGGAACACTAAGAACCAGCAGGCCAAGGATGCAGCTGACCTACGGGCTGCTGTAGACACTAATCTCGATGCCATCAAGCCGTACCTACTGGAAGAAGGCTTTACCGAAGAGCAGATTGAAACGGCACGCACAAACTTGCACGACCTCCATCAGGAACAAAACTGGTATTGATATGAACGCCGCAATGATTGATGACTTTGTTAAAAGTCTCGGGTGTACTTACCCCGAGTTGATCGCCTCTGGAATGTATCTTCCTGGAGGTCCGCCAACAGGTATTTTCGAGGACAGCGACACCCTATCAATGTCGCCTGAGCCTGGTATAGAGCTGGAATTTTGGGCCAGCAACCAGCGGTTTGAAGATCTATTTATTACCTTCCTCGAAACGTTTCCCGGAAGGCCAACCTACAAAGGAGGGCTTCCCTATCAGCTCAAAACCAAGATGAACCAGAGCTGGGTCAGATCACAGTTCGGTGAGCCTCTGGAGTCAAAGGGTCCATATAAAATCCCGGTGCGAGGACTGGTAGGCGGTTGGGAAACCTATCGTTTTCCGGGCATGTCCAAAAACATCAATGTGCTGTTCAAATACAACATTGAAATGGAAGTGGAAGGAATCGTCTTCCGACTAAACGAAAAATCCCACGCTTAGTTTTACGGGGCACACTGGCACGAATATGAACGCCGCAATGATCGATGACCTGATTAAAAGTATGGGGAAGACCTATTCCGAGTTGATCTCATCTGGAATGTATCTCCCTGGCGGGCCACCAAAAGGTATGTTCGAGGGTGATGAGACCTCGTTCATGTCACCTGCAGCCGGAATAGATTTGGGCTTTTCAGGCACTCAGCTCTTTGACTCTCTCGCTATCTACTTGCATAAGACCTCCGACGACGACTCAGTTTACGAGAATGGATTACCGTACCAGCTTCAACGTCGAATGAACCAAGCTTGGGTAAGGTCCCATTACGGAGAGCCTTTGGAGTCAAAAGCACCTTTCAAAATGCCGGTGCTTGGAATGACTGGCGGCTGGGATACCTACCACCTTCCCGGCACGACAAAAAACATTAGAACGGTATTTCAATACAACATGAACATGGAAGTTGAAGGAGTGGTGTTCAGGTCAAACAACAAGTCCAACATTTAACTCTGTGCGGATAAGGCTTGTATTGATATGAACGCTGCAATGATCGATGACTTGGTCAAAAGCCTCGGTCGCACTTACCCCGAAATGATTGCCTCAGGAATGTATCTCCCAGGAGGACCACCAAAGGGCATCTTTGATGACAGCGACAGGGTGACAGTGTCGCCGGAGCCAGGGGTCGAATTGGGCTTTTGGGCCATCACTCAACGTTTTGAAAACCTGTTCATTACCTTTCTTGAGGGTTTTGAAGGAGAGCCCATCTACCGAGGGAGTCTTCCCTACCAGCTCAAAACCAAGATGAATCAGACCTGGGTTAAATCTCAATATGGCGAGCCGCTGGAGTCAGGAGCGCCTTATAGAGTGCCTATCTCCGGCATGACGGGCGGCTGGGATACCTATCGTTTACTAGGCATGTCCAAGAGCATCCACGTGTTGTTCAAGTACACCGTCGACATGGAAGTGGAAGGCATCGTCTTCAGGCTGAACGAAAGATCACATGCTTAGTTCTACCGGGATAATGCTGGTCTTTGGTATGAACGCCGCATCCTCTCCGGGAAGGTTTTTCAGCTGAGCAGGATGCGAAATTACAAGCCAAGAGGAAGATGGCATGACAGTAGATAAAGCCTGTCCGGTAGTGCTACGGAGCAGTGAGACGCTAGAAATTCTGGCGTTTGAGCATCCGCTGGCAGGTCTGCAACTGGTCAAGGGTAGCGTGGAACCCGGAGAGTCAACCGAGATGGCCGCTGCCCGAGAGCTGGTCGAGGAAGCCGGGATTCAAGGCAAGGTGGTACGAGATTTGGGGGCGTGGCGCTCGCCTATAACCGGGCAGATGTGGGCTTTCCATGAATGTCATGTCGCGCAGGACCTCCCTGATACCTGGGTTCATCATACTGAGGATGATGGAGGGCATGAGTTCAGGTTTTTCTGGCATCCATTAATGAGTGAGCCCTCTGAAGCCTGGCATCAAATTTACAAAGATGCCTTGGGGTTCATAAGAGTTAGTCTCGCAAAAGCACCCATGGAGAATTGACACTCAATCCGGCCATCTCACTCGCCCGCCCCTCCCCTCAATCCCCCCGAATATAGTGCTCCAACTGCCGAATCAGACCCGCCTGCTCGACAATCGCTTCCTTCACCAGATCGCCGATCGACAGCAAGCCAATCAGTTGCTCGCCTTCCAATACCGGCAGGGGGCGCAGGTGGCTGTCGGTCATTACGGCCATGCAGCGTTCGATGCTGTGCTGGCTGTCGGCGGTGACCACGGGGGCGCTCATGATGGCGCGGATCGGGGTGCCTACCGATGAGCGGCCTTGCAGCACCACCTTGCGCGCATAGTCGCGTTCGCTGATGACACCGACCACCTGCCCGGCTTCCATCACCGGCAGCGCGCCGACATTTTTCTGCGCCATCATCTGCAGCGCTTCGAGCACCATCTGGTCCGGGCCGATGCTGTGCACCTGGCGGTTTTCCACGGCCTTCAACTTCAGCAATTGAGCAGCGGTTTTCATGGGCGTCTCCGATACCTTGAGCAACAGGGGTTCCGGCCCCGCGCCACGGGGCGCGAAGTCAGGCATGGATCTGGATCGAGTAAGGCGCGCGCGGCTTAGCGCACGCCGATTTCCACCACGTCGCCACGCAGCCGCGCCGGCCAGGTACGCAGGCGTTGCTCCGGGTACTCCAGGCAGGTGCCGTCGGCCAGGCGGAAGTGCTGCTTGTACAACGGAGAGGCGATCACCAGCTCATCCTTGATGCAGCCCACCAGGCCGCGGCCGATCACATTGGCGCCGGACTGCGGGTCGTGGTTGTCGATGGCGTAGAGGGTCTGCTGCGCGGCATCCGGCAGGTAGATCAGCGCCACCTGGGCGCCGTCGTGCCAGACCACCACGCCGCTGTGGCTGACCAGGTCCTGGCGGCTGCACACCGCCTGCCACTGCACGCCGGGCTGCTCGGCGAATGCACTTTCGATAGGTTGCGGGCTTGGCGACAGGCTCATCAGAGCACCTCCTCGGTGACAGGGATCAGGTTGAGTTCGGCGGCCATGATCGGCCGGCGCTGGCCGCGTTCCTCGACAAAATGAATGTCCGGGTCGGGGCGCTGGTCGTTGACGAAGGTGCGGAAGCGCTTGAGTTTTTCCGGGTCCTTGAGGGCGTTGGCCCATTCGCATTCGTAGCGGTCCACCACCAGTTGCATCTGCGCTTCCAGCTCGGCGCCCAGGCCCAGGCTGTCGTCGATCACCACCGCCTTGAGGTAATCCAGGCCGCCCTCCAGGCTCTCGCGCCACACCGAGGTGCGTTGCAGGCGGTCGGCGGTGCGGATGTAGAACATCAGGAAGCGGTCGATGTAGCGGATCAGCGTCTGGTCGTCGAGGTCGGTGGCGAACAGCTCGGCGTGGCGCGGACGCATGCCGCCGTTGCCGCAGACGTACAGGTTCCAGCCCTTCTCAGTGGCGATCACGCCGACGTCCTTGCTCTGCGCCTCGGCGCATTCGCGGGTGCAGCCGGACACCGCGAACTTCAGTTTGTGCGGCGAGCGCAGGCCCTTGTAGCGGTCCTCGATCTCCAGGGCCATGCGCACGCTGTCCTGCACGCCGTAGCGGCACCAGGTACTGCCCACGCAGGACTTCACGGTGCGGGTCGACTTGCCGTAGGCATGCCCGGTCTCGAAACCGGCGGCGATCAGCTCGGCCCAGATATCCGGCAACTGGTGCAACTGGGCGCCGAACAGGTCGATGCGCTGGCCGCCGGTGATCTTGGTGTAGAGGTCGTATTTCTTCGCCACCTGGCCGATCACGATCAGCTTGTCGGCGCTGATTTCGCCACCGGCGATGCGCGGCACCACCGAGTAGGTGCCGTTCTTCTGCATGTTGGCCATGAAGGTATCGTTGGTGTCCTGCAACGGCACCAGGGAACGGTCCATGATCGGCTGGTTCCAGCACGAAGCGAGGATCGAGCCCACCGCCGGCTTGCAGATATCGCAACCGACGTGGCCACGGCCATGCTTGGCGAGCATCTCGTCGAAACTGAGGATGCCCTCCACTCGCACCAGCGCGTACAGCTCCTGGCGGGTATAGGCGAAATGTTCGCACAGGCTCTTGTCGACGCTGACGCCACGGGCGATCAGTTCGTGCTCGAACACCTGCTTGAGCAGGCCGGCGCAACCGCCGCAACCGGTGCAGGCCTTGGTCCGGACCTTGAGCTGGCCGAGGTCGGAACAGCCGCCGTCGATGGCCGAGCAGATCGCGCCCTTGGTCACGTTGTGGCAGGAACAGACCGTGGCCGACTCGGGCAAGGCGCCCGGGCCGAGGGTCGGCGCGCCGGCGCTGGACGGCAGAATCAGGGCGGCCGGTTCGGCGGGCAAGGCGATGCCGTTCTGCATGTATTGCAGCAAGGTGTCGTAGTAGCTGTTGTCGCCCACCAGCACCGCACCGATCACCTGCTTGCCGCTGGCATCCACCACCAGGCGCCGGTAGCTGGCCGTGGCCTCGTCGATGAACTGATAGCTGCGCGCACCCGGGGTCAGGCCCTGGGCGTCGCCGATGGAGCCGACATCCACCCCCAGCAGCTTGAGCTTGGTCGACATGTCCGCGCCCATGAAGGGTTCGCCCGGCTCGCCGCACAGCTGCGCGGCGACGCTGCGGGCCATCTGGTAACCCGGGGCCACCAGGCCGAAGAGGCTGCCGTTCCAGCTGGCGCACTCGCCGATCGCGTAGATGTGCGGGTCGCCACTCAGGCACTGGTTGTCCACCACCACGCCGCCGCGCGGGCCGATCTCCAGGGCGCAATCGCGGGCCAGGGCATCCTGGGCGCGAATCCCGGCGGAGAACACAATCAGGTCGGTCTCGAGGAAATCGTCGCCGGCAAAGTTCATCCGGTAGCGGTACTGCTCGCCGGCGCTGATCGACTGGGTGCCCTTGCCCAGGTGCACGCCGACGCCCAGGGCTTCGATCCGCGCCTTCAACGCGCGACCGCCCTGCTCGTCCAGCTGCACCGGCATCAGCCGTGGGGCGAACTCCACCACATGGGCTTCCAGGCCCAGGCTCTTCAAGGCGTTGGCCGCCTCCAGGCCGAGCAGCCCGCCGCCCACCACCACGCCGCGCCGGGCATTGGCGGCCGCGGCGCGGATGGCGTCGAGGTCTTGCAGGGTGCGATAGACCAGGCGCGAATCGCCCTCGGCGCCCTCGATCGGCGGCACGAAGGGATAGGAGCCGGTGGCCAGTACCAGCTTGTCGTAGTGCACCGGGCCGGCGGCGGTGATGACCTGGCGGTGCTCGCGGTCGATGCGCAGCACCGCCACCCCCAGGTGCAGGGTCAGGCCCGGGGCCTGGTACAGCGCGGCATCGCCCAGGGCCAGGGATTCAGCGTCGCGACCGCTGAAATACTCGGACAGGTGCACCCGGTCGTAGGCGCGCATCGGCTCTTCGCTGAAGACGTGCAGGCGGTACTGCTCGAGGGCGCCACGCGCCACCAGCTGTTCGACGCAATGATGTCCGACCATGCCGTTGCCGATCACGATCAGGGTTTTGTGTGTGTTCAAAGGGGCAACAATGGCATTCATAAATAGCACCCGACCCAAGCCAATCACGGTTTTTTTAAAGCAAAAAAAAACGCCTGAAACCTCACGGTTCCAGGCGCCTTTGCCTGTTATTTGCGGTGTGCGATCGGGCTGCTGTGCCTGACTCACCGAGTGCCCATGGCCGGTTGGCCGATCGATCCGCGTTGACCGAGGGGGCGGCCCGCCCGCGACATGCGCGGTGGGGCGTTAGCGGCTGTCTTGCAGCCTTTGTGCCAGGCTGCGCCGCACGCCTTGAAAGGCCCTGCTGGCGGGCTTGCGCGGTCATTCTGCAAGGCTCCCGGATAGCCTACCCCGGGCCAGGAATCGCCTTAGCCTGGTGCAAGGCCGGAGCCGCGAGCCTTATAAAAGTGCAAACCCGGCCGGTTCGCCGACGCGTCAGCGGATAGCGGCCAGGCGCTGCAAGAACGCCGCGCGCCGCTCGCGGTCCTGCTCTTCCTTGGCCAGCAGCTGCGGCAACAGCGCCTCGGCCCGTTGCCGGTCGAGGATGAACACGCCGTCGTCGTCGCCGATGGCGATATCCCCCGGGTTGACCCGCACCCCGGCCACATCGATGGGCAAGTTAACCTCCCCTTGCTCGCCGATGCCGCGGGTGGTGTAGGCGCTGACGCCACGGCTGAACACCGGCAGGCGATGCTCGCGCAAGGCGGCGACATCGGTGACCGCGCCCTCCACCACCACCCCGGAAAGGCCCTTGATCAACCCGGCCAGGGTCCGCAGTTCGCCCCAGCAGGCGCACGCTTCATCGCCCACGCACTGGATCACCAGCACGTCCCCCGGTTCGCTGAGCAGCAGCGCGTCGCGCAGGATGGCGCCATCCGGGGCGAAGACCTTGACCGTCACCACATTGCCAAGCATGCGCAGCCCGTCGAACAGCGGGCGGATGCCGCGCAGGTAACCCTCGTCGCCAAAGTGGCCAATGGTCGAGGCCGCGATGCCGCGGTAATGCTCGAGCAAAGCAGCGCTGGTGGGTTGTTGGCGCGGAGCGATCATCGGCATTTCCTCGGGCGCAGCAGCGGGCAGGTCGAGCAGTATTCGGCGGGCTCGGTGGCTTCGTAATAGAAGCAGCAGGTGCGGCGAAAGCGGATGCTCTTGCCCTCCTCCAGTTGCGTCGGCGGCCGGCGGAAGTGCCGCAGCGGGTTGTAGTCCAGGCCGAACAGCGCTGGCGCGGCCTCTTGCAGCAGCCAGTCGAAGTCCGCCTCATGACGCAGGCGGATCAGCGGGTCCTCGACCTTGCCCATGCGTTTTTCGTACAGCGAGTAGACCCGCACCGCGGTGTTTTCCCAGAGGATGCGCCGGGAGATGCCGCTGACCCGGTTGAAGGTCTGCCACAGCGGCGCCAGCAGCCCGGCGAACAGCGCCTCGACAATCGCCGTGCGCCAGGCGTCGCGCTCACCCGCGGCATAGGCCTGGGGCGGCCGGTCCGCCAGCGGCATCGACGACGTCCAGAGCCCGTCGTCATGGCCGTACTCGATCACGCAATCGTCCAGGGACAGCAGCAGGCCCTGATCGCACACCGACATGGCGTACAGGCAGGCGCCGGTGGCGAGGAAGGAAAAACGCTTGGCCAGCAGCGAGGCGGTGATCGCCCGGGTCGGCGAACCAATCACCGGCCCCAGCTGGTCGAGCAGCGCGATGCAGGTTTCATCGTCGAGCAAGGCCCGGGCACTCAGGGAGCGCTGGCGGTCGCGTTGCACCATGGGTTTCAGCCGCAGCGGCCCGGATAGCACGCTCCAGTCTTGCGGGTTGAAGGCGGCTTGCAGGTTCATCGCGGCAGTTCCCGGCCAAAGGGAATGCACAGCGGCGTGCCGAAAAACGGATCGGGGATGATCCGGCAATTGAGGTCGAACACCTGCTTGACCAGCTCCTCGGTCAGGATATCCGCGGGCCGGCCCTGGGCGAACGCGGTGCGCTGGTGCACCGCCACCATATGGTCGGCGTAGCGGCAGGCCAGGTTGAGGTCGTGCAGGACCATGACGATGGTCTTGTTTTCCTGGCAATTGAGTTCGCGCAGCAGGTCCAGCACTTCGATCTGGTGCGCCAGATCGAGAAAGGTGGTGGGCTCGTCGAGCAGCACGATCTCGGTGTCCTGGGCCAGGGTCATGGCGATCCACACGCGCTGGCGCTGGCCGCCGGACAAGGCGTCCACCGGCCGCTCCGCCAGCGCCTGCACGCCGGTCTGCAACAGGGCGCGCTCGACCATGGCTTCGTCCTGGGCCGACCATTGCTGCATCCAGTTCTGGTAGGGATAACGCCCCAGCGCCACCAGCTGGCGCACGGTGATGCCTTCGGGGGCGCTGGGCATCTGCGGCAGGATCGCCAGTTCGCGCGCCACCGCCGCGGTGGATTTGCGCTGGATATCCTCGCCATTGAGGATCACCGAACCCTGCTGCGGCTTGAGCAGCCGCGCCAGGGATTTGAGCAGGGTGCTCTTGCCGCAGCCGTTGCTGCCGATCAGCACCGACACCTGGCCCGCCGGCAGTTGCAGGTCCAGCCCGTCGATAATCACCTGGCGCTGATAGCCCAGGGTCAGTTGCTGGGTTGCCATCGAGGACATCGGGAATTCCTTAGTGCCGCTGGTTGATCAAAAGATAAAGAAAGAACGGCGTGCCCAGCACCGCAACAAAGATCCCCGCCGGCAGATCCAGCGGCAGGAACAGGGTGCGCCCGATCAGGTCGGCGAGCATCACCAGGTTGGCGCCGACCAACGCCGCCATCACCGCCTGCCCGGCAAACCCCGGGGCCACCAGGCGCTTGGCGATGTGCGGCGCGATCAGGCCGACAAAGGCAATCGCCCCGCCCCAGGCCACCGCCGCTCCGGCCAGGGCCACGCTGACCAGCAGCAGGCCGGCGCGCAGCCACTGTACCCGCACGCCGATGCCCTGGGCCAAGGCATCGTCCAATTGTTGCACCCGCACCTGGCGGGCCAGCCACACCAGCAACGGCAGGATCGCCAGCAACCAGCCGGCCAGGGCCCGCGGCTCCGGCCAGCTGGCGCCATAGACGCTGCCGGTGAGCCAGACATAGGCCGACAAGGTGGTGGTCAGCGGGCTGAACACCAGGACAAAGGTGGTCACCGCCGCCAGCAGCGCCGACACGCCGACGCCAATCAGTACCAGGCGCAGCGGCGAAGTGCCCTGCTTCCAGGCCAGCAGGTAAATGGCCAGGGCCGCCAGCCCGGCGCCGAGCATCGCCGCCAATGGCAAAAACTGCGGGCCCAGCAGCAACGAAAAGAACGACAGGTACAGCACCGCCGCGGCACTGGCGCCGCTGGTGATGCCCAGCAGATCGGGGGACGCCAGCGGGTTGCGGATGATGCTCTGCAAAATCAGGCCGGACACCGCCAGCGCCGCGCCGACCAGGGCCGCCAGCAGCAGGCGCGGCAGGCGCAGTTGCTCGACGATGAACAGCAGGCGCTCGTCGCCGCCGTGCCACAGCAGCTCCAGCACGGTCAGCGGCGACAGATTGAGCTTGCCCAGGGACAAGGCGCCGAGCATCACCAGCGCCGTCGCCAGCAGCGCCAGCAACAGCCGCCACAGGGTCGCCAGGTCGATACGCCGCGAGAAGCCGGCGGTGCGCAGGGTCAGGGTGTTATTCATAACGGCCTCCACGACGGGCCAGGAAAATAAAGAACGGCGCGCCGAACAACGCGGTCATCACCCCCACCGGCACCTCCTGCGGCAGGATCACCACCCGCGCCAGGGTGTCGGCCAGCAGCAACAGGCTGGCCCCGGCCAGGGCGCAACCGGGCAACAGCCAGCGATGGTCGATGGACAGGCCCTTGCGCACCATGTGCGGCACCAGCAGGCCGATGAAACCGATACTGCCCGCCAGCGCCACCGCGCAGCCGGCCAGGCTGACGATCAGCACGCTCATCAGCAGGCGGATCAGCCCGGTGCGCTGGCCCAGGCCGATGGCGATCGCATCGCCGGCATTGAGCACATTGACCTGCCCGGCCAGCAGCAAGGCCCCGAGCAAGGCCAGGAGCACGCCGACCAGCAAGGGCGCGGCCAGCGCCAGGTCGCGCTCGGACAACGACCCGGCGAGCCAGAACAGCACGGTGTCCAGGCCTTCCTGGTTGACCACCAGCAGCGCCTGGCTGAAGGCGGAAAACAACGCGGTCATCGCAGCGCCGGCGAGCACGATGCGCAGCGGGTTGAGGCTGCCCTGCCCGCGGTTGCCGATCAGCCACACCAGGCTGCCGGCCAGCGCGGCGCCGATAAAGGCGCACCACAGCCACTGCTGCGGATCGTGCAACGCCAGCAGCGACGAGCCGAGGATGATGGCGAAAGTCGCCCCGGCATTCACCCCGAACAGCCCCGGCGATGCCAGCGGGTTGCGGGTCAGCGCCTGCATCAGCGCCCCCGCCACCGCCAGGCTGGCACCGACGGCCACCGCCATCAGGGTCCGTGACAGTCGCGTGGACACCACCAGGCTGTGGGTCGGGTCCAGGGTATCGGGGTGCACCAGGGTGCCGACGATCTGCTGCGGGGCGATCCAGCTGGCCCCGGTCGACAGGCTCAACAGCATGCACAGCAACAGCAGCCCCCCCAGGGCCGAGAGTTTCAGGGCCGGGCTCATGTCGCCGCCGCCCGGGCGATTTCATCGAGCATCAGGTTGGCGCCCAGGATGCCCCCCGACAGGCTCCAGGCCACGCTGTCGACGCGCCACACCAGGCCGGCGCGCGGGGCCCGCAACTGCTGCCACAGCGGGTGCCGGACCAGGTTCTGGTAATTGCGTTGCGCAGCCGGGCTGTCGGTGCGCTGGAAGACGAAAAACAGATCGGCGTTGACCACCGGCAGGCTCTCTTTACTGGTGAGTTTCAGGGATACCCCCCGGGCCTCGCGGGCGGCTGGCGTCCAGGCGAACCCCAGTTCGCTGAGCACCGAGCCGGCGAAGCTGTCCGGCAGGTAGCTGCGAATATGGTCCTCGCGAATATCCAGCACCGCGACGGTCAGCGGCCAGCGCCCGGCGAAGCGCGCCTGCAATTGCGCGCGCAGCTGGCCCAGGCGTTGCTCCCACTGGGCCAGCAGCCCCATGGCCTGGGGTTGCCGGCCGAGCGCCGCGCCCATCAGCGCCAGGGTGCGCTTGAACTCGAACACCTCGTCGAGCATCACCACCCGGCCCATCTGCTCCAGCAGGGGCGCGATACGCTGGTGGCGAAACCGCGAGGCGACGATCAAGTCCGGACGCAACAGGGCGATGTCCTCCAGGCTCGGCTGGGTTTCCAGGCCGACATGGGGCACCCCCTGCACGGCCGGGCGCAGGTAGCGGTACATGGGTTTCTCGCTCCAGGAGTCGACGATGCCGCAGGGCGTCATGCCCAGCGCCACGGCGCTGTCGGTGGCGCCCTGGAACAGGGTGACCAGGCGCAGCGGTTCGGCGCGGGCGATCCGTGGCAAGGCCAGCAACCCCAGGGACAGGCGCAACAGCGTGCGCCTGCAAGGATGGATCAGCGGGTCAGGCATCGGGAGCCAGCCGCTGGAACGGGTTGACCACTTCGCCCTTGCCGAACGGCATGCTGCCCGGGCCACCGGCGCGTTCGATCATTGGCGTCAGCAGCAGCTTCTGCGGCCAGCGCGGCGCTTCGAACAGCTGGTGCTTGATCATCGCCCGGGCCTCGTCGTCGAACTCGATGCTCTGCAACAGCCCGTCCAGTACCTGGCGCAAGGTGCTCCACAGTTCGGTGGCCGGCACGGCGTAGACCTGGGCCAGGGTGTCGATGATCGCCCGCACGTTGACCTGGATCGCCAGGGTCTGCAGCCAGAACAGCAGGTCCTCGGGACGCTGGTGGTACAGGGTGTTGGCGTGGCCCTTCTTGATCCGGTATTCCGGGTCGGCCATGCCGTTGCGTTCCAGCCACGGCACGAAGATGCGCAGCGAATCGTGGTCGCGCAGCAGCAGGCCCTGGGCCTGGCCGGCCTTCCACACCAGCACCGCGTTCTGCCCGTGCACCTCGCCGAGCATGCCGAGGCGGAACATCCGCAGGTTGACGTCGAAGAAGCGCTGGCACAGCTCGCCGAACAGGGTCAGCACCGAAGCCTGGGTCACCGGCAGTTCGCGGTACTGCATCCACTCATCGAAGAAGTGCCGGTTGCTGCCGGGCAATGGCGTGCCCAGGGCGGCCATCGGCAGCAGGCGGCAGTCCGGGTCGTCGAGCAAGGCTTGCGGGTAACCGCGGACCATCGCCGACAGGTGCCGCGGCGCCTCGTCGAACAGGGTCGCCTGGGGCGGCATGAAGGCCCACCACTTGCTCTCGTCGCACAGGTGCAGGCTCTGCTCCAGCACTGGGTCGAGGCGCCGCACCTGATGCAGCAGCGCCTCGCTGAGGCCGCCGTTGATCATCTTCACCGCCGGCAGGTAGCGCGAGGCGCCCAGGGAATAGATGGCCATCGGCAGCTTGAGGTAGTCGGCGCTGGCGAAACACGGGGTCATCGAGCGCAGCGACGAAGTAGCGAATACCGTTGCCTCACTGAAGTCCAGGCGCTGGCAATCGCCACGGGCGAAGGCATCGCCCAGTTGCGCCGGCAACACATGCTCGAACTGCCACGGGTGCACCGGCAAGGCTACGTGGCTGTCACCGATACCGCGCTCGCGCAGCTCCCCGGCCAGGCGTTCCTGCAAGGTTTCCGGCAACAGGTAGCGCGCCGGGTAGACCTGTTCCAGGTCCGCCACGCCCGCGCCGCCTTGCAGCAGGTCCTTGCGCACCGCCACCCAGTTCAGCGCCACCGGCCGGGCGAACTCGGCCTGGTACTGCTGGTATTCGGCCTGCAGCAAGCCCTGCTTGGCCTTGGCCAGCGGGTGGTACGGACGATCGCGCAGCGAAGCCCACTGCTCCATGGTGCGGAAAAAGGTGGCGCCGTCCTGGGCCATCAGGCCCTGGTGGTCGACCCGGTGCTCCAGGGACAAGGCGGTCTGCCAGACGCTGATATGCAGCACTTCGAGAAACAGCGTCAGGCCCTTCTCGTTGTCCTGGAAACGCGGGCCCATGCCAGTGAACACCCGGCGCATGAAGTCCACCGGGCCCAAGGTCGTCCAGCGCTGCTCCTGGCGGGCCAGAACCTGCGTGCCCGGGACCTTTTCCCACTGCTGGGTGATGCCCGGGCGCAGGGCGATGCTGATAAAGCGCTGTTCCTGGGCGTCGCAGCACCATTCCCAGATCCGCTGCCGGGCATCCGCGCCTTCAAGGGGTGGGGCTTCTGGATGGGCCTGGCGCCATTGGCTGGCGGTCAGCAGCGGCAAGGGTTCGCGGCCAAAAAAGTCTTCGGCCAGCAGGCAATCGATCAGGTCCTGCATCACCACTTCAGCGGCCATGGTTGTGAAGTTCATCGGATTATTTTCCTTCTAGAGAAAGGGTGGCCAACCTGGCCTGGAGAGCACGAAAGGCAATGCCGCGTTCGTCGCCGAGGACAAAGGCCCGGACCCCACGCTCGCGCCAGCGTCCCAGGTCGCCGGCCTGCCGGGGAATGGCGCAATACGGCACGCCGGCATGGTCCGCCGCCTGCCAGCTGTCGAGCAGCGCCTGCTGGACCGCCGGCTGGTCGATCTGCCAGGGCATGCCGAGGGATTGCGAGAGATCGGCCGCGCCTTCGAGGATCATGTCCAGGCCCGGCACCGCGGCGATCTGCGCGGCGTTGCGCACGCCGGCGGCGCTTTCGATCATCGCCACCAGCATGATCTGCTCGTTAGCCTGCCCCACGTACTGCGCCAGGCTGTGCTTGCCGAAACTGCCGGGGCGCCCGGCGTTGAGGCTGCGCTGGCCCAGCGGGTGGTATTTGCAGGCGGCAATCGCCGCCTGCAACTGCTCGGCGGACTCGATCATCGGCAGCACGATGCCCTGGGCGCCGCCGTCGAGCAGGCGCAGCATTGTCTTGGGGTTGAGGTCGGCGACCCGCACCAGCGGCGTCAGCTCGTAGGCCTCGGCGGTGCGGATCATGTGCTCGACGGTTTCCGGATTGATCAGCACGTGCTCCATGTCGATGATCACGAAGTCGAACCCGGCCTCGGCGATCAGCTCGATGGCCGCCGGCGCCGGGATCGAACTGATCAGCCCGTACACCGCCTGCCCGGCCGCCAGTTTGCGTTTCAGCTGGTTGCTTCTCAGCATGCTTGCGGCCTGTAGGCATGAAGTGGGTTGGGCACCGACTTGAAGCGCCGCTCGCCGTCGCCCAGCAGGCGGCGCTTGGTCAGCTCTTCGACCTCGTAGCTCGGCGCGAACACGTCGAACAGGCCGAAACGGTCGCGGTGCTGCGGATGGGCGTCCTGATAGTCGAGGATTACCTCGGCGGTCATTTGCCAGAACTGGCCTTCGTCGAGCTGGTAGTGCTGGCGTAGGAAGATCGCCATTTCCGCCAGGCAGATAAAGAAGAAGCAGTCGCAGGAGAAATCCCGTACCGCGTTGACATCGTCGGTGAGGATGAAGGAGTTGCGATTGAGCTTGGCGTGGCTGGCCGGCAGCGGCACCAGCTCCGGGCACAGTTCGGGACGCGCCAGGTGCGCCGGCGAGTAGCGCACGCCGTCGTGGAAGTCCTTGAGGGCGATGCGCTGCGGCCAGCCCTGCTTGACGATCAGCACGATGTTCTGGCCGTGGGATTCCATGCCGATGCCTTCGGCGTAGAGCATGTGGATGATCGGCGGCACCGTCACCTGCAACAGTTGGCGGGTCCAGGCCTGCAGGCCGTACTGGCGGATCCAGGCGTCGATGAACGGCTGCTGCGGCCCTGTGCCGTAGCGGTTCTCCACATGGCTCAGGCCATTGAACGGCACCGCCTGCTCGTCCGCCTTGAGGTACTGATGGAGGCTTTCGCGCCAGATCGCCCCCAGGGTGCCGTAGGCCTGGGGACTGCGGGATTCAGGCAGGTGCTGGTAGTCGAAGCTGACCCCGGCCACCTCGCCGAGGATCACGAAATCCAGCTGGCGCGCGGTGCTGTCGCTGGCGATCAGCTGTTGCAGCCAGTCGGTGATGATCGGCCCGTTCAGCACCGTGTGCCGAGCCAGGATGCGCGTGCTGGAGGTGTTGGTCATGCTCATGGCCAGCTTGACGTAGGGCCGCTGCTTGGCCGTGGCGTTGGCCAGGGTGCGGATCGACTGCTGGGCCTTGTACTCATCAATCGAGGTGCCGAGGTAGATCAGCTCGCCGCTGAGCAGCTCCGGGTAGAAGGTCGAGACAATCAGGTTTTCCCACTGCCACGGGTGCACCGGCAGCAGTTGGTAATCGTCCAGCGCCCTGCCCTGGCTGGCCAGTTGCTGCTCGACCTGCCGCCAGCGCTCGGCGCCCAGTTCCTGGCGGATAAAGGCCGGGAAGTCGAGTTTCTGCGAATGGTTGAGCGAGGCCCGATCGCGCGCGACCGCCAGCCACACCACGGCGATCGGCGTGGCGAACTCCGGGCCGTAGGCCTGGTTGTCCGCCAGGGAAAAGCCGATGCGCGACTTGTAGCACGGGTGGTAGCTGTGGGCGTCCATGAAGTGCTGCTCCAGGGCGTCCACGTCCAGCTCGTGGGCCGGTTTTTCGGCCTGGTAGCCCTGGCTGCGCGCTTGCAGATCCTTGAGCTGGGTCTGCTCCAGCTCCTGGATGAAACGCCCCAGGTGTGGGCTGTCCTGATAGTCGCCGAGCAGCTCGGCCAGGGCCTGGTGCAGGTCCGGCACGCTGCGCCGGCCGCGGCTGTCGAGGCGTTCCAGGCTGGCGGAATCGAGGCGGATCAAATCGAAGCTGGCGCTGAGCAGGCCGTTGCAGTGGTATTCCACCCGCTGCTGCTGGCCGTCGATGCCGCGCACCACGAAACGGCGCTGGCCGCTGTCATGGCCGTGCGAGGCGCCGGTCAGCGGCTGGCTGTCGAACGGCAGCACGCCTTCATACAGCAGGGTCTGCAACAGCTGGCCGACCACCCGCTGCTGGACTTTTTCGCCGATACGCGCATCCACCGTGGCCAGCCAGGCACCGGGGCCGGAGGGCTGGCTTGAGGTTGTCGAGATTGCAGTCGCCATGTTCATACCTTGTGCAAAGAAGGGTTAACGGTGTTCGAGGGCGCCGGGCACAGCCTCGGCGGTCTCGTCGGAAAGGGGAAAACGCCAGGCGCAGGGCAACGCCAGCAGGATCAGCAGGCCGGTGACCACGAACACCTCGCTGATGGCGGACGACATGCCCGCCTGGGCCTGCACGCCGCCATCGACCAGGCGGAACTCCAGCCACAGCGAGGCGATGACAATGCCCAGGGACGACACCAGGCGCCGCGAGATGTTGTTCATCGCCGCGCCCTGGGTGACCATCGGCTCGGGCAAGGCATTCAGCCCGGCGGTGGTCACCGGCATGTACGACAGGCCCAGGCCGGCGCCGCGCAGCATCATCAGCACGAACACCAGGCCGATCGCCGCATTGGCCGGGAGCAGGCCCAGGGCCAGGGTCGACAGCCCGGTCAGTAGCAGGCCGATGGACACCACCCGGCGCGGCCCGTGGCGGTCCAGGGCAGTGCCGCCCATGCGCCCGAACAGGCTGGCGAACACCGCCGTGCAGAGCAGCGCCAGGCCGGTCCAGATGGCGCTGTAGCCGAGCACCGTCTGCACCAGCAGCGGCAGCAGCACCAGGCACTCGAACATGCCCACCGATTGCACCACGGCGATGATCACGCTCAGGCGATAACCGCGCAGGGCGAAGATCCGCAGGTTGAGCAGCGGCGCCTCGCGGCGCAGCTCCAGGCGGACAAAGGCCGCCAGGCACAGCAGCGCCACCAGCAGCAGGCCCAGATTCAGCGGATTGGCCAGCGCGGCGGCGTGGTGCAGGCGGCTGATGGCGATCATCAGCAGGCCGATGCCCGAGGCGATCAGCAGGTAGCCGGCCAGGTCGAATGGCTTGCGCTCGGCCGGCTCGGCAGCCGGCAAGACCGCAAGGCCCATCAGCAGCGCGACGACGCCGATCGGCACATTCATCAAAAACAGCGAGCGCCAGCTGAACCACTCCAGCAGCAGGCTGCCGCACAGCGGGCCCACCGCCGGCGCCAGCATCACCGCCGCGCCCCACAGGCCGGTGACCCGGCCGCGCTCGTCCTTGGCGTACACCGAAAAGATGATCGCCAGGGACAGCGGGATCATCAGCCCGCTGGCGATCCCCTGCACCACCCGCGCGGCGATCACCAGGGCGATGGAATCGGCCAGGGCTCCGAGCAGCGAACCGCCGATAAACAGCGCCACGCCCCACAGGTACAGGCGCCGGCGGCCCAGGCGCTGGCTGAGGAAGCTGGTCAGCGGCATGGTCATGCCCATGCTGGTCATGAACGCCGCGACTATCCAGGTAGCCATCAGCGGGCCGATGGCGAACGCCTGCATGAACGCCGGCAACGCCGGGTTCAGTGAGCTGTTGTTGAGGCTGACGGTCATAGTGCCAAGCAGCACGTTGACCACCACCCAAGCGCGCGGTGCCTTGAAACTCACAGACCGGCTCCTTCGAGCAATTCACCCTGGCGCAGGAAGTGCTGCGCCGGCCGTGGATGACAGAGGAAATCGGCGTGGGAAATGTTGTAGCCATAGGCCCCGGCCATCGGCAGCACCAGCAGGTCACCGACGCTGACACCCTTGAGCGGCTGGGCCCGGCTCAGCACATCCTTGGGCGTGCACAGCTGGCCGACCACGGTCCAGGCCTGCTCCGCGCTGTGCGCCGGTTGCGGCACGCGCGGCAGGTGAATCAGCGGGTGGTCGTGGCTCTGCGCCGCAGGCAGGCGGAACTGATGGGTGCCGCCGCGACACACCAGGAAGTGCTCGCCGTGGCTGGTCTTGGTGTCCAACACTTCGATCACGTAGTAACCGCAGAAGGCGCTGATAAAGCGCCCCGGCTCGAAGCGCAGAATCGGTGCCTGAGCGCCCTGCTCCGCCAGCCGGCGTTCCAGGTAGCGACACAGGCGCTGCCAGTCGAACTGCTGGCCACTGAGGTAATCGACGCCGATGCCGCCGCCGACATTCAGGTGGGTCAGTTGCTCGGGGTGCGCCGCCAGGGCCTTCCACAGCGGCCAGCGTTGCAGATAGAAATCCAGCAACTGCTCATGGCGCTCCACCGACTGCTGGTGGGACATGGCGTGCACATGGAAACCCTTGAGG
The DNA here is from genome assembly GCF_900115645.1 of Pseudomonas sp. NFPP07. Taxonomy (NCBI): domain Bacteria; kingdom Pseudomonadati; phylum Pseudomonadota; class Gammaproteobacteria; order Pseudomonadales; family Pseudomonadaceae; genus Pseudomonas; species Pseudomonas sp. NFPP07. Next base: position 45,163 of record NZ_FOXG01000008.1, read on the forward strand.
CGCAGGTGGCTGGCGCGGTCGACCCTTTGCACCGCCTCGGCCAGCTCCGCCTCGTCGATGCCGAACGGCGTGGCGGTGCCGGCCATGGCCAGCCGGCTCGACTGGTTCTGCGGCAACTGCGGGTTGATGCGGATGAATACCGGCTGTACTCGCCCGGCTTCTTCGGCCAGGCGTTGCAGGCGCTCGATCTCGTTGAGGCTTTCCAGGTGCACCGCTTCCACCTGATGGGCCAGGGCCGCGCGCAGGTCGGAATCGAGCTTGCCCGGGCCGGAAAACACATAGGGCTTGCGGGTCGGACAGGCCACCACCCGCTCGATCTCGCCACCCGAGGAAATCTCGAAACCACTGACCAGCGGGGCCAGCGCCGCCAATACCGGCGCCTCGCTGTTGGCCTTGATCGCGTAATACAGCTCGACCCCGGCCGGCAACGCCGCCATCACCTGCCGCACATGGGCCTGCAAGGCGTCCAGGTCGTAGATAAAGGCCGCCAGCGGGTCGGCACTGCCGGCCCGGGCCAGCTCGATGGCGCGCAGGACCGCCTGGGACAACTCAACCATAACGGGCCTCCTCGCTCCACGGCGAACTCAGGCTGACGTAGCCGGCCTGGCGGTCGGCCTTGGCGGCCAGGCGCACCTTGAGGTTGGTCTTGCAGGCAATCGGCTGGCCGGCGATCAGCGCGTCCAGTTCCGGCGCCGGGCGTACCAGCTCGTCACGGATGCGCCGCAACTGTTGCTCGACCCGTTGCCACATCAGCGGCGCCAGGTGCGGGCGTTCCCAGCTCAGGGCCAGCACCGCTTCCGACAGGTTGTTGATCAGCAGGCAATAGGTGATGCGGCTCCAGCCCTGCTCGCGGGAATACAGCAGCGACTGGCGCACCCGCGGGTGCAGGCCGACCTCGATCTGCGCCATGCCCAGCTCATCGGTAAGCTTGACCCCCTCGAAGTCCCGCAGCAGCAGCTGTTGCGGCTGGCCCTGGTCGTGGATCAGCACGCTGTTCTGCAGGTGCGGCTCCATCACCACGCCATGGTTGAAGAACAGCGCCAGCACCGGCCGCAGCAGCAGCGCCTGATACTGGTCGAACCAGTCCACCAGCTGCTCGTCCGCCAGTTCACTGGCGTTGAAACCTTGCAGGAAGTCATGCACCAGCGGCCGCGAATGGATGTCGCGGGCGAACAGGGTGCCGGCCATCACGCTGCGCTCGGCGCCGGCGCGGCGGCAGAAGTTCTCCCGCAGGATCGCTCCGGTCTGCTCGCGGAACCAGTGGGCATCGGCCTCGCTGGCCTGGGCCGGGGCCCAGCTCATGGAGCCCGGCTCGGCCACCGCCGACAGCCCGCCGAGGGTCTCGGCCTGGGTCAGCTGCAGGCGCTGGAACAGCTGGTCGATGATCAGCGTGCTTTCCAGCTCGTACCAGGCGTTCTTGCGCACGCAATTGGTGATGCGCACGTTCAGCGAGCCCTTGATGAAAAAGTCGTGGTCCTCGATGTACCAGGTGCGCATCGAGGCCGTCGGGCTGGCCACCGGCCCGGTGGCCCCATGGTCGATCACCTCGCCCAGCTCCAGCAGGCGCTGCACGCGGCGGTCCTGCATGAACAGCTCGGCCTGCACCGGGTGCATGCAGATCATCGCGTGCCCCGGGCGCGCCCGGCCCTGGTCGGCGAAACCGGCCATCACCTGCTCCTCGCTGAGGCCGCTGGCGGTCACCCGCAGGCCCTGGCGCGGCACTTCGAACAGGTGCAACGCGGTCTCGGCCTGGAATTCCGGGGCGTAGGTTTCCTGGGCCAGGTGTGCCGGCCACAGCCGCGCCTTGGGCGCCGGATGGTTGGGGTGGCCGAACCACAGGCCCTGCTCGCTGGCCAGGTAGCCGCTCAGCGGCGCCGGGCCCTGGCCGTCCATGTTGTGGGCAACGATGGCGGCGGTCAGCGACTGGCTTTGCAGCACCTGGTCCAGCAGCTCGTCGTTGCTGGCCCGGGTCATGTGCTCGCAGGCGCCGAGCAACTGCTCGACGAACTCGGCAAAGGCCAGGCAGCGCCAGGTCTCGCCTGCTTCGCGCCGGGCATACACGTCCGACAGGTAACGGTGGCTGCCCAGATGGTCACGGCGGTCGACCATGACGAAGAACTGCTGCCGGTTGGGCAGGTCGATGGTCAGCGGAATGCCCTTCCATTCCAGGCCGTCCAGGTAACTGCCGGGCGCGATACCCTGCATCTGTGTCGGCCAGCTGTAACTGAGGCAGTTTTCCGGCAAGGCGAACTCTTTGATCAGGCAATTGAGCAAGGCGCGAGTGGTCGCCAGCTCACTGACCATCTTCGATAAAACATGCTTTGATAAAACATCGCGTTCCGAATAATTCATACATGCTCCACAGTAGCCCGTGCGGTCACTGGCTGCGTACTGTCGCGGCAAATAGTTAGTTGCTCTTCGGCCGTACCGAAAGCCGACAGATACCCGTCGAACGAACTCGTCCGCTCGCAATTTCCTGCAACCTTGAACAAGAAAAACCTGTCACCCGACAGTTATTCAACCAAGACTTCAAAGTGTGAAAAACGACACACTTTCATCGAACAGGGTTCATTTCAAAACAGCACTTCAGGCACGTACCTGCAATAAAGCGTCCGCCATTGCGCGGGTAAACCGCTGGATAACTTGCTGGCACTGTTCGTCGTCGATGACCAGCGGCGGCAACAGGCGGATCACATTGCCGCGGCGTCCGCCGCGCTCCAGCAGCAGGCCCTGTTTGAAGCAGTGCTGCTGGATGGCCACGGCCAGGCCCGGGTCCGAGGGGAAATGCCCGTGGCGGTCGGCCGGCTGGCGCTCGTCGACGATCTCGATGCCCAGCATCAGGCCGCGCCCGCGCACCTGGCCCAGGGCCGGATAGGTCTGCTGCAAGGCCGTCAGTTGCTCCTTGAGCCACTGCCCGCGGCGCTCGGCCTGGGCCGCGATGCCCTGGTCGCGCAACACTTGCAGGGTCGCCAGGCCCGCGGCCATGGCCATCTGGTTGCCGCGGAAGGTGCCGGCGTGGTTGCCCGGCTCCCAGGCATCGAACTCGCGCTTGATGCCCAGCACCGCCATCGGCAGGCCGCCGCCCACCGCCTTGGACATGACGATCATGTCCGGCTCGATGCCGGCGTGCTCGAAGGCGAACATCTTGCCGGTGCGGGCAAAACCGGCCTGCACTTCGTCGAGGATCAGCACGATGCCGTGCTGGCGGGTCACTTCGCGGATCGCCCGCAGCCAGCTGGCCGGCGCGCAGTTGACCCCGCCCTCGCCCTGCACCGCCTCGAGAATCACAGCCGCCGGCAGCGACACGCCGCTTTCCACGTCTTCGATGAACTGGGTGAAATAATGGGTCAGCGCCTCGACCCCGGCCTCACCGCCGATCCCCAGCGGGCAGCGGTATTCGTGGGGGTACGGCATGAACTGCACGCCCGGCATCAGGCCGGCGATGGCGTGCTTGGGCGCGGTATTGCCGGTCAGCGCCAGGGCGCCGTGGGTCATGCCGTGGTAGGCCCCGGAGAAACTGATGACGTTGTGCCGCCCGGTATGGGTCTTGGCCAGCTTCAGCGCCGCTTCCACCGCGTCCGCCCCGGACGGCCCGCAGAATTGCAGGCAGTAGTCGCGGCCCTGGCCCGGCAGCAGGCCGAGCAGGGTTTCACTGAAGGCGTCCTTGACCACGGTGGTCAGGTCCAGGGTGTGCATGGGCAGGCCCGAGGCCAGGAAACTGTCGAGACTGGCCATGATCGCCGGGTGGTTGTGCCCCAGGGCCAGGGTGCCGGCGCCGGCCAGGCAGTCCAGGTAGGTCTTGCCTTCGACGTCGGTGACCCAGACCCCATGCGCCTTGGCGATGGCCAGCGGCAACTTGCGCGGATAACTGCGCACATTGGATTCGAACTTGCCTTGCCGGGCCAGATAATCGGCATTGGTTTTTTGCAGAGGACTAGTGCGCAATATGCCATCATTCAACATCTGTTCACCCTCGTTAAATTCGACATGCAAATTATTATCATTAATAAAAGCGCGCAACTACTTATTCAAACTTATTTGGAATAATCGCATGGTACTTGCGGATATAAGTTAATTATCGCGCCCACGCCAAAAACCAAGTTGATAAACTTGGTAAAACGTCATTTATGACGTATGAAACTGCCATGTTATTGCCATCTTTCCGACAACTTCATTAGTTGCCATTAAATGGCCAACACCTCATTCAAGAGGCGAGCAAGTTGATCAACTGATAACGGACATACTTTCTTCCTCGACCAAAGGAACCGGTCATGACCAACACGGCGGTGCGCCCTTCCCTGTGACGCTGGTCCGCTTCGCTTCTTAGAAACCCACGGTGGCCGAGAGCAACAGGGTCCGAGGAGTCGCCAGGGTCAAGCCCGGCTCGCTGTCGTCCGAGGCCCCGGCCGAACTCCAGTAACGCTTGTCCAGCACGTTCTCGACATTGGCGCGCAAGGTGATGTCCTTGTCGTCGAGCTTGAAGGCGTAGCGCGCGCCCAGGTCGAAACGCTCCCAGGAATCGATTTCCTTGCTGTTGGCCTGGTCCAGGTACTGCGAGCTGGAATAGATGCCGCGTGCGGTCAGGGTCAGGCCCTGGACCTTCGGCACGTCCCATTCGGCCCCCAGGTTGACGTTGTACTTCGGCGTGGCCGGCGCGCGGTTGCCGTCGAAGGTGCCGTTGGTGGTGTCCTTCAGTTCGCTGTCGATGTACATCACCCCGCCCAGCAGGCGGAAGCCCTTGAGCGGTTCACCGAACACGCTGAGCTCGACACCGTCGTTCTGGCGCTTGCCGTTCGGGCCGAAAACCCGGGTGGTGGCGTTGGTCTCGTAGGCCGGCTGCTTGATGCGGAACACCGCGGCGGTCAGGGCAAAGGCCCCGGCGTCATACTTGGCGCCGGCCTCGACCTGGCGGCTGATGAACGGCGGGAAGATTTCGTCTTCGTTGATCGAGGTCGACGGCGCGATCTTGCCCTGGCTCAGGCCTTCCATGTAGTTGACGTACAGCGACAACTGGTCGGTGGCCTTGAACAGCAGGCCGCCCGAAGGCGAGACCTTTTCCTCGTCGTAGGCGGTGTCGCCCTTAATACCGTCGCTCCAGTCGTCGACCTTGACCCGCTGCCAGCGTGCGCCGAGGGTCAGCAGCAGGCGGTCATCGAAGAAGCCCAGGGTGTCGGACAGCGCCACGCCGCTGAAGCGGTTCTCGGTGTAGACCTTGGGGTCGAAACGCGTCGGTCGCGACGGGGTCGGCGTCGGCCGTGGGTTATAGAGGTTGCTGGGGGACGCGGCATAGCGCGCGCCGCCGTTTTCGAAATCCATGTAGAAGTAGCTGGCCGCCAGGTTGACCTCATGGCTCACCGGGCCGGTGTGGAACCAGCTGCGCACGCCCGCCGTGGTGGTGCGCACGTTTTCGTCGCGGGTGAAGTCGCGCGGCTGCACGCTGAAGTCGCCGGCGTCGTTGGTGATCGACACGGCATGCCGGAGGAAGTCGTGGTTGCTTTTGCGCGCGCCGACGCCGCCGTACAGCATGATCGAGTCATTGACGTCGTATTCGGCGTTGACCGTACCGAAGGTGTCCTTGGTCCGTGCCTTGCTCCAGGACTGCGCATAGTTGTGCCGCACATCGTCGGCGTCCGGCACCTTGGCGTTGGCGCCTATCTGCACCCGCTCCTGGGGTGCGTCGGTATCGCGCTCGGTGTGGCCGATGTCGGTCGACAGCCGCAGGCGTTCGCCACGGAAGTCCAGGCCCAGCACCGCCATCTCGCGGTCGACACTCTGGTGATCCCACTTGGTATCGCCGGACTGCTTGACCGCGTTCAGGCGCACGCCGAACTTGTTGTCCTCGCCGAAGCGCCGGCCGATGTCCACCGCGCCGCCCACTTGGCTGTCCGAGGCGTAGCTGCCGGTGAATTCGGTGATGGGCTTGTCGGTGGCGCGCTTGGGCACCACGTTGATCCCGCCGCCGACGCTGCCCCGCGGCGAGATGCCGTTGATCAACTGGGTCGGGCCCTTGAGGATGTCCACCCGGTCGGCCATTTCCATGTCGATGGTGTAGGTCGGCAGCACACCGTACAGGCCGTTGTAGGCGACATCGCTGTTGAACAGGCTGAAGCCGCGGATGGTGAACTGCTCGTAGCGGCCGCCCGCCGGGTTGGTGGCGCGCACCGAGGGGTCGCTGGCGATCAGGTCGCCGAGGGTCCGCGCCTGCTGGTTCTTCACCACTTCGCTGGTGTAGGTGGTCATGCTGAACGGCGTTTCCATGAAGTCCTTCGAGCCCAGCAGGCCTTGCGAGCCACGCCGCGCCACCTGGCCACCGGCGAAGACGTCGCTGTCGGTCGCGCCGCTGGCGCCGAGAATCGAAGTCGGCGCCAGTTGCAGGCTGCTGCCTTGCGGCGCCGGGGTCAGGATGTACGCCTGGTCGCCCACCGGTTGCAGTTGCAGGCCAGAGCCTTGCAGCAAGCGGGCAAAGCCCTCCTCCACCCCGTACTCGCCGGACAGGCCGCCGCTGTTGCGGCCGCTGACCAGCTGTGGGTCCACCGACAGGTTGACCCCGGCGAGGCCGGCGAAACGGGTCAGCGCGGCACTCAGCGGGCCGGCCGGCACCTGATAGCTGCGCCGCGCGGCGTCGTCGGCCAGGCTGGCCTGGATGAATAACGGGCTGGAACTGAGTGTCAGGATGAGGCCCAACTGCAACAGTCCGGGGGAAACCGGACGCAAACGGTATGGCAATACTACGGGCATGGGAGGAAGCTCTCGTTTTTTGTTCACTTACCTGGAATGACCGGCGAGGCGAAAAAAAGGGACAGGCTTCAGCCAATATTTTTTTGCGGGGGTTCTTTTGCCGAAGTCAGGGTGACCCAATAACGGGTGCGCGAATGCACCTCCAGCGGCAGGCTGGCGGCCAGCAGCGACAGCACGCGGTCGGTGTTGTCGAGACGGAAGCTGCCGGTGACGCGCAGGGCTTCCAGTTCCGGATCCCAGCGCAGCAGGCCCGGACGATAACGGCCGAGCTCGCGCAGGAAATCCCCCAGGGGCTGGTTCTGCGCCATCAGCACGCCGTCGCGCCAGCCCGGCAACTGCGCGTCGAAGGCATCGATCTGCCCGGCGCCGTCCACCCGCAGCCGCACCCGCTGGCCTTCGCGCAACAGCAGTTGCGGGCCGAACAAGGGTTGCAGCTGCACCGAGCCGCTGACCACCGACACCCGGCAATCGTGTTCGTTGAGGCGCACGCAGACTTCGCTGCGGCTGACGACGATGCGGCCATATGGCGCCTGGATGGTCAGCGGCGCGCTGCCGGTGACCTTGAGCGCCATCTCGCCGCGCACCAGGGTCACCTGCCGGGCGCCCAGGTCGACGTTGACCGCGCTGGCGGTGTTCAACTGCAAGGCGCTGCCATCGGCCAGGGATAATTTGCGATGTTCGCCAGTGCCGGTCTGCAGGTCGGCGCGCCATACGTCCAGGGGCAGCTGGCGCCCCAGCAGCCAGGCGGTCGGCACCAGCGCGGCGACGCCGAGGGCACGCTTGAGGACCGCTCGCCGCGACGGCTCGGGACGCCGGTCCAGGGTAGCCATCGCCAGGGCCGACGGCAGCGCGGAGAAACGCTGGCGCAGCAGCTGCGCCTTCTGCCAGGCGCTTTCGTGACGGCTGTTGCTGTTGCGCCAGTGCTGCAGGCGCGCGTGATCGTCGGCGTTGGCCGCGCCGGACTCCAGCAGCGCCAGCCACTGGGCTGCGGCGCGGGCCACCTCGCGGGTTTCGCTGGACGGCGCCGAGCGCATCACAGTTCCACCAGCAGGCAGTGTTCGTAGGCCTGGGCCATGTAGCGCTTGACGGTGCGTTCCGAGACGTCGAGGCGTTCGGCGATCTCGCGGTAGCCCAGCCCTTCCAGCTGGCTCCAGAGAAACGCCCGGCGCACCAGGGGCGGCAGGCCGTCGAGCAATTCGTCGAGGGCTTGCAGGGTTTCCAGCAGCACCCAGCGCTGTTCCGGGGACGGCACGCTGTCTTCGGGCAGGCTGGCCAGCGCGTCCAGGTAAGCCTGTTCCAGTTTGCGCCGGGTATAGAAGTTGCTCAGCAGGCGCTTGCCCACGGTCACCAGATAGGCCCGTGGTTCGCGCAGGTCGACCAGCTGCTGGGAGCTGGTGAGCACGCGCAGGAAGGTGTCCTGGCTCAGGTCCGCCGCATCCCAGGCGTTGCCCATGCGCTGGCGCAACCAGCTCTCGAGCCAGCTGCGATGATCGCGGTACAGGGCATGTAGGCTTTGCTCCGGTGGCGTCGCTGCTTCAATCATGTCAAGAGCCCTGCGCGAAGGATTATTCAAATGAGACTGATTCTAATTAATATTCATTAGGCAAACCAAGTCCTTTCGTGTGATTGGGTTCTGGTTTTCGTCTGCTGGGGAACATCGGCGGGTGCCCTGGAACCAGGGTCCCAGGGACTGAAGAGATCCAGGTGAAGCACCCGGTCGGCTGTTGAAACAGCGCCCGGCCCCTTGCGGGCCGGGCACGATTGCGCGGTTTACACGCCCATCAACGGGTCGCTGATGCTGTGCGCACCGGTTTCCAGGCGCCCGGCCAGGCGCCGCAGCCAGCCGCCCTCGCCGCGCAGGGTCAGGTCGTACCAGCCGCCGCTGGCCTGGCAGGCGAACATCTGGTGGACCTCGCTGCGCCCGGGCACGTCGAAACGCCATGGCCCCTGATGGGTGTAGGGGCAACGCTCGATGGTGATCGACACCGGCTCCTTGCCCGGGTTGCTCAGGGTCAGCTGCAGGTTGTTGCCGCGGCTGAACATCGACACCTCGGGCTGACGCTCCAGCAGGTTGCCGTGGAAGCTGCGGTGAAAGCCGTTAGGCCCCAGCAGCCACAGCTTGTAGCGGCCCGCGGTCTGCCAGCTGTCCTTGAGCTGCTTGCCCGCCTCCACCGTATAGCGACGGGGAATGTCCAGCAGGTGCAGGCGATCGTAGACATGGAACACCGCGCCCTGCTCGCCGCTGTTCTGCAGGCTCAGGGTCAGGCTCAACGCCTTGCGCTTGGCCTTGGCCTCGACATTCAGCCGATACGGCAAGGCTCGCGATGGCCGGGCCACGCGCTGCTGCTGCGGCAGTTGCTGGCGGCTGGGGTCCGGCAGCGGCACCTGGGCCAGTTGTTCCTGGCGCTGGCGCAACAGGTCCGCGGCCTGGCGGGTGGTGGTGTGCAGCGGCGGGAGGATTTCGCTGTTGGGATTGACGAAGTTGAAGGCCGAAGTCAGGTCGCCGCACACCGCGCGGCGCCAGGCGCTGATGTTCGGCTCGCGCACGCCGAAGCGCTTCTCGAGAAATTGCAGGACCGAGGTGTGGTCGAACGCCTGGGAGTTGACCCAGCCGCCGCGGCTCCAGGGCGACAGCACCAGCATCGGCACCCGCGGGCCGGGGCCGTAGATGCCGCCGTCCGGACGCGGTTGCTGGGTGGTCCCCGGTGGCGCCGGGTGGGTGAACACCTCGCTGTCGAAATCCACCGTGGACTTGCCGGCGAAGCTGCCGTCCAGACGCCGTGAAGGTGCCGAGGGCGACGGCAGGTGGTCGAAGAAACCGTCGTTCTCGTCGTAGTTGACCAGCAGCACGGTCTTGCTCCAGACCTCGGGATTGTCGGTCAGCGCCTTGAGGATTTCCTGGGTGAACCAGCCACCCTGTACCGGGCTGGACGGCCCCGGGTGCTCGGAATAGGTGGCCGGGGCGACGATCCAGCTGACCTTGGGCAGCTTGCCCTGCTGCACATCGTTGCGAAACCCGGCGATCATGCCTTCCAGGTCGCTGCCGCTGCGCGCCGGCAAGGTGTTGCCATTGCCCTTGTACAGCGGCACCCGGGCATTCAGCGCATCGCTGTACGGCACGAAGGCGGTGAAGCCTTCCGGCGGCTGCGCCGGGTTGCCGGCCGCCACGCTGGCGCGGCGGTACTGGCGGAAACCGGCCAGCGGGTTGTCGCCGAAGTTGTCCGGCAGGTACTGGTAGATCTTCCAGCTGACGCCCCGCTCTTCCAGGCGCTCGGGGTAGGTTTTCCAGGTGTAGCCGACGTCCACCGCGCCCGGGCCGTCCCATTCGTTGACCACCGCCGCCACGTTGGCGCCGGTCGGGCCGTTGGTGCCGGTCCAGTGGAACAGGCGGTTGGGGTTGGTCCCGGCGTGCACCGAGCAGTGGTAGGCATCGCACAGGGTGAAAGTGTTGGCCAGGGCGAACTGGAACGGCAGCTCCTGCTCGCGGTAGTAGCCCATGGACGTGTTGGTCTTGAAGGTCGGCCAGGCGCTCATGCGCCCGCTGCCCCAGGCCGCGTGCTCGTCGATCCACGAATGCGGCGTGCCGTTGACCCGCTGCGCGTTGCCCCGCGAGCTGTCCAGATGATACGGCAGCACCACTCGCCCGATGCCCTGCTGCTCCCACACCGAACGCTTGCCGGGCAGCGGGATGGTGAAGCGATCGCTGAAACCGCGGACCCCGGGCAAGGTGCCGAAGTAATGGTCGAAGGAGCGGTTTTCCTGCATCAGGATCACCACGTGCTCGACGTCGCGGATAGTGCCGGTGCGGTTGTTGGCGGGGATCGCCAGGGCCTGGCGGATGGAGTCTGGCAGTAAGGTAAAGGCCGAGCCGATAGCGGCGGCCTGCATGAGCTTCCTGCGAGTGAGAGTAGGCATACGCGGTTGAATTCCTTGAAGTTACAGGGCGGGAAATAGCGACCCACGCAAAGTAGTGACCTCAAGTAACAAGCAAGTTACACGGCGGTTGCAGGCCGCGGTCAAGGCATTCATTGATCTTGATACAGCCGCATTAACTCTCTAAGCCGATGATTTTTAATTACATTTCTAAATAAAGAATATTTCGTGAACTTCATCCCGAGTTGCTCCTTGTATTCGGAAAAATCTGACAGTGTTCTGCTTTAATCCTATTTGCACAATGCCACTACTTCAGTTTGCAAGGAGCAATCATGGACTCGACCCAGCACTACGAGGGGGAAAGGAAGCGCATCGAGAACCGCCGTACTGCATTGGGTCTCAAATACCTTCCCGCGCCGGCCGGCCAGCCTCCCAGGATCTGGGGGCTGGCGCTGTCCGGGGGCGGCATCCGCAGCGCCACCTTTTGCCTGGGGGTGCTGCAGGCGATGGCCCGGGCCGATGCGCCGGAACAGGCCAACCCACGACCGTCGAAGACACCGCAAGACAACCTCACCACCACCCTGCTGCCGCGTTTCGACTACCTCTGCACGGTCAGCGGCGGCGGTTATATCGGCAGTTTCTTCTCCAGCCTGTTCATCCCCAATCGCCTGCGCCGGGAGCAGGCCCAGGAGCGCGCCGAAGCCTCGCACCTGTCGCCCGCCCAGCAAGCGGCCAGGACCGCGGCGGTCAACGCCTATGAGGTCCTGCACTACGAGCCGCCGGGACGTATCAGTACCCACACCGACTACGCCAACGCCAGCGACAAAGACATCGGCAAGGGCCCCACGGCCTGGCTCCGGGAGAACGGCCGCTACCTGACCCCGACCGGCTCGGGGGACGCGCTCTACGCCCTGGCGATCACCTGGCGCAACTGGCTGTCGCTGCACTTTGTCATCGGCATGCCGATTGTCCTGGTCCTGTCGTTGCTGATGCTGTTGCAAGTGAAGTGCGTGCCCAATCTGTTCCTGCTGCCCGGCGCGGTGTTCCTCCTCGGCTTGCTGCCCTGCTGCCTGGCCTACTGGCTGGTGCTGCCGAAAAACAGCCTGAGCAATCCTCCGGCCCTGAGCAACCTGGCGGCCGTGGCTTGCACGGTGATGGTGCTGGTCTTCATCGGTATCTGGGCGCTGCTGCAACAGCCGGACGACAGGCCGAACGTACGCTACCTGTTCCTCGGGTTCGCCGCCATCGCGCTACTGGGCATCGCCTACGCCTGGCTGCTGATCTGGCGCCTGAAATACCGCACCCGCAAGGCCAACGACGAAGACGGAATCTTTACCGTGCGCAACTACCGGGTCGAGGTCACCCGGGTGCTGTCGCAGATCATCATGGCTCTCGGGGTGCTGCTGTTCGCCGCGTTCCTGGTGTCGCTCTCCGAAGCGATCTACCTGCACCTGCAGAGCCTGACCCAGGGCACCATCGGCATTCTCCCGGTGCTGATCTGGCTGGTGCGCCGCGTGGCGCTGTTGCGGGACGAGAAGAGCCTGCCGGGCTGGCTGCGCCTGCTGCCCCTGGAGGTCATGAGCCTGATCGGCGGCGTGCTGTTGCTGGCGGCGGTCTGCCTGGCGTGGATGCTGTTCGTGATATGGGTCACCGCCGATGGCAGCTTCGACCTGCAGGAAGACGGGCATGTGCTGCGGCTGGCCCTGCTGGCCGGGGTGGCGGCGGCCCTGACCTGGGTCAGCAGCCGCTTCGTCGGTTTCCTCAATACCTCGTCCTTGCAGTCCTACTACAGCGCGCGCCTGGTCCGCGCCTACATGGGCGCCACCAACGGCAAGCGCTTCGACGGCACGCCCGAGCAACGGCGCAAGCACATGAGCGTGGCCGAGCCACTGAGCAACGACGACATCAGCGTCGAGCACTACTACGGCACGCCGAACGCCGGCCCGCTGCACCTGATCAACGTGACCATGAACCTCACGGTCGACCCCGCCGAGCAACTGGTGCAGCGCGACCGCAAGGGCAAGCCGCTGTGCCTGGCGCCGGGCAGCGTCAAGGGCGAAGGGGCCTTCATCCTCGACGGCAAGCTCTATCAGCGCGACCTGGAGAATATCCCCGCTTCGGAAATCGCCTACCCGCTGACCATCGGCCAGTGGATCGGTGTTTCCGGCGCGGCCTTCACCACCGGCCTGGGGCGCGCCACCAGCCTGGGCATGTCGCTGCTGCTGGGCCTGGCCAACGTGCGCCTGGGCAACTGGTGGCCCAGCCGCTTTATCGACGCTAAACCGGAAAAGCCCAGGCAATCCCTGGGCCTGAAGCTATCGCGCTGGCTGCCGACCCAGACCTACCTGTTCTACGAATTGACCGCGCACTTCCATGGCCATCGGCGCGCCTATCAGTACCTCTCGGACGGCGGCCACTTCGAGAACACGGCGGCCTATGAACTGCTGCGCCAGGAACGCCAGGTCGAGCTGATCGTGATGTGCGACTGTGGCTGCGATCCCGACTACCGGTTCGACGACCTGAGCAATCTCATCCGCCTGGCGCGCATCGACCACGGCCTGGAGATCAGGGAAGACGCAGCGATCACCGGGGACGAGGTACTGGGCAAAGTGTTCGGGCGCATGGAGGACTTCAAGATCGCGCCGTCACCGGCGGACCCGCATTGCGCGCTGCTGCTCAACGTCTACGCCTGCACCGCGCCGGACACCCTGGTCAGTCGCATCCTGGTGCTCAAGCCCCGGCTGATCCCCTCGGTATCGCCGGACGTGCAGAACTACGCGCTGATCAACACGTCCTTCCCCAACCAGCCCACCGTCGACCAGTTCTTCGACGAGGCGCAGTTCGAAAGCTACCGCCAGCTCGGCTTGAGCATCGGCCAGCAGGTCTTCGGCAAAGGGGTCAACGGCGATGCCATCGCCCGGGCGCTGTGGCGCTACCTGCGCGACCACCCGGCGGCAAGCGCGCACGAGGACGACCAGCCCAAGCCGTCGCGGCCGAGCCGCAATGGCCAGCGCCGCCCTTCGGCAGACAGGCCTCCCCGCGCATGACACTGGAAATGGCGCCGACCCCGGGGGCTCGCGGCCAGGAACAGCTCAACGCTGGCCGCGGCGCAGGGTCTCGCTCGGCAGTTCCTTGAACAGCGCGCGGTAGCTGCTGGAAAACCGCCCGAGGTGCCAGAACGACCAGCGCATGGCCACCTCGGCCACGGTGGTTTCGTCCGGGCCGCGGCGCAGCAGTTCGCGGTGCGCACTGTTCAGCCGGCGCAGGCGCAGCCACTGGGTCGGCGCCATGCCGGCGAAGGCCTTGAACGCGCCTTGCAACTGGCGCAGGGAAACCCCGGCCACCTGCGCCAACTCCAGCAGGTTGAGGCTGTCTTCCGGGCCGTCCGCCGCCCACTGCGCCACCCGCTGCATGATCGCCCGCTCCTCGGCGCGCCGGCGCAGGCCGCCACCGTCCAGGCGCACGCAGGCGTTGTCGAGGATAAACAGGCAATCCTCGAGCAACTGCTGGGTCAGGGCTTCGCGACTCGGTGGGTCGAGGGTCTGCGACAGGCGCGTCAGGGTCGTGCTGAGCCAGCGGCTGAACAAGGCGTTCTGCCCGCAGTTGAGCGGCGCCAGGAACAGGCCGTCGAGGCGCTGCGCGTCGAGGCCGTGGCCGCGGACGAATTCCGGGCCGAACACCACGGCGATTTCCTGGTAGTTCTCCGGGGTGATCCAGATGTTGCGGCTCTCGCCGTTGAGCAGGTACAGGGCGTTGTCGCTGCGATCGAAACAGAACGCCAGGGAATCCTCGGGCGCGCTGAAATTCTGCTCGACCCGGGTGTTCATGCACTCCTCGTAGATCTGCACCCCTTGCAGGTCCAGATAGCGCACCTGCCCGGCGAAATGCCCGGGCGACATCTGCTGGTAATGCTGCACCCAACCCGGGGTGGCACGGATCTGATCGGCCACATCGAAGGTGTTGAAGGCCTGGACCTGGAGAGCTGTCGACGCTGTCATGAAGGGACCTTGCGCACTCTTTTGGTGCGCTTTGGTGCTGCTTAAAGTGGATAGATGGAACCGCGAGGCTTGCCCAAGATAGTCGTCAACGCGCCACAGGGGAAGCCTTGATGGGCGACTCCAAGTGCTGGCGCGTCACCGACAATCATTGACGAGGTCCTTATGAATGCCCCTTTCGATCAGCTGTCTACCTGGCTGAAAGAACACAAGATTACCGAAGTGGAGTGCGTGGTCAGCGACCTGACCGGCATCGCCCGCGGCAAGATAGCGCCCACCAACAAGTTCCTGCATGAGCGAGGCATGCGCCTGCCGGAAAGTGTGCTGTTGCAAACGGTAACCGGGGACTTCGTCGACGACGACATCTACTACGACCTGCTGGACCCGGCGGACATCGACATGGTCTGCCGCCCCGACGCCGCAGGGGTTTACCTGGTGCCCTGGGCCATCGAGCCGACCGCGATCGTCATCCACGACACCTTCGACAAGTTCGGCAACCCCATCGAGCTGTCGCCGCGCAACGTGCTGAAGAAAGTGTTGCAGCTGTACGCCGACAAGGGCTGGCAGCCGATCGTCGCGCCGGAGATGGAGTTCTACCTGACCCAGCGCTGCGAAGACCCGGACCTGCCGCTGAAGGCGCCGCTGGGCCGCTCCGGCCGGGCCGAAAGCGGGCGCCAGTCGTTCTCCATCGACGCCGCCAACGAATTCGATCCACTGTTCGAGGATGTCTACGACTGGTGCGAAGCCCAGGGCCTGGACCTCGACACGCTGATCCACGAAGACGGCCCGGCGCAGATGGAAATCAACTTCCGCCACGGCGACGCCCTCGACCTGGCCGACCAGATCACTGTGTTCAAACGCACCCTGCGCGAGGCCGCGCTCAAGCACAACGTCACCGCCACCTTCATGGCCAAGCCGGTGGCCGACGAACCCGGCAGCGCCATGCACCTGCACCAGAGCGTGGTCGACAGCGCCACCGGCAAGCCGATCTTCGCCGACGCCGAGGGCCGCATGAGCGAGCTGTTCCGCCACCATATCGGCGGTTTGCAGAAGTACATCCCCCAGGTGCTGCCGATGTTCGCGCCCAACGTCAATTCGTTCCGCCGCTTCCTGCCGGACACCTCGGCGCCGGTCAATGTCGAATGGGGCGAAGAGAACCGCACCGTCGGCCTGCGGGTGCCGACCTCCGGCCCGGAAGCCATGCGTGTGGAAAACCGCCTGCCCGGCGCCGACGCCAACCCTTACCTGGCCATCGCCGCCAGCCTGCTGTGCGGCTACCTGGGCATGGTCGAGGGCATCGAGCCGAGCGCCGCGGTGGAAGGCCGGGCCTATGAAAGGCGCAACCTGCGCCTGCCGATCACCATCGAAGACGCCCTGACCCGCATGGAAGAGTGCCCGACCATCGAGCGCTACCTGGGCAGCAAGTTCGTGCGCGGCTACGTCGCGGTGAAACGCGCCGAGCACGAGAACTTCAAGCGCGTGATCAGCTCCTGGGAGCGCGAGTTCCTGTTGCTCAGCGTCTGAGGCCTGCACACCGCGCACACCGTTGTAGCCGCTGCCGAGCCTGCGAGGCTGCGATCGATGGCGCAGCCATCGCCAGACCGTCGCACGCGGTGTACCTGATGCAACGCGGTTGCCGGGTTTACGACGGCTGCGCCGCCGATCGCAGCCTCGCGTTGCTCGGCAGCGGCTACAGGGCTTCATGAATTTGGCAAACACAATAACAACCGCAAAAAGGGGTATCGCTATGCGTCTATGGAAATCGGTGGTTCCGCTGGCCCTCACGGTGCTGTTCGGCGCCACGGCCCAGGCCGAATCGACAGTCAGCGTGTACAACTGGACCGACTATATCGGCGAGACCACCCTCGCCGACTTCCAGGCCAAGACCGGGACCCGGGTCATCTACGACGTCTTCGACTCCAACGAAACCCTGGAGGGCAAGCTGCTGGCCGGGCGCACCGGCTATGACCTGGTGGTGCCGTCCAACCACTTCCTGGCGCGGCAGGTCAAGGCCGGGGCCTTTCTCAAGCTGGACCGCGCGCAGCTGCCGAACTGGCGGAACCTCGACCCGAAACTGCTGGCCCTGCTGGAGCAGAACGACCCCGGCAACCAGTACTCGGTGCCTTACCTGTGGGGCACTAACGGCATCGGCTACAACGTCGACAAGGTCAAGCAGGTGCTGGGCATCGACAGCATCGATTCCTGGGCGGTGTTCTTCGAACCGGAGAATCTGAAAAAGCTCAGCCAGTGCGGGGTGTCGATGATGGACTCGCCGGACGAAGTGTTCCCGGCGATGCTCAACTACCTGGGCCTGGACCCGCGCAGCGAAAACCCCGCGGACTACAAGAAAGCCGAAGCCAAGCTGCTGGCGATCCGTCCCTACATCACCTACTTCCACTCCTCCAAGTACGTCTCGGACCTGGCCAACGGCAACATCTGCCTGGCCTTCGGTTATTCCGGCGACGTGTTCCAGGCCGCCAACCGCGCCAAGGAAGCCAAGAACGGGGTGAAGATCGCCTATTCGATTCCCAAGGAAGGCAGCAACCTGTGGTTCGACCTGCTGGCGATCCCGGCGGACGCCAGCAACCCCAAGGAGGCCCATGCCTTTATCAACTACCTGCTGGACCCGCAAGTGATCGCCAAGGTCAGCGCCTATGTCGGCTACGCCAACCCCAACCCGGCATCGCAGCAATACATGGACCCCGAGCTGGTGAACAACCCCGAGGTCTACCCACCCCAGGCGGTACTCGACAAGCTGTACATCTCCAGCACCCAGAGCCCGCAGACCATGCGCCTGATGACCCGCGCCTGGAGCAAAGTGAAGTCCAACCAATGAACCGGCACAGCCCTGCGCAACACACCCGCTCCTACTACGCCGCCTCGGCCAACGCGCTGCCGGACTACCCGCCGCTGAATGCAGACCTCAGCGCCGATGTCTGCGTGATCGGCGGTGGTTTCACCGGGGTCAACACCGCCATCGAACTGGCGCAGCGCGGCCTCTCGGTGATCCTCCTGGAAGCCCGGCGCATCGGCTGGGGCGCCAGCGGGCGCAACGGCGGGCAACTGATCCGCGGCATCGGCCACGACGTCAGCGGTTTTGCCCGCTACGTCGGCGCCGAGGGCTTGCGTTACCTGGAACAGGCCGGCATCGACTCGGTGGCGCTGGTCGGCCAGCGCGTGCGCGAGCACGACATCGACTGCGACCTGCGCTGGGGCTTCTGCGAGCTGGCCAACACCCCGGCCCAGTTCGCCGCGTTCCAGGCCGAGCAGGAACACCTCGCGGCCCTGGGCTACGTGCATGAAACCCGCCTGGTCGCCCCGCAGGACATGGCCCAGGTGGTGGCGTCCTCGGCCTATGCCGGGGGCCTGGTGGACATGGGGTCCGGGCACCTGCACCCGCTCAACCTGGTGCTTGGCGAGGCCGCCCTGGCCCGGACGCTGGGGGTGCGGATCTTCGAGCAGAGCCCGGTGCTGGAGCTGATCCACGGCGACAGCGTGCAGGTGCGTTGCGCCAGCGGCACGGTGCGCGCCAGCAGCCTGGTGCTGGCCTGCAACGCCCACCTGGATGACCTGGAGCCGCGCCTCGCCGGCAAGGTGCTGCCGGCGGGCAGCTACATCATCGCCACCGAGCCCCTGGCGCCGGCCCTGGCCGCCGAACTGATCCCGCAGAACCTGGCGCTGTGCGACCAGAAGGTCGGCCTCGACTATTACCGGCTCTCGGCGGACCGGCGCCTGCTGTTCGGCGGCGCCTGCCACTACTCCGGGCGCGACCCGGCGGACATCGGCGCCTATATGCGGCCGAAGCTGCTCAAGGTGTTCCCGCAGCTGGCGAATGTACGCATCGACTACCAATGGGGCGGCAAGATCGGCATCACCGCCAACCGCTTCCCCCAGGTCGGGCGCCTGCGCCAATACCCCAACGTGTATTACGCCCAGGGTTACTCCGGGCATGGGCTCAACGTCAGCCACTGGACCGCGCGCCTGCTGGCCGAGGCCATCCACGCAGGGCACAGCCGGGGCCTGGACATCTTCAGCGCAGTGCCGCACATGACCTTCCCCGGCGGCCCCGCCCTGCGCGCGCCGCTGCTGGCGCTGGGCATGCTGTGGCATCGGTTGCGTGAGGTGCTGGGCTAACGATTACCTGGGTGATAGGCGCCAGGCTTGCCGGCGGTGGCGATTGCAAAGGTACCGCCGTCATCGCCGGCAGCTCGCTGCGAGCCTTGCCATTCAGGCTGGCCTGCAGCCTCGAGCGATGCGAAGATGCGCGCCGCAAATCGGCTTGCTAAGGAATGGCATCATCAAAGCGCTCACTGCTCTCGTCCTGCTCGGCACACTCGCCCTCTCGGGCTGCGGCACCCTGATGGCCCGTGCCAGCAATCAGTACATTTCCTACGACCTCTACAAAGGCACCCAGCAGAATATCCAGCTGCTGACCATGCGTGACGCCCGCGGCTACGACGGCTACGACGGCTACGCCACGATCTACTGCTGGATGAGCATCGTCTGCCCGCTGGTGGCGGTGGTCAGCCTGCCGGTGGATGCGGCGGTCGATACCGTGCTGCTGCCCTATGACGCCAAGGGCGTTTATTACTGAAGCCGCGACCGGTCGATGCCGGCCTGGGTGAATGGATCACCGCTATCACTGGCAAACCGCCCCGCTCAATCCGCCACCACAGGCTCGGCCACCACCCCACG
This sequence comes from Pseudomonas sp. NFPP07, assembly GCF_900115645.1. Classification (NCBI taxonomy): domain Bacteria; kingdom Pseudomonadati; phylum Pseudomonadota; class Gammaproteobacteria; order Pseudomonadales; family Pseudomonadaceae; genus Pseudomonas; species Pseudomonas sp. NFPP07. The sequence continues at coordinate 64,464 of NZ_FOXG01000008.1, forward strand.
CAACCGGCATGGCGCGCCCAGGCGGTCGAGCCGTGGCCGGCCGAACAGGTAGCCCTGGCCCCATTCGCCACCGCAGGCCGTGGCCAGGGCGCGGTCGGCTTCGCTCTCGATGCCTTCGATGATCACGCAGGGCGCCAGGGTCTTGCACAGCTGCACCAGGTGTTTCAGGGTCTGCACGCTGTTGGGTTCGCTGCGGGCGCGTTGCAGGTAACCCTGGTCGATCTTGACCATGTCAGGAAGGCTCTGGCGGATGAATTCCAGGGTGCCGAGGCCGGCGCCGAAGTCGTCCACCGCCACCCGGCAGCCCAGCTCGCGCAGGCACAGGACAAACTCGATGGCCGCCTCGGTGCTCGGCGGCGTGGCGCTTTCGGTGATTTCGATCACCAGCCGCGCGGCCACTGAAGGCACGTCGCGCAACCGCGCAAGGGTGGCGGACCAGAACGGATCGACGATCGCGCTCTGCGCCGAGATGTTGCAGCCCAGGCGCAGATGTTCGTCCTCCAGCAGGCGCTCGATCACGCCCCCCACCACGCTGCGGTCCAGCTCGCGCATCAGCTGATGGCGTTCGAGCATGGCGAACGGGTAGACGCCATTGCCGGGCTGTTCGACATGGCGCAGCAAACCTTCCAGGTACAGCACCCGGCTGGTGTCGGGCAGCCACACCACCGGCTGGAAGGCCAGCGCCAGTCGCCCCTGCGCCAGTTCCCGATAAAAGTCTTTGACGCTTTGCATGACAGATCCGTAGTCGAAGCGGCGACAGCGCGCCGGGTGGGCTTGGCCAGGATGCGTCGGCGCGCCCGACGCGTTAATGGCTCATTGCCACTTATGATCCCCCCTGCCCGGACGGCTCGAAAGTGTTCCCGGATACCTTTCGTTTGTCCTTGGAAACACCGCACCGCCCTTTCTCGACTGTGGCCCGAGGTTTATTGCGATCATGCGCCAGCGCCAATGACATCAATTAGCCACTAGCCCAGGAAGTACTATGCACAGAATGACCGGCACCAGTTTCCGGGTGCTTGCCGATGTCCTGAGCGACGCCGGAGTCAAGGTCGAGGCCTTGCTCAAGCGCCATGGCAGCAGCCACCAGGAGACCTGTGAAAACCCCATGGGCGTCAGGCTGGAGCTGGTCTACGCGGTGCTGCAAGACGCCGTGCACCTGTGCGGCAACCCGGACCTCGGCCTGCTGGCGTACACCAAGGCCCACCCGGCCAACCTGGAAGTGCTCGGCTACGCGCTGATGTCCGGCGCCACCCTGGGCACCGCGCTGCAACGCCTGGTGGACTATCACTCGCTGGTCAGCAACGGCTTCTACCTGTGCCTGGAGCGCAACCCCCAGGCCGTCACCCTGATCGGCTTCGACATCGCCCTCGAACCGGGCCAGGTACCGCGGGCCTTCATCGATGCCGGCGCGGCGCAGACCCTGGGCCTGGTGCACTGGCTGCTGCCCGGGCACAAGCCGCAACCGCTGGCGGCGAGCTTCACCTACCCGCGCCCGCCCGACACCCGTGCCCTGGAGCGCCTGCTGGGCGCCAACCTGCAGTTCGACGCGCCCTACAACAGCCTGAGTTTCAGCCCGCGCGATTGCGCCATGGCCCTGCCCAGCGCCGACCCGGCCCTGGACGTGCTGCACATGGAATACGCGCGAACCCGCCTCAAGCTGCTGCTCGACGGCTCGATGACCGCGCAGGTAAGGCGGGTGTTGTCCGAGCGCCTGGCCCAGGGCGGGCCCAGCGACCTGCGGCATATCGCGCAGTTGGTGGGGGTCAGCAGCCGCAGCCTGCAGCGACGCCTGGGCAACGAAGACATGCACTTCTCGGCCCTGCTCGACGAGGCGCGGCTCATGCTGGCCCACAGTTTCCTGCGCAACTCGGCGCGCAGCGTCAAGTACATCGGCGCCCTGCTCGGCTTTCGCGACCAGAGCAGCTTTCACAAGGCCTGCCGCCGCTGGTTCGGCATGACCCCGGGGCGTTATCGCCAGGAAGGCTGAAGACCGCAAAACGCCGGGCGATCCCCTGTAGGAGCGAGCTTGCTCGCGATGAACTCAAGAGCGCCGCGTTTACTCAAGTAAAGACGCGGTGTCGTTAGCCACCCTCGCGAGCAAGCTCGCTCCTAAAAGATCGGCATCCGGCTGGTCAGATGAAATTCAGCGATGGCTGGCCTGCAGTTGCGGCTGTGCCTGGGGCATGGCCGAGGAATGGTGGTTGAGGATCTTCCACTGGCCGTCGATGCGCTCGTAGAGGAAGGTGTAGCGCGCCTGCACCTGGCGGGTCGCGCCACCGGCCTCGTGCAGGGTGAAGGTATAGACGCCGCTGTCCATGGCCGCGTCCGGGCCCAGGCGGCGGATTTCCCGGTAGTTGATCTGGCCCACCGGCTTGCCCGCGAGGAAATGCTCGAAGTAGTCCTGGATCTGCGCCGGGGTGGTGCGCACCTGGTTCGACACGGTCGGCTGGAGGATCGCGTCGGCGGCGTAAAGACTGGTTACGTTTTTTGCACTGCCGCTTTGCAGGGCCGCGTTCCAGCGATCGAACAGGCCGGCAATCTCCCGGTCTTCCTGATTCTGCGGCTGCGCGGCGACGGTGCGGTACACATAAGGCGTGGCGTCCAGGGCCTGGGCCAGGGGCGCGGTCAGGGCCAGCAACAGGGCAATGGCGGTGGTTGGCAGTTTCATCGGAAGGCTCCAGTGGGTTTCAATGCGCCCACTTTGCCCACCCGTTGCTGCCTCGCCATCGGCCAACCGGTGCCGGCGGCCTATGCCATTCGGCAGATAGGCCCACAGCCGGCAACCGGGTCTAATGCCTGCTCGCGAGCGCACGCCCTTCACGCTGGAGCCTGTTTTTCATGCAAAGCCCGACCCACGACCCCGGCAGCGCCCTGGCCATTCGCAGCCAGTATCGCCAGGCGCAAAGCCGCGCGGCGCGCCTGCGCCTGCTGGTGGACACCGGCCAGGAACTGACCCAGCTGCCACCCGCGGCCATGCGCCAGCGCGCCCTGCAACGGGCCTGTGCCTTTATGGCGATGGACCACGGCCTGCTGCTGGAATGGCACGCCGCCCAACCGCCCCAGGCCACCGCCCAGCACGGCGGCAGCGAACGCCTGGCCGCCCTGCACGAGCTGGCCAAGTCTGCGACCCTGCACCCCGAATGGCTGCCGCAGACCGATGCCGCCCTGCCCCAGGTGCTGCGTATTCCCCTGCCCGGCGCCGACGGCCAGGCCTTCGGCGCGCTGCTGCTGGCCAACAGCGTGGCCCTGGCCGCGCCCGACAGCGAGGACCTGGAATCCCTGCAACTGTTGGCCACCCTGCTGGCGGCGCACCTGGAAAACCAGCGCTTGCTCCAGGCCCTGCAAGCCCGGGAACGCACCATGTCGGAACTGGTGCACCGGCTGTTCAGCGCCCAGGAAGACGAACGCAAGCGCGTGGCCTACGACCTGCACGACGGCCTGGCGCAAACCCTGGCCGGGCTGCACCAGCGCCTGCAGGGGTTTGCCGGGCGCTGCCCGAGATTGCCGCAGGATCTGCACAACGAGTTGCAAAGCATCCTGACCCTGGCCCAGGGTTGCGTCGGCGAGGGCCGGCAGTTGATCGGCGGCCTGCGCCCCAACGTGCTGGACGACTTTGGCCTGTACAAGGCCATCGACAAGGAAGCCGACCGCCTGCGCGACGCCGGTCTCGAGGTGCACTGGCGGCAACAGTCCAGCGCGCGCCTGCCGGGCGCCAGCGAGATCGCCCTGTTCCGCATCGCCCAGGAAGGCATCAACAACATCCTCAAGCATGCCCGGGCCAGCCGCGCCGAACTGAGCCTGCAGCTGGCCGATGGCCAGGCCGCGCTGGCGCTGGCAGACAACGGCGTCGGCTTCGCCCTGGACAGCCCGCTGTCCAGCTGCGGCGGCCAGCACCTGGGTCTGGCGGCGATGCAGGAACGCGCCAGCCTGCTGGGCGGCGAGCTGTCCTGGCACAGCGCCCCCGGCCACGGCACCCGCCTGCTGGCCCGGGTGCCGCTGCCCACTGCGGGAGAGCAGCCATGAACCCTGCCCTGCGCCTGGTGCTGGCGGACGATCATGAAGTCACCCGCACCGGTTTTGTCGCCCTGCTCGCCGGCCACCCGGAGTTCGAGGTGGTCGGCCAGGCCCGCGATGGCCAGGAAGCTCTCGACCTGTGCGAGCGCCTGCAACCGGACATCGCCATCCTCGACATCCGTATGCCGCTGCTCAACGGCCTGGGCGCCGCGCGCCTGCTGCACCAACGGCAACCGGCGATCAAGGTGGTGATCTTCACCATGGACGACAGCCCCGACCACCTGGAAGCGGCGATTGCCGCCGGCGCCGTCGGCTACCTGCTCAAGGACGCCAGTCGCGGCGAAGTGCTCGGCGCCCTGCAGCGGGTGGCCCAGGGCGAGGAAGCCCTCAACAGCAGCGTCAGCGCCCGGCTGCTGCGGCGCATGGCCGAACGCAACGCCGGCGGCAGCGGCGGCGCCCAGGTTGTCGCCCTGACCGCCCGCGAACGCCAGGTGCTGGGGCTGGTGGCCGGCGGTTTCAGCAACCGCGAGATCGGCGAAAAGCTCGGCATCACTACCGGCACCGCCAAGGCCCATGTGGAGCGGCTGATCGGCAAGCTCGGCGCGGCGGACCGCACCCAGGCCGCGGTGCGCGGCATCGCCCTGGGGCTGGTGGCGCAGCCCGCGGGAGACTGGCCATGAGGCTCCTGGCCAGCCGGCACTGGCTCGACCTGCCGCTGCGCGGCAAGGCGCTGGTGGTGATCTCCCTGCCACTGGTGATCCTGCTGCTGTCGCTGGTGCTGATCTACATCACCGAACGCCAGACCGCCCGCGCCGAGGAAGATGTGCGCCGGGTGCTGCTGGTGCAGGGCGACATCCAGACCGTGCACACCCTGCTCGCCGAAGCGGCGGCCAGCGTGCGCGGCTACCTGCTGACCCGTCGCGAAGACTTCCTGCCCAGCTACGAACGTGCCCAGCCGCTGATCCAGGCCGCGCTGCAACGGCTGGACAGCAACATTCGCGATGCGCGCATGCGCGACCACCTCAAGGCCATCGCCCCGCTGATCGGCCACAAGCTCGACGGCCTGGTGGCCCTGCGCAACGGCCGGCCCGACGACAGCGCCAGCATCACCGCGATTCTGATCGAGAACAAACAGGTGCTCGACGTGCTGCGCGAGCAGATCAGCGCCATGCGCATCCGCGAAGACGGCCTGCTCGCCGAACGCAGCGCCGCGGCCTCGGCGACCCGCATGCGCCTGCTGCTGGCCACGCTGTTGGCGGCGCTCTGCGGCTTGTTCGGGGCGATTGTCGCGGTGCTGTTCTTGTCCAAGGGCATAGTCGCCCGGGTGCAGCAGGTGCAAGGCAACGCCCAGCGCCTGGCCCTCGGCCAACCGTTGCGCCCGCAAGCCCCGGAACAGGACGAAATCGGCCAGCTCGGCACCCGCCTGGTGGAGGCCGGGCAACTGCTGGCCGAGCGCGAGCGGGCCCTGCGCGACAACGAAGAACGCCTGCGGCTGATCATCGACGGGGTCAAGGACTACGGGATCTTCGCCCTCGACACCCAGGGCCGGGTCACCACCTGGAACGCCGGCGCCGAGCGGATCAAGGGCTACAGCGAACAGGAAATCCTCGGCCGGCACTTCTCGCTGTTCTACCTGGCGGAAGAATGCCCGGCGCACCCGGACATGGCCCTGCGCGAGGCCACCCGCGACGGCCACTACATGGAAGAGGCCTGGCGCTGCCGCAAGGACGGCAGCCGCTTCTGGGCCAGCGTGGTGATCACCGCGCAGTACGACGCCAGCGGCGCGTTGCGCGGCTTCTCGAAGATCACCCGCGACATCACCGACCGCCGCGCCGCGGAAATCGCCCTGCGCACCGCCCGCGAGGAAGCCGAAAGCGCCAGCCGCGCCAAGAGCGAATTCCTCTCGCGCATGAGCCACGAACTGCGTACCCCGCTCAACGCCATCCTCGGTTTCGCGCAACTGCTGGACATGGACTCGCCGAGCGGCCAACGGCCCCAGGTCGGCCATATCCTGCGCGCCGGCCAGCACCTGCTGACCCTGATCAACGAGGTGCTGGATATCGCCCGCATCGAGGCCGGGCACCTGGCGCTGAATGTCGAGCCGATCGCCCTGGCCGCGGTGCTGCACGAGGCCCTGACCCTGGTCTCGCCGATGGCCACCGACGCCGGTATCCAGCTGGCCGCCCTGCCCGCGCTGAGCGAGCACAGCGGGGTGATCGCCGACCGCCAGCGGTTGATCCAGGTGCTGCTCAACCTGCTGTCCAACGCCATCAAGTACAACCGGCCCCAGGGCCAGGTGCGGATCGCGGTCAAGGTGCTCGACACCCGGGTCGAGGTGGCGGTCAGCGACACCGGCGCCGGCATTCCCCTGGAGCGCCTGGACCAGTTGTTCCGCCCCTTCGAACGCCTGGGCGCCGACCCGCGGGTGGAAGGCACCGGCCTGGGCCTGGCCCTGAGCAAGAGCCTGCTGGAAATGATGGACGGCAGCCTGCGGGTGCACAGCACGCCGGGCCAGGGCTGCTGCTTTACCTTGCAACTGCCGTTTGTCCAGGTGGCCGCGGCCGGCACGCGCCTGGCCCTGGAGCAACAGCTAGTGGAACAACCGGCGGCGGTGCTGCCGGCCCGGGTCGAGGCCGTGGCATACCGCGGCCAGGTACTGTGCATCGAAGACAACCTGTCGAGCCTGGCGCTGATCGAAACCCTGCTGCAACGCCGCCCGGGCATTCGCCTGCTGTCGAGCATGCAGGGCCAGATGGGCCTGGACCTGGCGCGCCAGCATGCACCGCAACTGATCCTGCTGGACGTCAGCCTGCCGGACCTTGCAGGCCTGGAAGTGCTGCGCCGGCTGCGGGAATCGCCGAGCACCGCCAGCACCCCGGTCGTGATGATCACCGCCGACGCCAGCGCCCTGACCCACCGTGCCCTGTTGCAGGCCGGGGCCACGGCGATCCTGACCAAGCCCATTCATATCCCGGCGTTTCTCGCCCACCTTGAGCAACATTTACCGGAGCCCGCATGAACCACGATTTGCGCATCCTGATCATCGACGACCAGCGCCCCAACCTCGAGCTGATGGAGCAACTGCTGGCCCGCGAAGGCCTGCACAACGTGCTGAGCAGCACCCAGCCGCTGCGCACCCTGGAGCTGTTCAACAGCTTCGAGCCGGACCTGGTGATCCTCGACCTGCACATGCCCGAATTCGACGGCTTCGCCGTGCTCGAACAGCTCAACCGACGGATCCCGGCCGACGATTACCTGCCGATCCTGGTGCTGACCGCCGACGCCACCCGCGATACCCGCCTGCGCGCCCTGGCCCTGGGCGCCCGCGACTTCATCAGCAAGCCCCTGGACGCGCTGGAAACCCTGCTGCGGATCTGGAACCTGCTGGAAACCCGCGCCCTGTACAAAGCCCTGCGCCAGCAGGTGCCGGCGCAGCAGATCGAGCTGCTGCGCCGGCATCGGCAGTGAGTACGCCCGGGTCTGTACGAAAGTAAGGTGACAAATACCACAAGGGGCAAACCGGGGAGATCATGGCGCCAGCTTGTCGTATCCCTTACCGATCTATCGTTTTTTCTTTACTCGAAGATATTTGACTCATTGCAACTTATTAAATGCCAGGGTTGATCACATCAAGAGCTGTCAAATATCGCACACCAATGTTTATCCCCTGAAACGTAGGTGAGACAGGGTCTGGTAGCCACCGATACCGTTCGTCTCATCGGGTTGCACTGTCAATATTTCGCAACCTTACTGCTAGTATCAGTTGAAATTTGGTGGCGGTTCGCCACCAAACATTAACAGATACCTAGTGCCACAGTGACGGCAGGATTCGGCGCACCTGTGCAAGCTGCTGAGCATAAAAACGTGGATTTCATTTCGATTTTCTCGACATAAGGAAGATCGACACGGCAGTCGCGTTCTACGGTCAACGCTGTGAAAGCAAGCGCCGTATCTGTCGGAGAACGCCATGAATCCGTTCGCAATGTGGACTCTGCTTGTTGCACTCTGGGCCTTGTGTCACTTCTGGCTTGTACCTCTAAGCAAAGATCGATGGAAGGCGGTCGATCTTCGAGAAAAGATGACACGTGCCGGCAGTTTGGTAGTTCTGGAAAGAGTCCGGGATCTATCGGGTATAGGGTCCATCGTCATTTGTGCAGTGATCCTGTTCGTTTGGACATGCAGTTTCCTGGCATCAAGCTCAAGCCTAGTACCGCAAACGGTCATTCACGCTGCACAATCAATCTACGGAGTGACTAGGGAGATAGGTAGCCAATACGGCACAACGCTAGGCATCCTTGGTTTACTAGGTGCAGCTCTTTCGTTGTACTTTGCAGCTCACCAAGCACGCGAACGTGTTGCTCAAGCTTGGAGCGCCAGAGCTCAAGAGTTACATAGCCAAATAATCGAAGATCCCTCTCTTCTGGAAACTGCTCGTTCAGACTCGGAGCTCAGCCCATTGGTTGCAAGACTGGATGAGTTGGTTGAGCGCCTGGTCGCACACGATAGTGGCGTCGAAGGCTCCGTGCTGTCCCCTCAGGAGCAGGAGCAAACACATAACCTGATATCGGAAGTGCTTTCATTCTTGGCAATCGAATGGGCACGCAAAGATCTCAAACTTGAAGAGGTGATGACCCGTCCAACCGCACAAGAAGCCTTATTACCCCCTAACCGCTGGCGGCGACTGCTGCACATACTTTCTAATGAAAGATTAGGCAAAGATCTCGGTCTGTTGAAGAAGCCACTGTCTTATTTCACCACAGCGTTGCTCATTCTCTCCCTGGTTGGCTGGAGCGCCGAACCACTTGCCAATAGCATGCAACTGATGGTCAACAACCTTCGGATGAATGCAGCAGATCAACAAGCACAACATGAGATGGAAGAAGCGCTATCTGCAATTCCCCCAGCGCCGTCGCTTACCAACTCAAAGCCCATAGAGCAAAGCACTTCCTCTCCCACAGTCCAAGCAGCAACTCAGCTTTTCGTAAGGGCAGCCCTCAGTGAAGTGACACGAAGTGCTGCCCTTGAGCATTGGGCGCAGATAACACGCTCAAACCATGTCGAGTCTGAATTCGTCCGCGCCGCTCTCAACGATCAACACATCGTAGTACCCGACTATGCTAACAGCGCGATGAAAGCCCGGCAGGAAGTCGCAGCGACACTCGGCGATGTTGTCGAGGACAAGACAGGTATTGCTGTAGCCCGAAAAGAGATCGAGAAAGTAATAGAACCTTCTGTAGCTCGTCTTAAACAGGAAAACCCGAATCTCTTCTCAAAATTGACTGCGGCTCTCGAGCATCGCTATAGCACACCGCTTGCACCGTTGGATGCGCAAGGAAAACTCATCGCACAAGTTTTGGACGAAGCCTTTGGAGCCATGGATGTCAAGCCCACGACGGAGTTGGGCAAACAGGCCCAAAAACTGGTTAAGGACTTAGGTAAGGATGCTGTTAAAACTTGGATGCAAGCCTGGGCAAAGAACTGGATGACCGAAGCACTCATTAGCACTGCCCGCCCCAGTGTTATTGCCGTGGCAGCGCGTCAAGCGTCCTTTGAAACGACAGATAGCTCACGGCAATTAATCAAGTCGCTCATGGATACCGAAGGCCAGGGCTGGACTTCAAGTCCTGAAATTTTGCGCGAAGCGAAAGTTGCTGAGGCGGTCAGTAATAAAGTTGCTGATCTCCATCAGCCCTACATGAAAGCGGAATTGCATGAACGCCTAGGTGGCTATGATCAACTGTTCCCAAGTGACTTGCTGGGAGCATCCTCCCCTGGCGGCAGTTTAGGTTCCAACACCGTACTACGCGCAGATAGCAGGTATGCTGCAGATCAAACATTTAATCGCTTACGGGCAACTAACTTCAAAGTGGCCTCCAGAAGTTTTCGCGCTCGAGGGGTATTGATTGGCCAGGACATCCATCCTACGGGAATTGATGCCAACCAGATTCGCTGGACTATTCAGGCGACATCAGACAACACAACAACCAAAGTAACCATAGAGATAATGCTGAATGATCAATGGATAAATCTCGGAATCTACGATGCGGCAATCGTAAACCAAGCATTGCGCTATGCATCAGATGGTCGAGTGGTGGCAGTGACAATTGTTCCTGGTGACGGGAAGCTGATCCACCGTGTTATTCACACTCATCCAGCACTCACTGATACACCTCTGGGGTGCAGGATAGTAGAAGCAGATACTTTTATCGACAGGTTCAGCATCTCCGACAGTAACTCCAGCAGCATTAGAAACATTTCATCAGACCGACAACAGGTCTACCGCTGGTTGTATATTGCCAAATTGACAGAAATGTTGGCAACACTTGACCCGTCTACAACTTGCCCCAAAGAGGACATTGAAAAGTGGCTTTCAATGAGTCACATCGAGGCGGCGCAATTTACCCCTGTGCTGCGAAAATCGCTGGAAGACTTCATAACCCATCAAGAACAGAAGTTGCCAGGCTCCGGTCGTATACTCAGCACATCAAACATCTGCCTGGAAACCAGCAATGATCAGTTGAGCACCTGCTTATGCGAAAAAGCTAAAGGCATGGGCCTACCAGATCACTACTGGTTTCCTGAAGATCACACGTCACAGTTTCGTGAGCGTCCTATGTCAGCAGGACCAGATTGGAAATGGATGAAGCGCTCCCAAGACCAGCTTGGCAACATTGACCTTTGGGTCCATACCACCTTCTCACTCCGCCGTGCGCAAGATCCCGGAACCGTGACCGATGAAACAACTGCCACCGCATTGGATTTTCCTCCAGAGGAACTCCAACAATTACGTCAAGAAATATCAAACCGTCTACCAGGCTACTTGAAAACTCAATTAAAAAGCCCTTCATACAGCGAATTTATGGCACCACTGGAAGACTTTGTGCTACTGCAACGCTTCTTTCGTACAGCTCTGACGGGTGGTTTCGGACAAGACTTCCCGATACTTAGGCTGATAGATCTGGAGCGTGCAACACACAAATATGTTCCCTACCAACCGACAATTCGTTGGCAAGAAGTACCTGATGCCAAGCTGATGGAAGTCCTTCAACAGGCAGATCCCAAAGCGCAAGAGAATTATCAGCGCTGGTATCAGGATCTTTTTTTACGTTTGGCGACCAATCAGGCGATGTGTGATCGCGTGTCGAAATGACAGATGTTAACCAAGGCGTTCAATTTTATTGATCGCCTTGGGTTCCGTTGCTAAACCAAGCAGTAGTACCAAAATGGTTCAGTGTCGTGGTCCATATCCGCCAGTAGGCATCAATTGCGCGAGATATCCCATTGCCTACGGTCTTTCACCCTTACAAGTTGTACTCATCCAGCCTCGGCGAGTCGCCCACCTGCTCGATCAGCGCGGCATCGATGCGCAGCAGGTTTTCCGGCTGGTAGGTCAGCTGGCTGCCCCAGGGCTGGTCGTCGGCCAGGGAGCCTTTCAGGCGGACGGCCACGGAGTCATGCACCCGGACTTTCTGCCCTGGTTTATCCGTGAGAATCTCCCGCGACCTGGGTTTACCGAACGGCGGCATCGAACCGTATTCGCGGACTCGCTTGTGGGTTTTCGGGTTCCAGACCAGGCGTGGCACCCACTCGGCGATCAGCCAGTTGCGGGTCAGGGAATCGTGGGCCTGGGCCAGCGGATCCCGTAGCACCGAGGATGCTGGATAAAGTTGCGCGCGACAGGCTTCGACATCGATGCTCAACCCGGCCTCCAGGCACTCGCCGACCATCCAGCGCAAGGCAATCAATGCCAGCTGCGATTCGCCGGCGGGGTAACCGCCGCCCACATCGGCATGCACGCCGGCGAACCAAACCTGCTTGAGGTTCACGCCCTGGCCTTCTGTCCAGAGGTTCTGGCGGAAAAAGCTGCGGCGTTCGTCCAGGGACACCGCATGGCGGATGATCTTCACGTCCTCGTTCCGCCGCGTGTAGGGAACGATCAGCGGGTCGTACACCCAGCCCACCGAACTCACTGTGTCGAACAGCCCGAGAAAGTGAATGCTCACCTTCCGGGCAAAGCTGGCCTTGAACGCTTCCATCAAATCGAAATCCGGTTTTTTATCCGCGCTCATGCGCCACCAGGCGTAACTCATGGCGCGTTGGCGATTCGGCTTGGAATTATCAGCGGATTTCAAGCGAGTGGTCAGCAGCGACCAGGCAAAGTCCATCAGCTGGAGCTGATGGGCCGGCAACAGGCCGATGGTGTGCAGCAGCGCCGCCAGGACCCGCACCGCGTAGGAGCCGCGGGAGAAACCGAAGAGGAAGATCTGGTCGCCGTCCCTGTAGTTCTCCATCAGGAAGCGGTAGGCATTGAGCACGTTGCGCTTGATGCCCCAGCCGAACATCAGCCCGGCGATGCGCGACGGCACCTTCTGCCATTCGAACAGGGTTTCGCTGAGCCCGAAGGTGCCCACGCCCTGGTCGTAATAGGCCAGCAGCGTTTCGCTGTCCTTGGGTAGCGAGCGAAACAGCCGGACCACGTTGGTCGGTTCGTCACTGAAACGGTTGTTGGTGCCATCGATGCAGACAATCAGCTGGCGCGCCTTGATCCTTGTGTTCTCCACGACCTGGTTCCCTCGAGAGTCGTCAAGTGAGGTCCCCGCGCGGCCAATCGGCCAGGCACGGACCGGTGTCACCCTACGTCCGTGTCATGACAACTGCTGCGGTAAAGCGTGAAGGGCTCTCCAAGGCATAGCAGTATTAACGGCGCCCGGCCATAAAGCCCCGGGCAATAAATGTCCGGACCATGAAACCCCCTCCGCAAGGAGGGGCCGGGCGCTGACGAGCCGTGCCTGGGCGCTAGAACCTGCCGCCCAACGGATACTCGATCGCCAGCCGCAACTGGTCGGCATCCAGCTCGGCCTGGGATTTATTGCCGCGGTGCACGGCGTGGCGCAGGGTGACGGCGAGGTTTTTCGCCGGGCCGGACTGCACCACGTACTTGGCCTGCAGGTCGCGTTCCCAGTGCTTGCCGCCTTCGCCGTAGCCCAGCCAGGCGTAGCCGCCGCGCGGGTCCATATGGCTGCCGTCGATGCCGCTGCCGCGCACGTACAGGGCGCTGAAGGTCAGGCCGGGCACGCTGTAGCCGGCCATGTTGAGGTCGTAGCGGGCTTGCCAGGAGGCTTCCTCAGGGGCGTTGAAGTCCGACAGGGCCACGGCGTTACTGAGCAGGATCGCGCCACGGGTGACGTAGTCGTAAGGCGTGTCGCCGTCGACCTTCTGGTAACCCAGGCCAAAACTGTGGGCGCCGCGCTTGTAGGTCGTCATCAGGCTCCAGGTGGTGTTGTCGATGCGCCCCGACAGGGCCTTGCCGGTGTCCTGGGTGCGGTACAGGTTGAAGTCGAACGTCAGGTCCTGGCCCGGGCTCAACGGCAGGTTGTAGAGCGCGCCGAGGTACTGCTGGCGCCAGGTGTCTTCGTACAGGGCGCTGAACAGGCTGGCGTTGAGGCCCTTGATTGCAGTATTGCGCACACCGATCAGGTCGAAGCTGTCACCCTGCTGGCCATTGGAGTAATTGACCACGAACCCCTGGTCGTGGCTGGTGGCGTTGCGGTCGGTGCTTTCGTTGAAGTGGCCGCCGTACAGGGTGGTGTCGCTCAGCTCGCGGCTGGTGAGGAACCAGCCGGTGGCGGTCTCGGGCAGCAGGCGGCTGTCGGAGGAACCGAACACCGGGGTCTTGACCCGCTGCTCGCCGTAGCGCAGTTCGGTGGAGGAAAAACGCAGCTTGGCCACCGCGCCGCCGCGACTGAACTCGTCCTTGGGATGGCCGTCGTTGTCCACCCCCAGCAACCGCGCCTTGCCGGCCCGGCCACCGCCGCTGTCGAGTTTCCAGCCGGAATACACATGGGCGTCCAGGCCGAAGCCGAGCGTGCCCCGGGTAAAGCCGGAGCTGTAGTCGGCCATCAGGCCGTAGGCCCACTCCTCGGCCAGGTCGCTGCGTTCGGCGCGGGGTTTGTAGGCGTTGCGCGCGCCGTTGCTCAAGGAGCCGTGCCGATAGTCGCGACGGTCGTAGAGGCTGCGGTTGAACAGGCTCCACTGGCTGTCTTCGATAAAGCCCTTGGCATTGTCCTGCTCCGCGGCCAGCGCGAGCAGGCTCTGGCCTCCCCAAGGCCAAAAAAATGCCAACAACAGGGTGTGTCGGGTCAAGGTCTTCACTGTGGAACTCCCGAAAATCGATAAATGACAGGCGATAGGAAGCAGTGCGCCGCTATACGGGCGCACCACCGGGATCCCACTCAGAGGTATTTGAGGATCGCGATATCGCGGCGACGCTGCTTGAGGCCGGCGAACCAGCGCGTCGGGAAGAACAGCAGCACGCCGAGGATCAGGCTCCACAGCCAGACGCCGGACAGGTTGTCGAAGCCGTAGTAAGTGCCCTGGTTGGCGCCCCAGATGGCCACGGCCACCAGGTACATGGCCTTGAGCACGTACAGGTGCAGCAGGTAGAAGAACATCGGCGCGCCGCCGTAGATCGCCAGTTGCGCGGTCGACCAGCGTTCCTGGACCTTCTCGAAGTACGCCAGGAGGATCAGCCCCAGGCCCAGGGTCGGCATCAGGAACATCAGCGACGGCGGGTACTTCCTGGCGCTCATGAAGCTCATGAAGGTGCGCAACGCATCGCCGGTCTGCACCCAGGGTTTCTCGCCGTAGACGTTCAGGTAGCGGATGAACACGAAGGCCACCAGCAGGCCGACGCCGACCTTGAGCAGCCGCGAAATGCGCACCGCCGGCTGCACGTCCTTGCCGAACCACGGGCCGATGGCCCAGCCCAGCAGGATCACGCCGATCCACGGCAGCACCGGGTAGGTGGTGCGGGCCCGGGTGAATTCGGTGATGTCGATGAACACCCGCTGGTGCAGGATCGACCAGGGCACGAAGAACGGCGACTCGGGGCCCACCACCACGTCATCCAGCAGGTTGTGCCCGGCGACGATGGCCACCCCCAGCACGATCAGCCAGCTGCGTTTGAAGTGCAGCAGGCCGGCCAGCACGATCATGCAGATGCCGATGCACCAGATCACCTGCAGCCACAGGGTCTTGGGCGGGAACTCGGCGTTCCAGGCAAAACACACGAAGGTCAGTTCGAGGAACACCAGGAACAGGCCGCGCTTGAGCAGGAACACCGAGGTTTCCCCGAGGCTGTGTTTCTGGCTGTAGAGCCAGGCCGACAGGCCGGTGAGGAAAATGAACACCGGCGCGCAGATCTCGCTGAGCAGGCGGGTGAAGTACAGGTCCGGGGTCACGCTCAGGGCGTCGATCGGGTCGGTGACCTGGCGATGCAGGAGGAAGGTCTCGCGCACGTGGTCCACCAGCATGCACAGCATGACGAAACCACGCAGGGCGTCGATCGCCAGCATCCGCGTATTGGCCTTCGCCACGCTGCCCGCCAGCGCAGGGGACGCAACCCCCGCCTGCCCTGTCAATCCAGTAGAAAGAGTCATATCAGTCACTCATGTTGAAGGTCGTTGAACCTGGGCAAATACCCTGTCGCCGACTCGGCACAGGGGGTCGGGACACGGGGTCAGGATTGCTTTTTCAAGCGCGCGACTTCCGAGGCCGGCAGCGTTGAAGGCGCCCGTGGCAACGGCGGCTTGCCCTGTGGCTGGTGGAACGACAGCGTGGAACTGAAGCTCTTGAGGTCGTAGGCCTCGGCCTGGTTGTCCGGGCCCTGGCGGGTACCCGGGGTGCGGTCCTTGTATTCGGCGGCCACCACGTAGGTGCCCTGCCACGGCAGCGCGAAGCTGACCTTGCCGTCCTTGTCGCTGGTCTGGGTGAAGACTTCGCCCGAGCCGGTTTCCAGGATCACGTCCTGGGCGGCCAGCGGCTTGAGTTCATAGAACACCTGGAACTGCGCCTGGCCCGCGGCGGCCACGCCGGTGGGGACGATGTCCAGCGCCAGTTCCGGCTGGCGCGCGCGCAGGTCGCCGACCCAGCGGGTGGCGGGTGTCCAGTAGGTCTTGAGGGTCTTGCCGCCTTCATGCAGGTCGAAGATCGGATACTGCGTGTCCTGCGCCAGCAGGCTTTCGTCGGCCTTGGGCTGATGGCCGACGCTGAACGACTGGCGTTGCAGGCTCAGCCCCAGGGCAGGATTCGCCGCCGACCAGCCCTTGAGCTGGCGGAAGCGGTCGAGGCCGCCGGGGGTCACTTCCAGCATGTTCTTGTCGTACTCGCCGTAATACAGCGTCAGGGGCTGCCCCGGCGCGTGCTCGTACCAGATCTGGTGGGCCTGGGTACCGCCGGCCAGCATCAGCGCGCCCAGCCCTATCAATGTGTTTGCCGTGCTCTTGTGCATCGTGTTGCGCTCCTTTGTGCTCTCATTCAACGAATCGCCGCCCCCGCTCTGATGGCGTTGAACTTCCCGGGGAGACGATGCGCACCTACCACTGGCTGGCATTACAGCGCAGGCCGTTCTGTGCTTTGTTCCGATTTGCCGCGGCACACGCCCGTCGCCTGCTGTTTTCTCAAG
Organism: Pseudomonas sp. NFPP07; assembly: GCF_900115645.1. Classification (NCBI taxonomy): domain Bacteria; kingdom Pseudomonadati; phylum Pseudomonadota; class Gammaproteobacteria; order Pseudomonadales; family Pseudomonadaceae; genus Pseudomonas; species Pseudomonas sp. NFPP07. The sequence continues at coordinate 80,941 of NZ_FOXG01000008.1, forward strand.
GCAAACAGCGATTTATGCGGTGTGCGCCAGGCTGAAGCATCCGGGGGTCAGCGGTGCGTGGATTGTCCGATCGGGGTGCACGCGGGGCTTTTCATGCCCGGTGTTGCTTCCTTGCGCGCCACCCGCTGTCACTCACGGGTCCGGCAAAAGGCCGGCCCAGACGCAAGCGCGCCCGGTTAGGGGCGCGCGTGAGGGTGATTGATCAGGCGACAAAATGTTATCAGATAACATTTCATTTTGAGAGAAGAACGCGTCAGTGGCGCAACAATTTACGCAGGGGCACGCCGTCCTTGAGGACCGGCGACTTGATGACGATGTAGCTGAAGTACTTGGAGATGCCGATGTTCTTGTCCAGCAGGCTTTCCACCACCTCCTGGTAATGCTGGATGCTGCGGGTCATGAACCGCACCAGATAGTCGTAGCCGCCGCTGATCAGGTGACATTCGAGCACCTCGTCCACCAGGCGGATATTCGACTCGAACTTGGCGAAGTCTTCGCGCTTGTGGTCGCTCAGGGTGATCTCGGTGAACACCATGACCGAGTCGGTGATCTTGGCCAGGTTCAGGTGCGCCTTGTAGCTGGAAATGTAGCCGGCCGACTCCAGGCGCTTGACCCGCTGCAGACACGGACTGGCCGACAACCCCACGGCGTCGGCGAGGCTGACATTGGTCATGCGTCCGTCTTTTTGCAGCTCAACCAAGATGTTGATATCAATACGGTCCAGTTTGACTAAACCTTCCATCGTTTACCTCTTGATTGCTGTGGGATGCAATCGACAAGCAAAATCAGCGCCGTAACGATGCCTGATGCTGGGCCACCAGGTCGGCCATGCTGTTGATGCAGTAGTCGGCGGCGCAGGGTTGCGGATTGCGACTGCCGGCGCGGCAAATCAGGCACAGGCCCGCCGTCGCTTGCGTCGCGGCGGCCGGCGGTCGGGTCACCTGGAGAATGTCCTCGGTGCGCAGGTCGTTGTCCGCCAGCCACTGGCGATCCTGCAGCGGCTGGCTGGCCAGGGAGATGAAATCGTCCTGGGCGATCCCCAGCCGCTCGCACAACAACGCGCGGTCCTCGGCATCGCGATCGCCCTGCACCAGCAGCCGATAGAACTTGCGCAGGTACAGCATCGCCCCCGGCGCGTCCTCGAACAGCGACCAGACCGGCACCGAACGGGCGAAGCTCATGCCCTCCTCCCAGGACGCCTTCAGGCCCCAGCGCTCGGCCAGTTGGCGATGGGCGAAACACAGCAGGCCGCTGAACCCCAGCTCGGCGAAACGCGGGTACAGGCCCCGCACCGTTTCGGCGAATTCGCCCAGCACCTGTTCCTTGTCCGCCTGCCCGCGGCGACTGTCGAGCAAGGGCTGCAAGGCGGCCCAGACCCCCGAGTCGCGGTCCACCAGGACCGCGTCGCAGTCGATCAGCAACGCACGATAATCAGTCAGCCCCATGGCGTGTACAGCCTCCTATGATGCGTTCCATCGATCCATGCTCCAAAAATGCCCACCGGTGGCGCCCGGCAGCCCGGCGCCGACCGGGGCATCAGCTCAGTTCAAGACTCGTGCCAGCGCGGCGTCGAGAATCGCCAGGGCTTCGTCGATCTGCTCGGGGGTTGTTACCAGCGGTGCCAGGAAGCGCAGGACGTTACGGTGGACCCCGCACTTGATCACCAGCAACCCGCCCAGGCGCGCCTGGTCGATCAGCCGCTGCGTCAGCTCGGCATCCGGGCTGCGCGCCGCGTCGTCCTTGACCAGTTCCAGCGCCAGCATGAAGCCGCTGCCACGCACATCGCCGATGCACGGGTACAGCCGCTGCAGGCGCAGCAACCCTTCGCGCAGACGCAAGCCCAGCGCCACGCCGCGGGCCAGCAACTGTTCCTCTTCGTAGGCATCCAGCACCGCCAGCGCCGCGGCGCAGGCCAGGGCGTTGCCGCCGTAGGTGCCGCCAAGGCCGCCGGGCAGCGGCGCGTCCATGATCTGCGCCTTGCCCACCACGCCGGACAGCGGCAAGCCGCCGGCCAGGCTCTTGGCCACGGTGACCAGGTCCGGCTGGATGCCGGCGTGCTGGAAGCCGAACCAGCTGCCGGTGCGACCGAAGCCCGTCTGGATTTCATCGAGGATCAACACGATGCCGTGTTGCGTGGCCAGGGCGCGCAAGGCCTGGAGGAATTCCGCCGGAGCGGCGAGGAAACCGCCGTCGCCCTGCACCGGCTCGATGATGATCGCCGCCACGCGTTCGGGCGCGACCTGGGTGGCGAACAACTCCTGCAATGCCTGCAGGGCCATCTCGCTGCTGACCCCGCGATAGGCATTCGGGTACGGCGTATGGAACACCTCGGGGGCAGTGCCGAAGTTCTGTTTATACGGCTGGCTCATGCCGGTCAGCGTGCTGCCGAGCAAGGTGCGGCCATGGAAACCGCCACGAAAGGCGATCACCGCCGGACGCTGGGTATGGGCGCGGGCGATCTTCACCGCGTTCTCCACGGCCTCGGCGCCAGAGGTGAAGAACGCCGCCTTGTAGGGCTCGGCGCCGCCGATCATCTGGCTCAGACGCCGGGCCAGGTCCAGGTAGGGTCTGTAGGCCACCACCTGGAAGCAGGCGTGGGAGACTTTCTGCAACTGCGCCTGCACCGCCGCCACCACCCTGGGGTGGTTGTGGCCGATGTTCAACACGCCGATGCCGCCAACGAAATCCAGATAGCGCTCGCCGTCCACGTCCCACACCTGGGAGCCCTCGGCGCGGTCGATGACCAGCGGATGGGCAGTGACCAGGCCCCGCGGCACGAACCGATCGCGCTGCTGGAGCCAATGAGGTGTTTCGTCGACCTTGCTATTCATGGCGTTCCTCATACTGAGCCAGGCAACCGGGAAGCGGTTGCGATGGCTTCAGATTAAGGCTTCGGCGGAACCGACTCAGCCGAACTTGGCCCCTGAGAAATCCGGATCCACTGTTTTCACCCCGGCAAACGGCAGATTCCTTCAGCCCCGCCGAATCTGCCGGCCAGGGCCGCGAAGCGTGCTGTACAAGGCTTTCGGACGCGGCCTTTCGACAGATCCTGCTTTGCCGTTGCGGCATCATGAAAGCATCCCCCGTCGATCAGGAGCCGCCCATGGCCCTTCTCTATAAAGCTGACCCCGTGCGTGGCGAACACTGGCGGGCGCTGTTCGCCGAACAGGCCCCGGACATTCAATGGCGCGCCTGGCCGGACCTTGGCAACCCCGAGGAGATCCGCTATCTGGCGGCCTGGCAGGCACCGGACGACCTGAGCCTGTTGCCTAATCTTGAGGTGCTGTTCGCCCTCTCGGCCGGGGTCGATCAACTGGACCTCGCGCGCCTGCCGCCGGACTTGCCGGTGGTGCGCCTGCTGGACCCGGGCATCACCCGGGGCATGTGCGAATACGCCAGCTTCGCCGTGCTCAGCCTGCACCGCGACATGCTGCGCTACCGGCAGCAACAGCTCGCCCGCTGCTGGCAGGCGCACCTGCTGCAACCGGCGGCGCAACGCCGGGTCGGGGTCATGGGCCTGGGGCAACAGGCGCAGCAGATCCTCGCCACCCTGCGGCCGCTGGGGTTCGCCCTGTCCGGCTGGGCCCGCAGCGCCCACCGCATCGACGGCGTGCAGTGCTTCGCCGGCAACCAGCAGTTGCCGGCCTTTCTCAGCCAGTGCGACATCCTGCTGTGCGTACTGCCTCTGACCGAACAGACGCAGGGCATCCTCGACCGCGAGCTGTTCCGTCAGCTACCCCGTGGCGCAGCGCTGATCAATATGGGCCGTGGCGGCCATCTGGTGGAACAGGACCTGCTCGACGCCCTGGCCAGCGGCCAGCTCAGCGGCGCGGTGCTCGACGTCCTGCAACAGGAACCGGCCCCGGCCGAACACCCGTTCTGGGATCACCCGCAGATCCTCCTGACCCCGCACATCGCCGCCATGACCCAGCCGCAAAGCGCCTTCGCCGTGCTGCTGGACAATATCCGTCGCCACCAGCGCGGCGAACCGATGCTCGGGCAGATCGACCGAACCCAGGGCTACTGACCCCCACGATCGCTGTAGCCGCTGGCGCAGCCTGCGATCGGCGGCGCAGCCGTCGTGAAACCGCTGATCGCGTGCATCAGGCCGATCCGGGATACAGCCTTGGCGGGCTAGCGCCCGATCGCAGCCTTCGGCAGCGGCTACAGGGCTTCGGCAATCGCCGCGCCGACGTCTTGGGTCGAGGCCTGGCCGCCCAGGTCCGGGGTGATCGGGCCCTGGGCGATCACCTGTTCGATGGCCTTGAGAATGCCGTCGTGGGCGTCGCGGTAGCGCTGCTCGCCATTGCCGAGGAAATCCAGCATCAGCGCGCCGGACCAGATCATCGCGATCGGGTTGGCGATATTGCGCCCGTAGATGTCCGGCGCCGAGCCGTGCACCGGCTCGAACAGCGACGGGAAGCGCCGCTGCGGGTCGAGGTTGGCCGAAGGCGCGATGCCGATGGTGCCGGCACAGGCCGGGCCGAGGTCAGAGAGAATGTCGCCGAACAGGTTGGAGGCCACCACCACGTCGAAACGCTCCGGCTGCAAGACAAAACGCGCGCAGAGAATATCAATGTGCTGCTTGTCCCAGCTGACCTGCGGGTACTGCTCGGCCATCAGCGCCGTGCGCTCGTCCCAGTACGGCATGCTGATGGAAATCCCGTTGGACTTGGTCGCCGCGGTCAGGCGCTTGCGCGGCCGGGCCTGGGCCAGGTCGAAGGCGTACTGGAGAATGCGGTCCACGCCACGCCGGGTGAACACCGACTCCTGCAGCACCAACTCATGCTCGGTGCCCTCGAACATCTTGCCGCCCACCGAGGAATACTCGCCCTCGGTGTTCTCGCGGATCACCACGAAATCGATGTCCCCCGGCTCGCGCCCGGCCAACGGGCACGGCACCCCGGGGAACAGCCGCACCGGGCGGATATTCACGTACTGGTCGAAGTCGCGGCGGAACTTGAGCAGCGAACCCCACAGGGAAATATGGTCCGGCACCTTGTCCGGCCAGCCCACGGCGCCGAAGTAGATGGCGTCGAAATCCTTGAGCCGCTCGAACCAGTCCCCGGGCATCATCTGCCCGTGTTCCAGGTAGTAATCGCAGTGCGCCCAGTCCAGCACCTCGATCTCCAGGTCCAGCCGCCACTTGTGCGCCGCCTGCCGCAGCACCCGCAATCCTTCCGGCAACACTTCCTTGCCGATCCCGTCGCCGGCGATGGCGGCGATCCTGAATGCCTTGCTCATGTCGCGTGTCTCCTCGAAGTCGGTGCGGGCGGGTCACAGGCCGCCGATGTGGAACGCCTTGATCTCCAGGTATTCGTCCAGGCCGTACTTGCTGCCTTCGCGGCCCAGGCCCGATTGCTTGATGCCGCCGAACGGCGCCACTTCCATGGAGATGATCCCGGTGTTGAGGCCGACCATGCCGAACTCCAGCGCTTCGCCGAAACGCCAGGAGCGGCGCAGGTCCTGGGTGAAGTAGTAGGCGCCCAGCCCGTAGGGCGTGGCATTGGCGATGGCCAGCGCCTCGGCCTCGTCGTGAAAGCGCATCAGCGGCGCCACCGGGCCGAAGGTTTCCTCATGGGCCAGGAGCATCTCGGTGCTGGCCTCGCCCAGCACCGTGGGCAGTACGAACTGACTTTCGCCCTGGGGAATCCCGCCGCACAGCAGGGTCGCGCCCTTGCCCAGGGCGTCGTCGATATGCCGGGCGACCTTGCTCACCGCCGCGGCATTGATCAACGGGCCGATGCTGACGCCCGGCTCCAGGCCATTGCCGACCTTGAGCTTGGCCACCTCCTCCACCAGGCGCTGGGCAAAACGTGCGTAGATGCCGTCCTGGACCAGGATGCGGTTGGCGCAGACGCAGGTCTGCCCGGCGTTGCGGAACTTGCTCTGCATGATCCCGGCGATCGCCTGTTCCAGGTCGGCGTCGTCGAACACCACGAACGGCGCGTTGCCGCCCAGCTCCAGGCTCAAGCGCTTGATGTGCTCGGCGCTCTGGCGCATCAGCAGGCGGCCGACCGCGGTGGAACCGGTAAAGGAAATCTTGCGCACCGCCGGGTTGCCGGTCAGCTCTTCGCCAATCCCGGCCGGCATGCCGGTGAGCACACTGAACACCCCCGCCGGAGTCCCCACCCGCTCGGCCAGCACCGCCAGGGCCAGGGCCGACAGCGGCGTCAGGTCCGAAGGCTTGACGATGATCGGGCAACCGGCGGCCAGGGCCGGCGCGCATTTGCGGGTGATCATCGCGTTGGGGAAATTCCACGGGGTGATCGCCGCACAGACCCCCACCGGCTGCTTGAGGGTCAGCAAGCGCCGATCGCCAGCGGGTGCCGGCAGGGTGTCGCCGCAAATGCGCCGCGCCTCCTCGGCGAACCATTTGACGAACCCGGCGCCGTAGCGGATTTCGCCCTGGGCTTCGGCGAAGGGCTTGCCCTGTTCGGCGGTCATGATCAGGGCCAGGTCGTCGAGGTTGTCGAGCATGGCCTGGTACCAGCGCTCCAGCAGCTGTGCCCGCTCCGCCGCCGGGCGCGCGCGCCAGGCCGGCCAGGCGCGTTCGGCGGCGGCGATGGCCAGGCGGGTCTGCGCGCCCTGCAGGGCCGGGACCCGGGCCAGGCATTCGCCGCTGGCCGGGTCGAGCACCGCCAGGGTCGCGCCATCGTCGGCGGCCACCCACTGCCCGTCGATGTAGGCCAGTTCCACCAAGAGGCTGGGGTCTTTCAAACGATTCTTGAGCATGGTCGAGTCCTGTTCCGAGACAGCCCCCAGTCTAAGCAGGCATCGCAGCCCAGGATGCTGAAAGCGCCGGGCCGACAGCGTCGGATGCTGAAAAACGCGGCGTCACAGCAGCCTCTACCGAGAACCTGAACACCACCCTGTAGCCGCTGCCGAAGGCCGCGATCGGCGGCGCAGCCGTCGTAAAACCGCTGACCGCGGTGTATCAGGCCGACCCGGGATACAGCCTTGGCGGGCTCACGCCCGATCGCAGCCTTCGGCAGCGGCTACAGGGGCCGGCGTTCGCCAGGAAAACCGGGATCGCTGTAGCCGCTGGCGCAGCCTGCGATCGGCGGCGCAGCCGTCGCAAAACAGATAACCGCGGTGTATCAGGCCGATCCGGGATACAGGCTTGGCGGGCTGGCGCCCGATCGCAGCCTGCGGCAGCGGCTACAGGGGCCGGCGTTCGGCTGGAAACCGAGATCGCTGTAGCCGCTGGCGCAGCCTGCGATCGGCGGCGCAGCCGTCGCAAAACAGATAACCGCGGTGCGTCAGATCGATCCAGGATGCAGGCTTGGCGGGCTGGCGCCCGATCGCAGCCTTCGGCAGCGGCTACAGGTGACGGCTCAGCGTTTCAGGGAACCCAGCAAGCCTTCGAGAAAACGCTGGCCGGCGTCCATCTGGCTGACCTCGATGAACTCGTCGGGCTTGTGCGCCTGCTCGATGGAACCCGGGCCGCAGACCACCACCGGGATGTCCAGGCGCTGGTTGAACAGGCCGCCTTCGGTGCCGAAACCGACCTTGGCGTAGCCGGTGCCGGGCGCGGCGAAGTCATGGAGGAAACGCACCGCCTCGACACTCGGATGGGTCTCCAGCCCCGGGTAGACATTCAGGGTTTCGATCTCGATGGCCGCCACCTCGGAAAGCTGGCGCGCCTCGCGCACGATCAGCTCGGCGCGTTCGCGCATCTGTTCGAGAAACTGCTCGAGATCGTCCGCCGGCAGGTTGCGCACCTCGAAATCCAGGGTGCACAGGTTCGGCACTATGTTCAGCGCCTTGCCCCCGCCAATCTGCCCGACGTGCACGGTGCTGTAGGGAATGTCGTAGTCGGCGTCCCGCGCGCCCTGCTCGCGCAGGCGCTGCTGGCTGTCGCGCAAACCGGCGATGAAATCGCAGGCCAGGTGAATCGCATTGGCCGCCAGCGGCGCCAGGGAAGAATGCGCTTCCTGGCCACGGCAATGGGCGCGGTACGAGCCCTTGCCCTTGTGCCCGAGCACGAACTGCATGTGGGTGGGTTCGCCGATCAGGCACAGGAACGGCCGCACCGGCGCCAGGTGCAGCACGTCCAGCAGCCGTCGCACGCCGACACAACCGATTTCCTCGTCATGGGACAGCGCCAGTTGCAGCGGCCGGCTCAAGGTGCAGTCCGCGGCATCGAGCATGGCGTCTATGGCCAGGGCGATAAACCCCTTCATGTCGCAGCTGCCGCGCCCGTAGAGGCGCCCGCCCTGCTCCGTGACCTGGAACGCCGGCAGGCTCCAGGCCTGGCCGGCGGCGGGCACCACGTCGGTGTGCCCGGACAGCAGGACCCCCGGCAGTTCCCGGGGCCCGGTGCTGGCGAACAGGTTGGCCTTGCGCCCGCTTTCGTCCTTGACGATCAGCGACTCGATGCCCTTGCTCTGCAGCAGCTCGCGCACGTATTCGATCAGCGCCAGGTTCGACTCCGAGGACACGGTGTCGAAGGCGATCAGGCGCTTGAAGATCTCCAGTACCCGGGGTTTCATGAGGCCTTACTCCGTTGTGCGGTGGTGCCGGCGAAGCGGCGAATCGAAAAGGCGTCGATCGAGGTGCCGGTGCTGCCGGTGGCGATCAGCTCGGCCATCACGTCGCCGACGCCCGGGCCGAGCTGGAAGCCATGGCCACAGAAACCGAAGGCGTAGTACAGGCCGTCGACCTGGCCGCTGGGGCCCATGATCGGCAGCGAATCGGGCAGATACCCTTCGATGCCGCTCCACACCCGGATGATGTTGAGGTTGCCGACGCCCGGCAGCAGCCGGCGCATCTGCTGGATCTGGTTGAGGATGCTGCGCGGTTCGACCTGGGCGCGCCTTGTGAGCATGTCCGGTTTGCTGCGGTAGCCACCGCCGATGATGATGTTGCCGCGGGGAATCTGGCGGAAGTAGATCACCTCCTCGGGGATCTTGGTGTAGACCCCGATCACCGTCGGCAAGGCGTAAGGCACCGGCTCGGTGACCGCCATCTGCGGACCGTTGGTGTCCAGCGGCACCGGTTCGCCGAACTGCTCGGAGAGCTTCTGGCCCCAGGCGCCGGCGGTGATCAGCAGGCGTTCGGCGCTGAACTGGCGACCATCGGTGGTGCCGACCAGGAACCCGCCGCCGACCTTCTGCACCTCGCTCACCTCGGTGCGCTCTTCGATCCGCGCCCCGGCGCGCACCGCCGCCCGGGCAAAGGCCGGGGCCGCCAGGCGCGGGTTGGCATGGCCGTCATGGGGCGCGTAGGAGCCGCCCTTGACGTCCGGCCCGAGAAACGGAAAACGCTCGTGCAGCTCGCGGCCGCGGTAGATCTGCAGGTCCAGCTCACGCGCCTCGGGCGCCGCGGCATAGGCTTCCAGTTCGGCGATCTCGTCCTCGCGGTAGCACACCCGCATATGCCCGCTGGCGATGAACTCCAGGTCGTCGTCGATCAGTTCCGGCAGGCGCTTCCACAGGGCCCAGGAACGGTTGGCCAGCTCCAGCTGGCCGAGATAACGGCCCTGGCGCCGCACGTTGCCGAAGTTCACCCCGCTGGCGTACTGGCCGATCTGGTCACGCTCCAGCAGGGTCACCGACTGGCCGCGCCGGCGCAGGAAAAACGCCGCCGCCGAGCCCATCAGGCCGCCGCCGACAATCAGCACATCGGACTGTTGCACGGTCATGGCGTCACCTCCCCGGTGAGCATCGAAAGGGGTTTGACCGGGGCCTGGCCGCGCTGCCGGCCCACCTCCTGTACCGCGACCCCGGCCGCGGCGGCGATCACCTCGGCCCCGGCCTGGGAACAGTAGCGGCCCTGGCAGCGGCCCATGCCGACCCGGCTGAAGGCCTTGGCGCGGTTGACCTCGCAGGCGCCCTTTTCGCGCACGGTGCGGCGCAGTTCGCCGGCGCTGATCATCTCGCACCGGCAGACGATGGCCGTGTCCGGCAGTGCCTTGGCCTGGGCGCTCGGCCAGGGAAAGGCCTGGGCCAGGCCCAGGCGGAACTGGTCCATCACCGCCAGGGCCTGGCGCTGTTCGTCCAGTTCCGCGGCGTTGACCGGCAGTTGCAGATCCTCGAGCAGTGCCAGCGCCGAGAGGCGCCCAGCGTGTTCGGCGGCGTCGGCGCCACGGATCTTCGCCCCGTCGCCGGCGGCGTAGACCCCGTTGACGCTGGTGCGCCCGGCCTCGTCGAGTTCCAGCAGCCATTGGCTGGACGCCGGGTCGAAGGCCAGGCGGCAACCGGCGAGGTCGGCCAACTGGGTTTCCGGACGCAGGTGATAGCCCAGGGCCAGGGCATCGCACTCGACATCCAGGCTGTCGCCCTTGGCGGTCTTGACCTGCACCAGGCTGATCCCGCCCTGGGCATCGCCCAGTACCCGGATCGGCTGGATGCCCAGGTGCACCGGGACCCGGGCCAGGCACAGCCGCGCCAGCAGCTTCATGCCGGTCCAGAGCAATCCCGGGCGCGCCAGCAGCTTCGGCAAGGCGCCGATGCGCTTGCCCAGCGGCGAGGTGTCGAGCACCGCCGCGACCTGCGCCCCGGCCTTGAGGTACTGGCTGGCCACCAGGTACAGCAGCGGCCCGCTGCCCATGAACACCACGCGGTGGCCGATGGACACCGACTGCGCCTTGAGGGCGATCTGCGCGCCGCCGAGGCTGTAGGTGCCCGCCAGTTGCCAGCCTTCGAGCGGCATCAGGCGGTCGGTGGCGCCGGTGCAGAGGATCAGCGCGTCGTAGTCCAGGGTGAAGTGCCGGCCCTGGCTGACGCAGCACAGCTGCCCCGGGGTCAGGTTCCACGCCAGGGTGTCCGGGCGATAGTCGATGCGCGGGCGCAGGCGCTCGAAGCTGTCGTGCAGGGCCCGGGCCTTGTGCGCTTCGCTGCCGTACAGGGTGGCGTAGTCGCGGCGGAAACCTTCGGGCTGGCGACGGTAGATCTGCCCGCCGTCACGGCGGTTTTCGTCGACCAGGGTCGGCACGATGCCGGCCGCCAGCAGGGTTTCGGCGCAGCGGGTGCCGGCCGGGCCGGCGCCGACTATCACCACCCGCGGCGCGCTGCCGGACGGGATGTTCAGCCGTGCAGTGGCCATATCGCCTCCGGTTGTGTGGTGAGAATGTCCAGGCCCTCGCGGACCTCGCTGGAACAGGCGCGCAGGCGCTCGCCGGCGCGGGTCCAGACCCAGCAGTCCTGACAGGCGCCCATCAGGCAGAAGCCGGCGCGCCGGCCGGAATCGAACTCCGACTGGCGCAGGGCCGCCCCCTGGGTCAGCAACGCCACCATCAACGTGTCGCCCTGCAATGCCTCGATGGGCTCCCCGTCCACCCGCAGCCGTACCGGCGCCCGTTCGCGCTCGCCCAGCCGTACAAAACGCCCCTTCATGCGTAGGCTCCCTCGGTCATGCCATTGAAGTTCTGTTGGCTCTGCAGCAGCTCGCCGCTGTCGCGGTGGCAGAGGATCTCGCTGCCGCCGTCGATGGCGCGGCGGTTCGGCGCGGTGCGGTTGCACAGGCCGTCGATGCGCACCGGGCAGCGATTGAGGAAGGTGCACAGCTCCGGCACATTGGCCTTGGCGCCGATCGGCGGCAGGCTGGCGCAGGTGCTGCCGCAGCTTTCCAGCCAGCCCTGGCACAGCTCCGGCACCGAGTGGATCAGCAGGTCGGTATAAGGATGGAACGGCGCCTGGCCGAAGGCCGCGCGGCCGCCGGCCTCGACCTTGTGCCCGCTGTACATCACCACGATGTCGTCGCACAGCGCGCGCACCGTGGAAATGTCGTGGCTGATGAACAGGTAGGACACCCCCAGCTCCTGGCGCAGGTCACGCAGCAGTTCGAGAATCGCCGCGCCGACCACGGTATCCAGGGCCGACGTCACCTCGTCGCAAAGGATCAGGTCGGGCTTGGCCGCCAGCGCGCGGGCCAGGTTGACCCGCTGCTTCTGCCCGCCGGACAGCTCGTTGGGCCGCCGCTGCGCGAGCGTGCGCGGCAGCCGCACCAGGTCCAGCAGCTCGTCGATGCGCTGGCGCAGCGCGGCGCCCTTGAGGCCGAAATACATCTTCAGCGGCCGGCTGAGAATGGCGCTGACGCTGTGCATGGGGTTGAGCGCGGTGTCGGCGTTCTGGAACACCATCTGGATCCGCCGGAACTGCTCGTCGGTGCGGCTCGACAGGCTGCCGCCCAGGGGCTGGCCGTCGAAGGTCAGGTTGCCCAGGGCCGGGGCCAGCAGGCCGGCCACCACCCGCGCCAGGGTCGACTTGCCCGAGCCGGACTCGCCGATCACGCCGATGGCCTGGCCACGGCGCACGGTCAGGTCGATGTCCTCCAGCACGCGGATCATCGGCATGCCTTGCAGGTTCTTGTTGCCGTAGCCGGCGGTCAGGCCCTTGATGGTCAGCAGCGGCTGGTCCTCGGCGATATCGCTGGGCGGGCGAATGGTCGAGTCCGGGCGCGCGGCCGCCAGCAGGCTGCGGGTGTAATCGTGGGCCGGGCCCTCGAGCAGCGGCGCGGTGGCGCTCTGTTCGAGGATCTGGCCGCCGTTGAGCACCACGATCTGATCGGCCATCTGCGCCACCACCGCCAGGTCGTGGGACACATACACCGCCGTGGCCCCGCGTTCGCGCACCACCCGTTTGAAGGCGCGCAGCACGTCGATCTGGGTGGTGACGTCGAGCGCGGTGGTCGGTTCGTCGAGGATCACCAGCAGCGGGTCGCTGATCAGCGCCATGGCCGCCATCACCCGTTGCAACTGGCCGCCCGAGACCTGGTGCGGGTAACGCTGGCCGATGTGTTCCGGGTCCGGCAGGGCCAGGTCGCGGAACAGTTCGATGGCCTTGGCCTCCAGGTTGGCGCGGCTGTCCAGGCCATGGATCAGGGCGCCCTCCAGCACCTGGTCGAGCAGGCGTTTCGCCGGGTTGAAGGCCGCCGCCGCGCTCTGGGCGATGTAGGACACGCGATTGCCGCGCAGGCCCTGCAACTGCTCCTCGCCCAGGGCCAGCATGTCGTGTTCGCCGACCCGCACCACCCCGGACGCCAGGCGACAACCGCGGCGGGCATACCCCAGCAGGGCCAGGGCGATGGTGGTCTTGCCCGAGCCGGACTCGCCGATCAGCGCCAGCACCTCGCCCTGCTCCAGGGCGAAGCTCACGCCCTTGACGATCTCCACTTCGCCGCCCTCGCCGTCGGCGACCACCCGCAGGTCTTGCACTCGAATCAACTGGCTCATTTCAATGACCTCCCGGACGGCGGCTGCGGCGCGACGAGATCCTGTCGATGAACAGGTTCACGCCAATGGTCAGGGTGCCGATGGCCAGCGCCGGGATGACGATGGCCGGCGCGCCCTGGTTGAGGCCGCCGATGTTCTCGCGCACCAGCGAACCGAGGTCGGCGTCCGGCGGCTGCACGCCCAGGCCAAGGAAGCTCATGCCGCTGAGCAGCAGGACGATAAAGCCGAAGCGCAGGCCAAGGTCGGTGAGCACCGGGTTGAGCATGTTCGGCAGGATCTCCGCGCAGGCGATGTACAGCCGGCGCTCGCCGCGGGTGCGGGCCACCTGCACGTACTCCAGGGCTTCGATATTCACCGCCAGGCTGCGGGCGATACGGAACGCCCCGGGGGTGAAGCTCAGCACCGCGGTGCACACCAGCAGCACCACCGAGGAGCCGAAGGCCGAGACCATGATCAGCGCCAGCATCTTGCTGGGGATGGAGATAAAGGCGTCCATCAGGCGGCTGATGACTTCATCCAGCCATTTCGGCGCGACCACCGAGAGCAAGGCGCAGGCGGTGCCCAGGCCGCTGGCCAGGACCGCGGAAATCAGCGCCAGGCCGACGGTGAACCGCGCGCCCACCAGCACCCGGCTGAGCATGTCGCGGCCCAGGTAATCGGTGCCGAACGGATAGGCCGCGCCCATGGCGTCGAACACATTGACGGACACCACTTCGCCCACCGGGTGCGGCGCCAGCCAGGGGCCGAACAGCGCCACCAGCAGCCACAGCACACACATCGCGGCCCCGGTCAGGCCGAGCCAGGAAGGCCCGTGGGACACCTTGCCCAGCGCCAGGTCAGGCGTGGCCGGCGTCGACTTCACCATGAGATTGGTCATTGGTTTCTCAGCCTCGGATTGGAAAGAATCGCGCACAGGTCGGCAATCAGCACCAAGCCCAGGTAGGCCGTGCAGAACAGCATGGTGCAGGCCTGCACCAGCGCCATGTCGCGGTTGGTCACGGCGTCGACCATCAGGCTGGCGATCCCGGGATAGTTGAAGATGGTCTCGACGATCACCACCCCGCCCAGCAGGTACGACAGGCTCAGCGCCACCGCGTTGGCGATCGGCCCGATGGCGTTGGGCAAGGCGTGGCGCAGCACGATGCGCACCGGGCTGACGCCCTTGAGCCGGGCCATTTCCACGTAGGGGCTATCGAGCTGGTCGATCACCGCGGCGCGGGTCATGCGCGCCATTTGCGCGACGATGACGAAGCACAGGGTCATCACCGGCAAGGCGTAGGTGCGCAGGAACTGCAGCGGCGAGTGGGTTTCGCTGGCGTAGGACAAGGCCGACAGCCAGCCCAGGTTCACCGCGAACACCAGCACCGCCAGGGTCGCCACCAGGAACTCCGGCACCGCCACCAGGGCCAGGGTGATGAAGCTCAGGAGGCTGTCCAGGCGCCCGCCGCGGCCCATGGCCGAGCCGATGCCCAGGGTCAGCGCCAGCGGCACCGAGACCACCGCGGTCACCGCCGCCAGCATCAGGGTGTTGGGCACCCGCCCGGCCATCAGCTCGCTGACCGGCATGGCGTTGGACACCGAGGTGCCCATGTCGCCGGCCAGCAGGCTGAACAGCCAGTGCAGGTAACGCACCACACCGGGCTGGTCCAGGCCCAGTTTCAGGCGCAGCGCCGCCACCTGTTCCGGCGTGGCGAACTGCCCCAGGGCCTGTTGCGCCGCGTCCCCCGGCAGCACCGCGGTGATGGCGAACACCACCATGGACACGATCAACAAGGTCACGACCGCGGCGCCCATGCGCCGCGCGATCAACCACAGTGTGTTGCTATTCATCGCCCTTCCCTCCTGCCTTGCAGCCCCGACGGAACCTGCTTTCGCCCCTCACGCGTCCAGCCACACCTGCTCGGCGAACATGTAGCCCATGAAGCCGCCCAGGGGGTTGCTGCCATAGCCCTTGATGCGCTGGTCGACCCCGTCGATGTTGCTGATGAACACCGGGATGCCGATGCCGCAGTGGTCGTGCACCAGGGTCTGCATGTCGGCGTACATCGTGCTGCGCTTGGCGTCGTCGGTCTCGCCGCGGGCCAGCATCAGCAACTGGTCGAACTGCTCGTTCTTCCAGCCCGATTCGTTCCATGGCGCGCTGGACTGGAAGAACTGCGAGAAGATCACGTCGGCGTTCGGCCGCGGGTTGATGTTGCCGAAGCTCAGCGGGTGCTTCATCCAGTGGTTGGACCAGTAGCCGTCGCTGGGCAGGCGGTTGACGTTGAGGGTCAGCCCGGCCTGCTTGGCCGACTGCTGCAAGAGCACGGCGATGTCCACCGAACCGGTGGCGGCCGGCGAAGCCACCAGTGGCATGCTGACCTTCTCCATGCCGGCTTTTTTCAGCAGGAAGCGGGCCTTTTCCGGGTCGTACGGGGTCTGCGGCAGGTCGGCGTTGTAGTAACGCGAGCCTGGGGCGATCGGGTGGTCGTTGCCGACCACGGCGTAGCCACGGAACACCGCGGACTTGACCTGTTCGCGGTCCAGCAGGTGCTTCAGCGCCTGGGTGAACTCCGGGCTCTGGCCGGGCAGCTGGTCCTGGCGAATGATCAGGTCGGTGTAGTTGCCCGACGGCGCGTCCACCACCCGGTGCCCGGCGCTGGCGGCGATGCGCGCGGTGGAACGCGGGTTGACCTCGTTGATCAGGTTCACGTCCCCGGAGAGCAAGGCGTTGACCCGCGACGGCTCGTCGGCGATGGCGATGAACTCGATCTCGTCCAGGTACGGCAGGCCCGGCTTCCAGTAGTTCGGGTTGCGCGCGGAGACCGAGCGCACGCCCGGCTTGAACTCCTTGACCTTGAACGGCCCGGTGCCGATGCCCTGGCTGAAGTCGGTGGTGCCTTCGGGCACGATCAGCAGGTGCGAGACCGCGAGGATCGACGGCAGCTCGGCGTTCGGCGCCTTGAGGCGGATCTGCACCTCATGGGTGCCGGTGGCCTTGATCTCGGCGAACTGCTCCATCAGCGGCATGACCTTGGAACCGGTGGCCGGGTCCTTGTGCCGCGACAGCGAGAACACCACGTCGGCGGCGGTCAGGCCCTTGCCGTTGTGGAAGGTCACGTCCCTGCGCAGGGTGATGATCCAGAGGGTGGCGTCGGTATTGTCGATGCGCTCGGCCAGTTCCAGCTGCGGCACCAGGTGGCTGTCGAAGCGGGTCAGGCCGTTGTAGAACATGAAGTGCCGCACATAGTCGGTGGACAGCGCGCCCCGGGCCGGGTCGAGGGTGTCGGCGGTGGAACTGGACATCCCGGCGACGCGGATGCGCCCGCCCGGCTTGCCCTTGGCTGGCGCCGCGCTGTCGCTGGCGAGCAAGGTGCCGGCACTGCCGAACAGGCTGCCGGCGCCCGCGGCGGCGACACCGGCCACGCCGAGCATGCGCAAGGCGCTGCGACGGGACATGCCACGGTTCAGGCCTTCGAAAACCCGCAGGCTTTCTTCGCCGGAAATCAGTTGCGGATCGACTTTGTTGTCAGTCATAGCAGTTCTACCTGTCGAATAATGAGAAGGCTCGAGTGCTCGCGGTTGACCGGAGCGTCCTGGAAACGCAAAACGACGGTGAAGCAAACTCAGTGCAGATAGTCCTGGAAGCGGTAGTAAGCGCCTACCAGCGGCAGGAACCAGGGCTTGCCGAAGTGCCCGGGAATCGCCGGCCATGCCAGGTCTTGCCAGGGGTTGAGGGATGGATTGGCGCCGTCCATGACCTCGGCCATGACCTGGCCCATGTGCACCGACATCTGCACCCCATGGCCGCTGTAGCCCATGGCGTGGTAGATGCCGTTGCGTTCGCCGGCCCGGGGCAGCCGGTCGCTGGTCATGTCCACCAGCCCGCCCCAGCAGTAGTCGATAGCGACCCCGGCCAGTTGCGGGAACATCTGCACCATGGCCGCCTGCAGCACCTTGCCGCTCTTGGCATCGGAACTCGGGCTGGACATGGCGAAGCGCGCCCGGCCGCCGAACAGCAGGCGGTTATCCGGGGTCAGGCGGAAGTAGTTGCCGATGGTGCGGCTGGTGACATAGGAGCGCTGCTGCGGCAGCAGCCGCTCGACCAGGGCCTGCGGCAGCACCTCGGTGGTCACCACGAAGCTGCCCACCGGCACGATGCGCCGCCGGTACCAGCCGAGGTCGCCATGCTGGCAGGCGCCGGTGGCCAGCAGAATCTGCCGCGCCTGCAACGAACCGCGCGCGGTGTCGAGCCGGTAGCCGCCACTGTTGCCCTGCCAGCCTTGGACCGCGCAGTCCTGATAGATCAGCGCGCCATGGCGCGCCGCGGCGTGCGCCAGGCCGATGCCGAAGCGCCCGACGTGCATCTGCACGCCGTTGCGCTGCAACAGGCCGCCGTGAAAACCGGCAGAATCGACTTCGCCGCGCACCTGCTCGGCGGACAGCAGCTCGACATCGGCATCGACCTCGCGGCGGATCAGCTCGCAGGTGCGCGCCAGCCCTTCGTAATGCAGGGGCTTGGCCGCCAGCTTGAGCTTGCCGTTGCGCTTGAGGTCGCAACCGATGCCCTCCTGCGCCACCAGCGCCACCACGCTCTGCACCGCCCGCTCATAGGCCTGGTAATAGGCCCGCGCGCGTTCGGCGCCGAGGCTGGCGCTGAGGGCGGCGTAATCCTGGGCCACCCCGGTGTTGCACTGGCCGCCGTTGCGCCCGGAGGCTTCGCCGATCACCCGCCCGGCTTCCAGCACCACCACCCGGGCGCCCTTCATGGCCAGCGCGCGGGCCGCGGACAGCCCGGTGAAACCGCCACCGACGATCGCCACGTCGACGCTGTCCGGCAGCGCGCCGCTCTGTGCCCCGGTGAAGGCCGGCGCACTGTCGAGCCAATAGGATTCACTGCCCATGCCTGACTCCCTGACCCTGCCTTGAAGAACGCCCATGACCGATCAGAGCCCGACCAGCCCAGCCAGGCCGCCGATGTCCGGGATCTGCTGGTAGCCGTAGATGGCGTTGGCCGGCTGTTCGTGGCCACGGGCGACGAAAGCCTTGTGCTTGATCTTCATGTCGTGGGCCGGCATCAGGTCGTAACGGAAGCTGGAGGACACATGCAGGATGTCTTGCGGGCCGCAGCCGAGGTTGTCGAGCATGAACTCGAAGGCCGCCAGGCGTGGCTTGTAGGCTTGCGCCTGCTCGGCGGTGAAGACCTTGTGGAACGGCGCGCCGAGCTTGTCGACGTTGGACATGATCTGGCTGTCGCTGGCGTTGGAGAAGATCACCAGGGGGATCTTGTCGGCGATCTTCGACAGGCCGGCCGGCACGTCCGGATGAGGGCCCCAGGTCGGCACGGCGTCGTAGTACAGCTGGCCTTCGCCGCGGTACTCGACGCCCCAGCGCTTGCAGGTCCGCGCCAGTGCGGTCTTGAGGATCTCGTCGTAGGGCCTCCAGTCGCCCATGACCTGGTCCAGGCGGTAGGCCGAGAAGTCCTTGACGAACTGGTCCATCTGTTCAGGACCGACGCGGTCGGCGAACAGCTCGCGGGTCATGGTGCCCATGTGGAAGTTGGTCAGCGTACCGTAGCAGTCGAACGTAATGAATTTGGGACGAAGAAAGCTCATTGAGTGCGGTCCTGAAGTTCGTTGAGGTCATGGCGTGACACGCAAGAGCGCGGCTGCCGGAGCCCTGATGCAGCGTTGCAATCACAGCTTCATTACAACACCGTGAAATCAGCAGATGGCGTTAAAAGCGCGGGCTGCTCGATACAAACCACCGTTTTTCGGGGCGCCCTCAGCAGACTTTGCGGGGCGCGCCAGCCTTGGGCAAAGCCCGTATTCATGCGCTTTTATGGACCTTTGCCGGCCGCCGGGGCTCAAGTCCGGGCCCGGTCGCCGCAGAACCTGCGCCGGCCCCAACGAAAACGGGCGCCCCCGTCTGGAAGCGCCCGTTTCGCTGAATCGCAGAGTGTCTGCCGGTCGATCCACAACCGGTGGCGGCCGGCCTGCGGCCGCGCCGGCAGGTTCAATGCATACTTCGTACCGCGCCGCTCACCCGCCCCTGTCGATCACGGTTTTCAGCCGGCGATATCGATCAGCACGCTCTTGAAGCGCAGGTTGGCCTCGAAGGCTTCGCGCCCCAGGTCCTTGCCGATGCCGGAGCGCTTGTAGCCGCCGGTGGGCAGGATGTAGTCGTTGCTGCGCCCGTAGCGGTTGACCCACACCGTGCCGGCTTCCAGGCGCCGGACCAGGCGCAGGGCGCGGTTGATGTCGGCGGTGTGTACTCCGGCGGCCAGGCCGTAGGTGGCATGCTCGGCCAGGGCCAGGGCCTCGGCTTCGTCGTCGAAGGCCTGCACCGTCAGCACCGGGCCGAAGATCTCCTCGCAGACCGCCGGGTTGCGGTTGTCCAGGCCGGTCAGCAGGGTCGGCTGGTAATAGGCGCCGCCCAGGCCGTCGAACAGCCCGCCGCCGCAGAGCACCTCGGCGCCGGCCTGGCGCGAACGCTGGACGATGCCGTCGATGCGGTTCGCCTGCTGCCGGGAAATGATCGGCGACAGCGTGCTGGCCGACGACCAGGTCGGCCCCGGGCGCAATTGTTCGAAGTACGCCCGCAGGTGCTCGACGAAGGGCTGCATGACCGAGCGCTCGATCAGCAGCCGCGAGCCGGAGACGCACACCTGCCCGGCATTGCCGGTAATGGCCATGGCCACGGTGCGCGCGGTCCTGGCGAGGTCCGGCACGTCGGCGAACACCAGTTGCGGGCTCTTGCCGCCCAGCTCCAGGGTCACCGGCTTGGGGCCGACCAGGGCGCAGGTGGACATGATGCTCGACCCCGTGGCGGTGGAACCGGTGAAGGTCACCTTGGCCACCCGCGGATGGCGACACAGGGCGTCGCCGGTGACCCGGCCGTCGCCCTGCACCACGTTGAAGATGCCCGCCGGAACCCCCGCCTGCAGCGCCAGTTCGGCGAACCGCAGGCTGGAAAACGGCGTCAACTCCGACGGCTTGAGCACCACCGCGTTACCGGCGGCCAGGGCCGGGGCGACTTTCCACGAGGCCATGCTCAGCGGGAAATTCCACGGTGCGATGGCGGCGATCACCCCGTAGGGTTCGGCGATCTGCATGCCCAGGCGGTCGGTCTGGGTGGCGGCCAGCGAACCGCCGTGCTTGTCCGCCAGCTCGGCGAAAAAGCGGATGCCTTCGGCGACATAGGGAATGTCCCAGCCGATCACATCCTGATGCGGCCGAGTCGAGCCCACCGCCTCCAGCGGCGCCAGGATCGCCGCGTCGGCTTCCACCAGGTCGGCCCAGCGCCGCATCACCCGCGCCCGCTCCCGGGGCGGACGGCTGGCCCAGTCGGAGCGGGCGAATGCCTGCCAGGCGTTGTTCACCGCCTCGTCCACCAGCCCGGCGTCGGCGATCGGCAACTGCCCGTAGGCCTGGCCGTCCGACGGTCGCGAGACCTCCAGCCCGGGCGCGGCGTCGCGGTACTGGCCGGCAATGAAATGAGCGCTGCGCACAGCGACAAGACGAGGATCGAAGCTATCCATGGAGCACTCCACTTGAAGGCGGCAATAAGGTCGGCGAAGGCCGGCCCGGCCGGTAAAAACCAGGCCTCCATCCTAGGAAAAAAGCTCAAGCATTTGCTGCCGACCTTGGGCCCCTTTTAAGTAGTTACTGTGGTCTGCCGGCCGGTCTTTTAGGGATTCTGCCGAATCGCCGCGGGGCTCTTGCCAGGCGTGATCGCAGATGGGATACAGGCGCATCGCCGACGATCGCGCTTATCTTTTTCACGGAGTCTTGCCATGTCCGCCACCCCTCGCCCTGCTTATGTGTACCGCCCGATGACTGTCGCCGACTTGCCGGCGGCCCACGCCCTGTCCGTGCAATTGAAGTGGCCCCATCGCCTGGAAGACTGGGCGATGTTGCAGCGGGTCGGCCAGGGCTTCGTGGTGGAAGACGGCGAGCGCCTGATCGGCAGCGCCTTCGCTTGCCTGCAGGGGGACTACGCCACCATCGGCCTGGTGATCGTCAGCGGCGACTACCAGGGCCAGGGCATCGGCCGGGCCCTGATGGAAAAGGCCCTGCACGCCTGCGAGTCGCGCACGCCGATCCTCAACGCCACCCTGGCCGGCGCGCCGCTGTATGCCAGCCAGGGCTTCGTCGAGTTCGGCGTGATCCAGCAGCATCAGGGCCAGGTGCGGGTGCCGGAGGTGGGCGCCCTGCCCGCCGGTGAAAGCTGCCGGCCGCTGCGCAAGGCCGACCGCCTGCGCCAGTTGAGCCTGGCCAACGCCGGCAGCGGCCTGGACCGCCAGCAGGTGCTGGAAGACCTGTTCGCGGTGGTCGAGCATGGCGTCGGCATCGAACGCGACGGCCAGTTGCGCGCCTTTGCCCTGCTGCGGCCGTTCGGCCGTGGCCGCTGCATCGGCCCGGTGGTCGCGGAAACCGCCGAGCAGGCCCGGCAGATGATCGCCAGCCTGCTGAGCAAGGTTCCCGATGCCTTCGTGCGCATCGATATTCCGGCCGACTGCGGCCTGGCCAAATGGCTGGAAAGCGCCGGCCTGAAACAGGTCGACCAGGTCGCGCAGATGGCCCGCGGCACCCCGCCCCGGGCGCTCGGCAACGTGCATCAGTTCGCCCTGGTGACCCAGGCCATCGGTTGACCCACAACGCCGCGCGCCCCTGGGTCGCGGCGCTTTTTTTCCAACACCCCCAGAGAGTCCTTTACATGTCCACACCCGCCGCTTTGCTGCTGGCAGGCGCCGACGGCCGCTTCGACGCCAGCCTGTTCACCCCTGCTGCCCTGGGCAGTGACGACCCCTTCGGCGCCGATCGGCTGGTCGCCTATAACGGCAGCGACGGCATTGCCGCCGGTGTCGTGCGCACCAGCGGACGTTTTGCCAGCGAGGATTTCCCCCACATCGAAATGCTCGTGGTGCACACCGGCAAGGTGTTGCTCTACAGCGCCGAGCCGTCTGGGGAACTGGCCCTGGAACTGGCCCCCGGCGCCAGCGTGGTGATCGGCCGCGGCAGCGCCTTCAAGCTCGAGGCCGAGCCCGGCACGCTCTGGGCCTTCTGCGCGGTGAACCGTGCCGCGGCGGGCGCCGAACCGGGCCTGACGCTGCTCGACCCGCGGGCCATGCTCTCGCCCTCGGCGGCTCCCGAGCCGCAGATCCTGATCGGCGCGGAACCGCAATGCCGCTCGCGCAACGCCTTCGAGGACGACGCCTGCGACCTGCGGATCGGGGTCTGGGATTCCACGCCGTACCGCCGCCATGGCCGGCCGCACAAGCTCAATGAACTGATGCACCTGGTGGAAGGCAGCGTGACCCTCGAGGGCGCGGACGGCAGCCGCCTGAGCGCCGGCCCCGGCGCTACGCTGTTCGTTGCCCAGGGCACGCCCTGCGCGTGGCACAGCACAGCCTATGTGCGCAAGTTCTATGCGGTGAAGTAACGCCCGGCACACACGACAACGGCGCCCTCGGGCGCCGTTGTCAGGTCGGGCGAAAAGCGCCCGGCGACTCAATCATCATCGTCGTCATCGTCACGGTCGCGACGATAGCGCCCGTCCTTGTCCCGCCGGTCGTAGCGGCGGTCGTAACGGTCGTCGTCACGATCGCGGTCGCGGTAGTAATCGCGGTCATAACGGCTGTGGTCGCGCCAACCGTCATGGTCGCGATCGTAGCGTCGGCCGTCCTCCCAATGGGGGTAGCAGCCACCCAGCAGCAGCGTGGAGCAAAGGGTCAGGGTGAGTGTCGCGAGTCGCTTCATGGAAGTGTCCTAGAACCTGGGTCAGAACGATGGGTTGGCAAAGCTGCCCGGCAACGCAGCGGGCCCTGTGCGAACCGGCGGCGCCGGCACCTGCAACCACCCATGTGACTGTAAAATCAGCGTTTTATTCGATCCTGGCGAGGCACTGGCGGACCGACGGTCATGTCTTGTCCAATGCGAACGGTCACGCCTGCTCAGTGGGAATTCCTGTCCCACAGCCAGTTCCACAGCCCCGGCAACCGCACCGGCTGTTCGCTGTTGCTGACAGTGCGGGCCATGACCGCCCGTTGCAGCGCCGCGGTATCGTCGTAGAACGGCTTGGGCGCAGTCGCAAGGCCAGTGGCCTGGGCGCTGTCGAGCAGGATCTGCAGGTATTCCCGGGTGTGGCGGGCGGTGTAGCGATTGAGGTCGTGGAAGGTCACCACCAGCGGGATCGCTCCGTCCACCGTCGGCAACTGGCCCAGGGCAATGCGTTCGCGCACTTCCGACAGCTGGCGCAGCATATTGGCCCGGCGCCGTGGGCTGGCGTTGAAACCCCAGACCTTGCCATCGTTGGCGCTGAGGTCGGTGAGCAGCACATGCAGGCCATGCCGTTGGTAGGCGGCGAAGGTGCGCTTGTCGTAGTTCCAGAATGGCGGGCGCACCAGGCTCGGCGGCACGCCGGTGATCAGCGCGATATCGGCGCTGCCGTTGTTCAGGGACGCCTCCAGTTCCGGCGGGGCGAGCGAGCGATGGTTGGTGTGCCTCGGCGTGGCGGTATGAAAGCCCAGCACATGGCCCTCGGTATGTTCGCGGGCCATCAGCTGTCGGCCGATGTCGCTGCCGCCGGCCCGCGAGGCCCGGGTCTGGACGAAGAACACCGCCTTGATCGCCGGTTGCAACGGGTTGTCGAGCAGGTCGTCGAGCACCCGTTCGGTCGGGTTGTAGAAACTGGAAGCGCTGGGGCCGTCGTCGAAGGTCAACAGAAAGCGGATCGGCGCCTGGGCGCGCAGGCGTTGCTCGGTCTGCGCGGTCATTTCGATGGGAGCAGCAATGCAACCGCCCAGACCAGCGGCGAGCAACACTGCGCAGAGAAGCTTGAAGCCTTGTTTCATGTTTTGCCCTGTGCCGGACCGTTGCGGTCGTCACCTCAATGGCAAAAATCCCTCGCCCATGGATCCCTCGCCCGGCCTGCACGCAGCGCCGGGCACAGCTTGGAGGGGCAACGGCGGTTTTGGTTCCGGAGCGCCCGCGTTCAGGCAGCCCGGGCCTTCATGCCGAACCGCCTTCGCAGGGTCGCTGCCAGGCGCGCTGCAACAGGTCGATCACCTCCTCGTCCGAGGTCTGGGCAAAGTCCGCGTAACCATTGCCGATCGACACGAACCACAGGGGCGTGATCGGGCAGATCAGCTCGTCGACCTCGAAACTCAGGGTGTCGACGGTTTCCTGGGGCGCCAGGGGCACGGCCACCACAATCCGCGCCGGGTGCTGCAGGCGCGTCGCCTGTACCGCGGCGTGCATCGAGGCGCCGGTGGCCAGCCCGTCGTCCACCAGGATCACCACCTGGTCACGCAGGTCGGGCGCGGCCCGGTCGCCACGGTAGACCCGTTCGCGGCGCTGCAACTCCTGGGTTTCCCGTATGGTCACCGCTTGCAGCGCGGCATCACCGAGGTGATGGCTGCCCAGGACGTCCTGATTGAGGATGCGGATACCACCGCTGGCGATGGCGCCCATCGCCAGTTCTTCATGGCCGGGCACGCCAAGCTTGCGCACCAGCATCAGGTCCAGCCGCACCTCCAGGGCCCGGGCGATTTCCCAGGCCACCGGCACCCCGCCCCGGGGCAACGCCAGCACGATCACCTCGGGCCGGCGGCTGTATTTCTGCAACGGCGCGACCAGCCCTTGCCCGGCCGCCTGACGGTTGCGCAGGGTCATCTGCAATGACGGATATTCGCTCATGTCTCACCTCCCAAGGCGCCCGGCTACAGCGCCAGCAGGCTGCAGGGCACCTGATACAACGCGTGCTCGGTGGTGCTGCCCACCAGTTTCTCCAGGCCCTGGCGATGCACGCGGCCCATGACCAGCACGTCGGCCTGGTTCTCGGTGACGAAGTTGGCCAGCACGGTGACCGGTTGTCCGAGGATGAAATGCCGGCGTTCCTCGGGCACGCCATAACGCTCGGCCAGTTCCAGGAAGGCTTTTTCCAGGGTCACCCGCAGTTCCCGGGTCAGGTCCGCCAGCACCAGGCCACCGCCCCCGGCATCGCCCAGGTAGACCGACGACACGTCATAGGCATGCAGCAGGTGCAGCTCGGCATCGCATTGCAGGGCCAGGCTGTTGGCTTCGTGGATGATCCGGTCGTTGAGTCCGTTGTGCTGGTACTCCGGCCGCGACGGGTCGACCGCCGCGACCACCATTTGCGGCAACGTATGGCCGTGGCGACCCATCAGGTACAGCGGTACCGGGCACTGGCGCAGCAGGTGCCAGTCCATCGGCGTGAGAAAGGCGCGTTTGAGCGCCGGTTCGTGCTGCACGTCCTTGATCAGCAGGTCGGGCTGGATTTCCGCGACGTGCTGCAGGATTTCCTCCAGCAGGTCGTCGGCCCAGGCCACCTCGCCGTTGACCTTGACACCATGGCCGCGCAGGCGATGCACCTCCTCCTGCAACCATTCCTGGTGCCCCAGGCGGTAACGTTCGCGCGCCTCATTGCGCACGTTGTGCTCGAACAGGGAAAGAATCGACGCCGGTTTCAGCAAGGCCGCGATATGCAGGCTCGCCCCGCTGGCCTTGGCCAGGGCAGCGGCACGCGGGATCGCGGGGGACTGGCGCATTGCCGGGTCGATGACCAGCAACAAGCGTTGATACTGGCTCATGGCGCACCTCCAGATAGGCTGGACGCCCACGCCGGCCACCGGCGCCCGCTTCTCTATACGCCAGTGCGTCAACGCCGGATCGAACGCCAGCATGACTTCAGACTTCCCACTGACAATGCGCCCGTCGCGGCGTTACGGCAAGTGCGTCCAGCGCCGGTGCAGACCACGGGCCAGGCTGTCCAGGGCAAAGCCCAGGGCGCCGATCAGCAGGACCATGGCCATCAGTTCCGAATAGGCCAGGCGGTCGCGGGTATCGAGGATGAAATAGCCCAGGCCGGCGCTGACGCCAAGCATTTCGCAGGGCACCAGGACGATCCACAGTATGCCGATGGCCAGGCGCACGCCGGTCAGCACATGGCCCAGCACCCCCGGCAGGATCACCTTGCGCAGGGTTTCCCAGCGGGTGGCGCTGAGGCTGCGGCTCAGTTGCAGCCAGCGCGGGTCGAGCTGGCGCACCCCGGCCGCGGTGTTGAGCAGGATCGGCCAGACCGCGGCGAAGGCCAGCAGGAAGTAGATCGGCTGGTCCCCGACCCCCATCAGCATCACCACCACCGGCATCCACGACAGCGGCGAGATCATCCGCAGGAACTGGAACGCCGGGGTGGTGGCCGCCTCCAGGTGACGGTAGCTGCCGATCAGCAGGCCCAGGGGCACGCCGACCAGCAAGGCCAGTGCCAAGCCAACCAGGATGCGCTTGAGGCTGACCAGCACATGCTCGTACAGCTCGGCGCGGCCCAGCAGTTCCAGCAGGCTGGCCAGGGTCGCCGCCGGCGAAAAACGCGCCGCGAGCCCGTCGGCGCTGCCAAACAGGCGCACCCCCAACCACCACAACAGCAGCAGGCACAGCAGCCCCGCCACGCCCAGCAGCCCATGCAGGCTCGATGCGGATCGCTTGGCCATCAGAGGCTGAACTCCTCGCTGCGTTCGAAGCTGTCGGGCAAGCCGAATGCCTTGAGCCCGCCAACCGACGCGATGGCGTTGCGCACGAAGCGCTCGTCCACCAGATCGCGGGCGGTGTGCTGCGGGTCGAGGCTGGCCAAAAAGCCCTTGTCGCCTTCGATCAGGGTGTCCTTGAGGCGCTTGACCAGTTCCTCGGTGTAGCTGGGGAACGGGTACGGCTGGAAATCGATGCGCTGCTCGTCCCACTGCGCGTGCTGGATCGCGCCGTCGGCCAGGTACTGCTGGCGTGCGCTGGCACTCGGCGCCAGGACCCGGCTCAGCACCTGGGGCGCATGCGGGGTGTAGCGGTTGGCGCCGTCGCGGGACAGCAGACTGGCGGCCTCGGCGCGGTGGTCGCGGGTCCACAGCTGCGCCTTGACGATGGCGTTGACCACCTTCTGCGACCATTCGGGGCGATTGTTCAGGTCCTGCTCGTGCATGAACACCACGCAGCAGGCGTGGTTGCGCCAGATGTCCCCGGTAAAGCGCTGCACCCGGCCGACCTTGAGCTCCTCGGCCAGGGCATTGAAAGGCTCGGCGACTATGTAGCCGGCGATGCGCTTGCTGGCCAGGGCCGGCGGCATGTCCGACGGCGGCAGCACCAGCAGATTGACCTCGTTGGCTGCCAGCGGACTGTTGGCTGGCCGGCTCACCGGGGTCAGGCCGTTGTCGCGCAGCAGTTGCTGCACCACCACGTTGTGAATCGAGTACCAGAACGGAATCGCCAGCGCCTGCCCGCCCAGCTGCCGCACCTCGGTGATGCCCGGCGCCACGGTCAGGCCGGAGCCGCCAACGTGGTTCCAGGCCACCACCTTGGCCGGCACCTTACTGCCATAGCGAGCCCAGACGGTCATCGGCGACAGCAGGTGAATCACATTGACCTGCCCGGAAATGAACGCCTCGATCACCTGCGCCCAACTGCGCAGCAGCACCGGGCGCTCGGAGCGGATGCCCTCAGCCTCGAACAGGCCGTTGTTATGGGCCACCAGCAAAGGCGTGGCGTCGGTGATCGGCAGGTAGCCGATGCGCACCGGCGCGTCCGGCTCCGCGGCGGCGCGGGCCTGCAGGCTACCCAGCAGCGGCAAGGCGCCGCCGGCGGTGAGCAAGGCGCTGAGCTTGAGGAAGTCGCGACGGCTGTGGGTGAAGTCATCCAGGCACATGGTGTATCTCCGATCATTCAGGCAAGGGGTTGAACCCGGCCATTACCGCCTCTTGCGGCTCTTCCGGCTCTTATGTAGTAGCGAAGCTTGCTCGCGAATGACCTCAACGCTGACGGGGTGTCTGGGACCCTGCGCCGCACTGAGGTTTTTATCGCGAGCAAACTTCGCTCCTACAGAGACAGAGGTTCAGGCAGGGCCAAGGCTTGGGGTTGTGTAGCGCGGCTCGCCCGCCGAAGGGTTTTGAGAATCTCGATACGCAGGGCGCCCAGTTCTTCCACCAGCTCGGCGCGCGGCTGAGGCAGGTCGATGCGCCACTCGCCGAGGGTCCGCGCCGGGCTGTTACCCAGTAGCAGGATCCGCTCGGAAAGCAGCAGGGCCTCGTCGATGTCGTGGGTGATCAGCAGCGCCGCGGTGCGGTGCTCGGCGATCACCTTGAGCAGTAGTTGCTGCATGTCGGCGCGGGTCACTTCGTCCAGCGCGCCAAAGGGTTCGTCGAGCAACAGCACCTGGGGCTGGCGCGCCAGGCAACGGGCCAGCGCGGTGCGCTGGGCCATGCCGCCGGACAGCTGCGCCGGGTAATGCCCGCGGGCATGCTGCAGGCCGACCTCGGTAATCGCCTGGTCGATCCGCGCCTGGCGCTGCCGGGCGTCCAGCGCCGGCTGGCGGGCGAAATCGAGGCCGAAGGCGACGTTGTGTTCCAGGTTCAGCCAGGGCAGCAGGCTGGGGTCCTGGAAGGCCACGGCCACCCGTGGATGCGGCCCGTCCAGCGCCTGGCCCAACAGGCTGACGCTACCACTGTGGGGCGCCTGCAGGCCGGCCAGGACCCGCAACAGGCTGGACTTGCCGACGCCGCTGGGGCCGAGGATCGACACCACCTCCCCTGGCTGCAAGCTCAGGTCAAAGCCTTCCAGCACCGCTTGCCAGCCTGCTTCACCGGGGTAGCCGAGGCTGATCTGCCGGGCTTCGAGCAAGGCCGCGCTCATGCCGCCGCGTCCCGGGCCTGGCGCTGCAACTCGGCGCGCAACTGCACCAGGCTCGGCGTGACGATCGGCACGAAGGCCGACTCGCGCCAGCGCCGGGCAAAACCGCCGCCATGCTCGCTCAGGTAGGCCTTGCCGCCGCTGGCCTGCAACTCCAGTTGCACGGCGTTGGCGGCGGCTTCGGCCAGGGCGATGCGCAGCCGGAACAGCGCTGCTGGCTGGGTCAGGAAACGCCCCTCCAGCAAGCCGCGCTTGAGCTGGTCGACGCTCTCTTCCAATTGCTGGCGTTGCTCCTGCAACGGCTCGCGCAGGATCGAACGCCCGCTGTGCAGATGGGTTTGCACTTCATCCAGCGCGCGCCGCGCCAGGCCGATGGCCATGCCGCATTGCAGGCCGAGAAACGCCGGGCGCACCGCTGGCAGAAAGGCCTTGGCATCCTCGTGCAGCAACCAGTCGTGGCCGACCTCCACCTGCTGCAGCTCCAGCGCCGCGGTGTTGCTCGACTGCAAGCCCATCAGTTGCAAGTCCTCGGAACGTTGCAAGCCGGCCAGGCCCGCGGGGATCGCCAGGACAAAGGGCGCGCCGCCCTGCTCGTGCTCGATGGCCGCGGCCACCACAAAACCGCTTTTGCGCAGATTGGTCACCCAGTGCAGGCGCCCGTTCAGATTCCAACCACCCGCCCGTGGCTGCGCGCGGACTTGCAGGGCCTCGATGCCGGAGAGGAACTTCATGGCGTTCGACAGCCCGGTGGCCCCCGCCAGTTCGCCGCTGAGCAGGTCCGGCAACAGACGCTCGCGCAAGGCCGCGTTGGGGCTGTGCAGCAGGTATTCGATAAAGGCCCGCTGGCCCCAGAACACAAAGGCCGCCGCCAGGGAACGGCTAGCCACCGCGGCCAGCGCCTCCACGGCGTCGCCCAGGTCGCCGCCGCTACCGCCCTGCCCGGGCGGAATGCCGATGCGCAGCACCTGCGCCTCGGCCAGCCGCGCCAGCACCTGCTGCGGGTCGCAGTGGCCCTGGTCCAAAGCCTGGGCCTCGGCGTCCAGCCATTGACTGAATGCGGGGTTGAGCATGTGGTTTTCTCCTTTTTTACGCGGCAGCGGCCCAACGGCCGTGCCTTGAATCAAGCCGCTGCATCATTGCTGCGGCGCTTGCCAGCGGTACTTGGCCAGTTCCGGGTTCAGCGGCGTGCGGGCGAACACGTTGGCGAAATTGCACAGGGTCGCCAGGCTCACCCCGAGTATCACTTCCAGGGCATTGCCCTCGCTGTAGCCGGCGGCCTTGAACGCTGTGAACGTCGGCTCGCTGACGTTGCCACGGGTGGCGATCACCTCGGCGGCGAAGGCAGCCAATGCCTGCAGTTTTTCCTCCGGCAAGGGGCTGCGCTCACGCAACGCGCTGATCACTTCGTCCGGCAGTTTGGCCTTGTTCTGCGCCACCGCAGTGTGCCCGGCCACACAGAAATCGCAACCGTGGGTGGTGGCGGCCACCAGTTGCACCACCTCCCGTTCGGCCAGGCTCAGCTCGGCCTTGCCATTGAGCGCCGATACCGTAACGTAGGTCTCCAGCGCCGCCGGGGCATTGGCCAGGATGCCCAGCAGGTTGGGAATGAACCCCGAGTTGTTCTGGGCGTTCTGCAAAAACGGCCGGGCCGCTTCGGGAGCGCTTTGCAGGCTGTGTAGAGTGATGCGCGACATGCGGTGGACTCCTGCTGTGTAGGTGTCCGGCCAGTCTGTTGGTTATAAAAATTTCGATCCATATTCTAAAGTAGCGATTACTTGCTCCTGAGTGTTTCCATTAGATGATTTCGTCCAGCCCACTGGTTGATTGGTTATTAGAAAGCCTCGAACTCGA
This sequence comes from Pseudomonas sp. NFPP07, assembly GCF_900115645.1. Lineage (NCBI taxonomy): Bacteria > Pseudomonadati > Pseudomonadota > Gammaproteobacteria > Pseudomonadales > Pseudomonadaceae > Pseudomonas > Pseudomonas sp. NFPP07. The sequence goes on from NZ_FOXG01000008.1 coordinate 111,640, forward strand.
CGCCAGCCTGTTCCATGTCGGCCGCTACTGCGGCGGCTGGCACGCCAGCACCCACGGCCTGGCCCGGGCCAGTTTCCACCTGATCGTGCAGGGCCATTGCTGGCTGCATATCGAGGGCCATGAGCCGGCCCAGCGCCTGAATGCCGGGGATGCGCTGTTCCTGCTGCGCGACCTGGACTATCGCCTGTCCAGCGCCGAACAGCGTAGTGCCGCCCTTGAACTGCCACGCAGGGCCATGCAGGCGCTCGACACTCACGCACAAGATCAGGCCGAGGATGGCGTGGGCCTGGTCTGCGGCTTCTTTCATTTCAAGTCCGGGCTGTCGTCGCTGATCATCGACGGCCTGCCGGACTGGATCGTGCTGCGCGCCGGCGACCCGTCCCTGAGCGCGGCCCGGGCCCTGTTCGAGTTGATCCTGCAAGAGTGCCGGCGCACGCCCGCGCCCTCCTCGGCGCTGCTGGAGCGCCTGAGCCACCTGCTGTTCCTCTATGTGCTGCGCCAGCAAGTGGCCGATAACCAGGGCCTTGGCGGGCTGGTGGCGCTGGCCCGGCACCCGGCCTTCGCCGCGCTGCTGGAACAGCTGATCGAACACCCCGAACAGCCCTGGCCCCTGGAAAGCATGGCGGCCTGCACCGGGCTGTCGCGCTCGGCCTTCTTCAAGCGCTTCAACGAACTGGCCGGGCAATCCCCGGGCCAGGTCCTGCTGGCGCTGCGCATGCGCCATGCCTGCCAGTTGCTCAAGGCCAACCACACCGTGGAACAGGTTGGCGCGGCTGTGGGTTATCAATCGGTCGCGGCCTTTACCCGCGCCTTCGCCAAGGCCGTGGGCGTACAGCCGGGAGCTTATCGGCGCCAGCACGAAGGGCGTTGAATGCACCGGGGCCTGTGACCTGGCCCCGGCAAGGCGTCACTGGCTCAGGGCCTGGGTAAAGGAAGTGTCGACAACAGTCGCGGTGGCCAAGGGCGCCGGCAGCGCCTTGACCTTGAACAGGAAGTCCGCAGCGCTTTGCAGGTCGGCGGCGGCCTGCGGGTCCACCGGGCCGACGCTCATGTGCGCCTGGCGCAGCCAATGGCGCGAGACGTTCGGGTCTAGGTTGGCCTTTTTCGCCCACAGGTCGGCGTACTGGTCGGTGTGGCTGTCGACCCAGGCGCGGGCCAGTTTCAGGCGGCCGAGGAAGTCGGCGATGGCTTCACGCTTGCTGTCGATGGCCGGGGTCGAGGCGGCGATGGCGCTGAGGCCGGGCATCAGGTTCTTCGCGGTGAGGATCGGCCGCGCGCCGGAGAACAGGATCTGCTGCGAAATATAGGGTTCCCACACCGGGAAGGCGTCGATGCTGCCCTGGGGCAAGGCCGCGGCGGCATCGATCGGCATCAGCTTGATGAACTCGACATGGTCCTCCGGCAGGCCGGCCTGCTCCAGGGCGCGCAGGGTCAGTTGCTGGCTCCAGGCACCGGGCCAGTAGGCGACTTTCTTGCCCTTGAGGTCGGCGATGGTCTGCACCGGCGAATCCTTGGGCACCAGCAAGGCGATGGTGTCCGGGTTCTGCCGCGAGACGCCGATCAACTTCACCGGCGCCTGTTTCGCGGCGAGGAACAGAAAGCCCGAATCCCCGAGAAAGCCCAGGTCCAGGGCGCCGGTGTTCAGCGCTTCGGCCAGGGGCGCGGCGGCCTGGAAGTGTTTCCAATCGACCTTATAGGGCGCGCCTTCGAGCACACCCGAGGCCTCCACCGAGGCGCGCACGTTGTAGTAGTTCTGGTCGCCGACCTGCAGCACCAGCGGCTCGGCGGCCTGGGCCAGGGGCGCTGCGAACAGGGTGCTGAGGAGCAGACGGCGCAGGCGTCGGGAGAGCGTCATGGGAAATTCCTGGATGATTGGAAAAGCGGATTTTCTAGAACATAACGCTCTTAGAATCCGATTATGAAATTCTGTTAACGCATAAGCTCATAGCCGCTTTTGCACCCGCGCCAGAAGGCTGTTGGTGGAGAAACAGCGCGGCAACAGACTGTTGGCCAGGCAACATCGCCAGAGGCTTTTTTCCTGTTGGAACACCTTGAAACCGCCCTTCCCCGGCTATGGCACAGAGCCTGCAATATTCCTTTCCGGCAGGATTTATTCCTGCCTTCCGCGACTTTTGAAATAAGCAGCGGAAATAACGACATTGCCCTCTCGCCGCCTTGTCCGGAGCCGCTCCATGAAACCCGTCTTGCGTTTCCCCCTGGCTAGCGCCAGATACCTGCTCAGCGCCTGCGTCCTGGCGCTAGGCCTGCAACCCCTGGCCCAGGCCGCGGAAAACCCGCCGGCCGAAGTGCACCTGGACTACGCCTATTACTCGCCGGTCAGCCTGGTGCTCAAGCACTTCGGCTTTCTCGAAAAGGCCCTGCCCCAGACCAAGGTCGGCTGGGTCCTCAGCCAGGGCAGCAACCGCTCCCTGGAATACCTCAACAGCGGCGGCGTCGACTTCGCCTCGTCCGCCAGCCTGGCGGCGGTGCTGAGCCGGGCCAACGGCAGCCCGATCAAGTCGGTGTATGTCTACAGCCGCGCCGAATGGACCGCCCTGGTGGTGCGCAAGGATTCGCCATACCAGACAGTCGCCGACCTCAAGGGCAAGAAGATCGCCGCCACCAAAGGCACCGATCCCTACCTGTTCACCCTGCGCAGCCTGCAACAGGCCGGGCTGAAAAAAGACGATGTGGAACTGGTGCACCTGCAGCACCCGGACGGCCGTACCGCCCTGGAGAAAGGCGACGTCGACGCCTGGGCCGGCCTCGACCCGCACATGGCCGCCAGCGAAGTGCAGGCCGGCTCGCGCCTGCTGTACCGCAACACTGCCTTCAACAGCTACGGCGTGCTCAGCGTCACCGAGCAGTACGCCAAGGAACATCCGCAGACCATCGCCAGCGTGATCGCCGCCTACGAGCAGGCCCGCGAATGGTCGGTCAAGCACCCGGACGAGCTGGCCAAACTATTGGCCGACGAATCCGGCCTGCCACTGGAAGTGGCCCGGCTGCAACTGTCGCGCACCGACCTCGGTAACCCACGGTTGAGCGCCGAGGATGTGCTGGCCTCCAAGGCCGCCGCGCCGATCCTGGTGTCCGAGGAACTGGTGCGCCGCGGGGTGAACGTGGACCAGGTGATCGACCAACTGCTCGACACCGGCGTCAAGCAGGCCGTGGCCCGTCAATAACCTACCGCCCAGGCGACGACCGAGCCCGTGCCTGGCGCGGATTCGGCGTTGCCGGAGAATCGCCATGAGCAGCGACAGCAACAACCTCTCGACCCGCCTGGCCCTGTCCGCGCCGGGCAAGCTCCCACGCTTCGACCCCGCCCGCTGGCGCCTGCGCCTCAAGGGCCTGGCCCTGCCGGTAGTGATCATCCTGCTGCTGGAGTTCGTGGTGCGCATCGGCTGGCTGCCGTCGTACCAGATGCCGGCCCCCAGCGAGATCGCCCTGACCCTCGGCGACCTGGCCGAAGGCGCGCTGTGGAAACACATCGGCGCCAGCCTGCTGCGGGTGCTGCTGGGCTTTGCCATCGGCGCCGGCCTGGCGCTGGTCTTCGCCGCCTGGGTCGGCCTGAGCCGGGAAGCCGAAGCCTACATGGAGCCGACCTTCGCCGGCCTGCGCTCGATCCCCAGCCTGGCCTGGGTGCCGTTGCTCCTGCTGTGGCTGGGCATCGACGAAACTTCGAAGGTGGTGCTGATCGCCATCGGCGCCTTCTTCCCGGTGTACCTCAATGGCGTGGCGGCGATTCGCGATATCGACCGCAAGCTGGTGGAGGTCGGCCACATGTACGGTTTCGGCCGGCGCCGGCTGGTGCGGCGGATTCTCCTGCCGGCCGCCCTGCCCGGCCTGTTCACTGGCTTGCGCAGCGGCATGAGCCTGGCCTGGATGTTCCTGGTGGCCGCCGAACTGATCGCCGCCACCAAGGGCCTGGGTTATCTGCTCAGCGACGGCCGGGAAACCTCGCGGCCGGACATCGTGCTGGCGGCGATCATCGTCCTCGCGGTGCTGGGCAAGCTCAGCGACGGCCTCCTCGCCGGCCTGGAAAAACGCTTCCTGACCTGGCGCGACACCTTCAATGGCCAAGGCGGCAACGACTAACACACAGAGGATCGAGCCATGACCCAAGCCCTGCTGGACATCCACGTGGAACGCAAGACCTTCGCCGCCACCACCGTCCTCCACGATATCCACCTGCAACTGCAACCGCGGGAAACCGTGAGCCTGCTGGGCCCCAGCGGCTGCGGCAAAAGCACTCTGCTGCGCATCGTCGCCGGCCTGGAGAAGGACTTTCAGGGGCAACTGCGCAGCCATACCGAACGCCTGGCCTTTGTCTTCCAGGAACCGCGGCTGATGCCCTGGCTGACGGTGGAACAGAACATCGGCTTTGGCGACGACGCGCATTACGACCGCGCCTGGGTCGCGCAACTGATCGAGGAAGTCGGCCTTTCGGGTTTTGCCCAGGCCCTGCCCAAGGCGCTGTCCGGCGGCATGGCGCAGCGGGTGGCGATCGCCCGCGGCCTGTACGCGCGGCCACAGGTGCTGTTGCTCGACGAGCCCTTCAGCGCGGTGGACGCCTTTACCCGGATGAAACTGCAGGACCTGCTGCTGCAACTGGCCGAGCGTCACGCCATCGCCCTGCTGCTGGTGACCCACGATGTCGACGAGGCGCTGTACCTGAGCGACCGGGTGCTGGTGATGGACAACCGCCCCAGCCGTATTCGCCAGGAACTGGCGGTGCAACTGAGCCACCCGCGGGACCGCCGCGACCCGCTGCTGGCCCGGCTCAAGGCGTTGTCCCTGACCGAATTGCACAAGGCCCATGTGATTTGAGCGGGCTTTGCCACGGCCCGGCCTCTAAGAACACAAAGGAATTAATAAATAAATAATCAGTATTTATGGTTATAAATATAACCACGTACTCTCAGCTCATCCCGCCCATTGGTCACGACAGTGAAGTGCCTTATGAAACCGACCGACAACGTTATCGACTTCGCCCAGTTCCGCAAACGCAAGCAGGCCCAGCAACTGGCCCGGGCCATGTGGGAGATGTACGCGCGCAATGCCGGTTACCAGGCGTTCCAGTGGGTTCAGGCGGCCCGGCCGATCAGGACCTACCACGCGTGAGCGCCCAGGAACCCTCGCGCTTTCTGGCGAGCGCCGACGAACCCGGCCTTGATTTGACCCACCTGGAGACTCAGGAAGAGGACCCCATCAGCGAACGGGTCGCGCAGAACCTGCAACGCCTGCGCAGCAAGCGTCATCTGTCCCTGGATGCCCTGGCCCGCCAGTGCGGGGTCAGCCGGGCGATGCTGGCGCAGATCGAATCCGGGCGCAGCGTGCCGTCGATCAAAGTGCTGTGCAAGATCGCCAAGGGCCTGAAGGTGTCGGTCGCGGCCTTTCTCGAACACCGCGCCTTCGAAGGCGTGGCGGTGCTGCCGTCAAGCCGGAGCAAACGCCTGGTCAGCGCCAACGGCGCCTTTGTCAGCCGTGCCCTGTTCCCCTTCGACGTGGCGCGCCAGTCGGAATTCTACGAACTGCGCCTGAGCCCGCTCGGCGAAGACCAGTCCGAAGGACACGGACCGGGGGTCCAGGAAAACCTGGTGGTGTCCCAGGGCGTACTGGAAATCAGCGTCAACCAAGAGCGCTACCTGCTCTCCACCGGCGACTCGATCCTGTTCTACGCCGACCAGCCGCACCGCTACCGCAACCCCGCCGACAGCGAAGCGGTGGCCTACCTGGTGGTGACCTATCCGGAACGCCTGGACTGAAGGTGGAGTTGCGCTACGCAAATCTCTACCGCGAAAAACACACCACGGCTCATGAGAAGGCATCCACCCGGGTCAATTCGGCCGACAGGCGCCAAAGACGTTCGGCCTGTTCCGAATCGACTGCATGGGGCCTTACGCCAACGAACGACGCCGGCTCGCTCTCGTCGAGCCTGGCCACCTCGCAGTCTTCGCAATACAACCCACCCAGGCCATCCAGCTTCGGCGATGTCGCAGCCCAGACCTGGGTGGCGGCGCCTTGCCGAGTGTTCTTGAAGGCCGGGTTCGCCGGATTGCCCTCGGCGTCTATCCAGCCCAGGGCGACCATTTCCTCCTTGGGCAGGTAACGCTGCAGAGGTGTGGCGATCATGCCGGGGTGCAGAGAGAACGCCCGCACGCCCTGCTCGCGCCCCAACCGGTCCAGGTGCACGGCGAACAGCGCGTTGGCGGTTTTCGACTGGCCGTAGGCAAGCCACTTGTCGTAGCCCCGATCGAACTGCGGGTCGTCCCAGCGAATGGCGGATGAGTGATGGCCCGCGGAGGACACCATCACCACCCTGGCGCCGCCTTGCAACGCCGGCCAGAGCCGGTTGACCAGCGCATGGTGGCCCAGGTGATTGGTCGCGAACTGCGCCTCCCAACCGGGTCCCACTCGGGTTTCAGGGCAAGCCATGATGCCGGCGTTGCCCATCAATATGTCCAGGTGCGTACCGCTCGCCAGAAACGCCTCCGAGAAACGCTTGATGCTCGCCAGGTCGGCCAGGTCCAGCCCATGCACCTCGACATTGGCGAGACCTGCAACCTGGGCCTGGGCCGCCTGGCGATCACGGGCCGCCACTATGACCCGTGCCCCGGCGCCGGCCAGCGCCCGAGTGGTTTCCAGGCCCAGGCCGGAATGCCCTCCCGTTACCAGAGCCGTGGTTCGGGAAAGATCGAGGCCTTCGAGTACCTCGGATGCCGTCGAAGCTGCGCTGAAACCGGAATGAACAGGCGTCTGTCTATGGGTCATTGCAATGTCCTTTACGAATGGAAACCAAGCTGCCAATTTGAAGCGCTTTCATTCTGCGAGCCCGAACCTGGAGCGTGAATGCAATGGCGTCCTACTTTCTATCGAGAGCGTCCGGTTTGACACATGGATCCCCTATCAGAAGTCCTCACCCAGCTCAGTAGCCAGCATTCCTTTTTCGGTGGTTTGAAAGCCGGCGGCGACTGGGCCGTGCGCTTCCCGGCGCCGGAGGGCGTCAAGTTCAACGTGCTTGTGCGGGGGGCTTGCTGGCTGGCCGTGGAAGGAGAAGCAGAGCCGATATGGCTGCAAGCAGGCGACTGTTTCCTGCTATCCCGTGGGCGCCCCCTGTTGATTGGCAGCGATCTTTCGCTGCCAGCGATCGCTGCCGAGGAGATCTACCCTCACGCCGTTAACGGCGTGGCGCACTGCGGCAGTGATGAAGATTGCTTTCTGGTCGGCGGGCGTTTCGCCTTTGGCGACGAAGCCGAGCTTTTGTTCGACAGCCTGCCACCGGTCGCGGTGATCAAGAGCGAGTCGGACCAGGCATCCGTATTGCGCTGGGCCTTGCAGCGGCTGGCGCACGAACTCTCCACCCCATCCCCGGGCGGCGCCCTGATGGTCCAGCACCTGGGCCACATCATGCTGGTGCAGGTACTGCGCATTTACCTGGAGCAGGAAGGAGGCAATACACCGGGCTGGCTCTCGGCGCTGTCCGAACCGCGTATCGGTGCCGCCGTTCAGGCCATTCACACCCGCCCTGCCCAACGCTGGACGGTCGAGGCCCTGGCCAGAGTGGCGGGTGTCTCGCGCTCGACGCTGGCGCTGCGTTTCAAACAGGCCGCCGGCTTTTCGCCCCTGGAATACGTGTTGCGTTGGCGCATGCAACTGGCGACCCGGTCCTTGCGCAACACCCACCTGACAATTTCCTCGATCGCCCAGGCCCTGGGCTACGAGTCCGACAGCGCGTTCAGCAATGCCTTCAAGCGCATCATCAAATGCTCGCCACGGCAGTACCGGGAACGAGCAAGGACCGTCGCCCAACCCCAGGGGGAATCCGAAGTTCGAGTGGGTGCCTGAAATAAAAAAACCCGGCGGGATCGTCCCGGCCGGGCTTTTTCTGTGCCGCTGCGAGGAATCAGCAGGTGCAGCACATCATCGGCATGCCGTTGCAGCTCATCATCATCGGCATGCCGCAGTCGTTCATCATCTTCATCATCAGGGCGCAGCAGCTTTTCATCATGTCCATGTTCATGCCGGCCATTGGCATGATCTTGCACATCATGCAGTCGGCCTCGACGGTGCACTCCATCACGCATTTCATCGACGGCATCGGCATGCCCATCATCGGCATTGGCATCATGGCGCCCATCATCGGCATGGCCATGCTCGCCTGGGACATGCACATCATGCTCATGTTGGCGCAGTGCATCATCATCGGCATGCCGCAGTTCATCATCATCTGCATCATTTGCGCGCTGTTCTTGAACATGGCCATGTCCATGCCCGCGGCCGGCATCATCTTGCACAGCATGCCGTCGTCCATCATTTCGCAGCTCATGGTCGCCATCATCATCGGCATGCCCATCATTGGCATCATCGGCATGTTGGCGTTCATCGGCATTTGCATCTGCATGGCATTCATCATGGTGAAACTCCCTAAGCGATTCGATAGTTGGACGAAGCTGATGGGGCGGATTCTAGGGAGTGGCGAACGCCGCACAAGATGCCGATCGAACAGCAATCGCGGCTGCCGGGACAGCTTCAGCGCAGCCGCTCGCGCGGGATTTTCCGCTTCAGCAGCCGGATGGATTTCATGGCGGACGGGAGCAGGACAACAGCGTGTTTTCCGCTGCGATGGATATGCGCGAATCAGCGCATCCCATAACCCAAAGAAATAATCATTCTAAAGAGGCCCGACTTTTCTCGGGAAAAGGCGCCTTGCCAGCCTCGCCGGTGCCCTGTGACAGGGTTCGGCGAGGGTCGCGAGCGCGGTGCGGGGCATGACGCGGGGGCGGGATCGCGGGTCTCAGAGCTTGGCGATCGACACTTCGGTGGATTTGACGAAGGCGATGACCTCGCTGCCGACCTTCAATTCCAGGTCGCGCACCGAACGCGTGGTGATCACCGAGGTGACGATGCCCGAGGCGGTCTGCACATCGATCTCCGAGACCACCTGGCCTTCATGGATCTCCTTGATGATGCCCTTGAACTGGTTGCGAACATTGATTGCCTTGATGGTCATAATGGGCCTTCCTGTCTGGGGTGGGCACTGGCGCAGCGCCGTGCAGGCCTCTAAGGTGCCCTGTGTCTTTTCATATTAAAAGGAATAAATAGTAGTTATTTTATTCCTTAAATGAATATGAAAGTTTCTCCCGCCTCTTCGTTACCTTGACCGGCCCCCGCGCCTTTGCTTCTCTGGATCCCTAACCCTTTCAGGAGATTGTCATGCGAACACTCGAGCTGGCGGGCGTGCCCGTCCCGGTGATTGGCCAGGGTACCTGGCGCATGGGCGAGGAGCGCCACCAGCGCAACGCCGAGATTGCCGCGCTGCAGGCCGGTATCGAACGGGGCATGAGCCTGATCGACACCGCCGAGATGTACGCCGAGGGCGGCGCGGAGGAAGTGGTTGGCGCCGCCATCACCGGCCAGCGCGACCGGGTGTTCCTGGTCAGCAAGGTGTACCCGCACAACGCCAGCCGCAAAGGCATTCCCCAAGCCTGCGAGCGCAGCCTGCGGCGCCTGGGTACCGACTACATCGACCTGTACCTGCTGCACTGGCGTGGGCAGTACCCGCTCGAGGAAACCGTGGAAGCCTTCGAGCGCCTGCGCGAAGACGGCAAGATCGGCCGCTGGGGCGTTTCCAATTTCGACCTCGATGACCTCGAGGAACTGGCGAGCCCGGCCTGCGCCACCAACCAGGTGCTGTACAACATCGAGGAACGCGGCATCGAATTCGACCTGCTGCCCGCCGCGCGACAACAGCGCTTGCCGCTCATGGCTTACTGCCCTATCGCCCAGGCCGGCAAGCTGCTGCGCCACCCCACGCTGCAGCAGGTCGCCGATCGCCATGGCGTGACCACCGCCCAGGTCTCGCTGGCCTGGGTCCTGCGCCAGGACGGCGTGATCGCCATTCCCAAGGCGGTACACCCCGAGCATGTCCGGCTGAATGCCGAGGCGGCCGGGTTGCGCTTGTACGACGAAGACCTGGCGGCCATCGACCAGGCCTTCCCCGCGCCACTGCGCAAGCAGCGACTGGCAATGGTCTGAGCCGCTGTCGCGAGGCATGCCCCACTGAAAAAACCTGGCGCCCGTGCCAGGTTTTTTTCGTCGTGTATCAGGCTGGAAGCGGCGAAATACCGCGACTTTAAGGATCGTCCTATCCCGGATTAATGAGGGTTTATTTAGAGTGGGTCAATGAGATTAAAGACCTACCTTCATCAGATCAGTCCCCTATTTTCCAGTCCTGAAGCCGCCAGCAGGTTGCTGCGTCTTTTCGCGCTCATTCTTTTGGTCGGCATCCTCGGCGCCGTCTACAACTTCCTCAATTCCACCCTCAGCAACGACATTTCCCGGCGCCGCGGCTACATGAGCAGCGCCATCGCCGAAGCCCAGACCTTCTTCACCAGCCGCGAGGCCTTGCTGGAAAGCCTCAGCCTGTCCGCGGTGCGCCGATCCAAGCAGGTCCAGGGGTATCCGCCTTCCAGCGAAGAACTGCACCTGCAACTGGGCGACATCGATGATCCGTGGAGCATCTGGCTGAGCCAGCGCATGCGCGAATACTTCAAGGCCAAGCAGGTCAACCTGCTCTATGTAAGCCCTGGCCCCGAGGCCCGGGTCATGCGCCTCTACAGCAGCAACCCGACCTCCCCCAACCTGCCCAGGACCATCCTCTCCAAGCTTGAGGTCCTGAACCATGGGGAGCATCCGGACACCGACGAGCTGTGGCTGACCGACCCGTCCACGCAGACTTCGCAGCTGTACATTTTCACCCGGCTCGACGAGCGCACCGATGACTCCGGCTGGCTGGGCCTGGAAATGGATGGGCGGGAAGTGCTCAAGGCCCTCAGCGACCAGAGCGCCGGCGAGTTCATGATGTTCAACTCCGAAGGCGCGCTGCTGTTCACCAACACCCCGGCCGGGCGCCTGGGGCAGGCCCTGCAGCAACTGCAAGGCAGCAACTTCTTCGGCTTTGTCGGCAGTGGCTGGTGGCCCGATCACCTGGTGATCCGCAAGCAACTGATGACCTCCGACTGGCAACTGGTCTACTCCTTCAGCCTGCAGTCCCTGCTGATCGCGCTCTGGCCGCAGCTGGCCGGCGCCCTGGCGTTCTGCCTGTTCAGCATCAGCCTGATCTGCCTGCTGACCCGCCGCATCGAGCACCGCTTCATCACCCCTGCGCTGAGCCGTATCCAGGCGCTGGTCGAGAGCGAGCTGTTCAGCCGCGACGTGATCCAGACCGCGCCCGTGGCCTTGTGCGTGCTGCGGCGCACCGATGGCCAGGTGGTCCTGGAGAACACCCTGGCGCAGCAGTGGCTGGGCGATGGCGTCGAACGGGAAATACTCTGCGCCGGCTGGATCCAGCAAGCCTTCAAGAGTCACGAACCGAACCGCTTCGACTACTTCGAGACCACCGACGGGCGTCATCTTTACCTGAGTTCCGCGCCCACCCGCTACAAGGGCGAGGACGTATTGTTCTGCGCCTTCAGCGACATCAGCGCGCGCAAGCAGGTGGAAGCCGCGCTGGAAGAAGCGCGGCAGATGGCCGACGCCGCCAACGAAGCCAAGACCCTGTTCCTCGCCACCATGAGCCATGAAATACGCACCCCGCTCTATGGCGTGCTGGGGACCCTGGAGCTGCTCGCGCGCACTCAACTGGATACCCAGCAGCGCGATTACCTGCGCGCCATCGAGTGTTCTTCCTCGACCCTGTTGCAGTTGATCTGCGATGTGCTGGACGTGTCCAAGATCGAGGCCGGGCAACTGGCCCTGGAGCTCAATGAGTTCTCGCCACTGGACCTGGTCCACGAGCTGATCCAGGGCTATTCCGCGGCGGCGTCGAACAAGGGCCTGCTGCTGTATTCCTGCGTGGACCCGCAAATCCCCGAGCGACTGATCGGCGACGTCACCCGGATCCGGCAGATCCTCAGCAACCTGCTCAACAACGCGGTGAAGTTCACCGACCTGGGGCGCATCGTGCTGCGGGTCAGCCTGCTGAGCCGCGACGGCGAGCGCTCCAGCATCCTGTGGCAGGTCTCCGACACCGGCAAAGGCATTGCCCAGGATCATCAGCCGTTGATCTTCGAACCCTTCTATCAAACCGGCGGCAACGCCAACGTGGTGGCGGGTACCGGCCTGGGCCTGCCTATCTGTCAGCGTCTCACGCAATTGATGAACGGCAGCCTGCGCATGGTCAGCGAACTGGGGCTGGGCAGCAGCTTCTCCCTCACCCTGCCCCTGGAAGCGGCGATCGATGGGCCGGTCACCCTGCCCGCCACGCAGCTGCTGCCGGAAACCATCTATGTGATGTCCAGCGTCCGCGAGCTGGCGGAATCCATCGGCGGCTGGCTGCGCCAATGGGGTGCTCGGGTGCAACTCTGCCATCCCTCGAAGATCGCGCCGACCAGCGATTGCCTGCTGGTCGAAGTTCACCCCGGCGAACTGGAACAACGCCTGCAGCCCGACTGGCCCGGTCCGCTGATCCTCGCCACCGGGGCAGGCAACAACGAACCGCAGGTTCGTGCCGGGTGCTGGCATGTGAACCTGAACCACCTGCGTTCCATTCATCAGGCGGTCAGCCAGGCCCAGGGGCTGTGGGTGGCCAAGGCCGAGAATCACAACGAACACTGGACGTTGAAGCAACTGAACCTGAACGTGCTGGTGGCCGAAGACAACGTCATCAACCAACTGATCCTCAGGGATCAGCTGGAAGAGCTGGGCTGCAGCGTGGAGCTTGCGTCAAACGGCGAGGAAGCCCTGTCGATGTGGGACCCCGAGCGGTTCGATCTGGTCCTCACCGACGTCAACATGCCCATGATGAATGGCTATGAACTGGCCAAGGAGTTGCGACGCCGTGGCTGTACGGTCCCGATCATCGGTGCCACGGCCAACGCGATGCGTGGAGAAGAAGAGCAATGTCTGGCGGCCGGAATGAACCATTGCCTGGTCAAACCTTTTGCATTACGCGCCCTGTTCAATTACCTAGCGCCCTATGAAAGAGCGAAGAATGAAGCCCTGTAGCATATTGATCGTTGAAGACCATCCCTTCCAGCACATGTACCTGCAACATCTGTTCGGTGAGCTGGGCCCCTACTACCTGGAAGGCGCCCGGGATGGCGAAGAGGCGCTGGAACGCTTGAAATGGCGCAAGTTCGACCTGGTGCTCACCGACCTGTTGATGCCGGGAATGGATGGCGTGCAGTTCATCCAGGGACTGGCCGCCCTGCACTCCAAGCCGGCGCTGGCGATCATGAGCTCGGCTTCGCGGCGCATGCTGATGAGTGCCAGCCTGGTTGCCAAGAACCTCGGGGTGAAAGTCATCGGCCTGATCTCGAAACCGGTGAACCTTGCCGCCTTGCAGACCCTGACCACTCAATTGAGCATTTCGCAGCCGAGCTCGCCGCGCCCCTTGCCCACCTCCATGCTCAGTCGGGCGGCGCTGGCCCAGGCCATCGAGCAAGAGCAGTTCGAAGCCTGGTTCCAGCCCAAGAAATCACTGTTCAACGGTCGCATCGTCGCCGCCGAAGCCCTGGTCCGCTGGATGCATCCGACACAGGGCATGCTGCTCCCCGACACCTTCCTGCCCGCCCTCAAGTCCTTCGACCTCGAGGAGGACCTGCTGTGGCTGGTCCTGCGCCAGGCGATCCAGGCCCAGGCACGCTGGCGCCAGCAGGACTACGACATTCCGGTGTCGATCAATCTGCCGACCCATCTGCTCAACAGCCACGACCTGGCGGACCGCCTGTTCGACTTTGTCATGGAACATCAGGGAGTACCGGGGCAGATCTGTTTCGAACTCATGGAGTGTTCGGTGCCCCAGGACATCAGTAACTTCTATGCCGGTGCCTGCCGCTTGCGCATCAAGGGCTTCGGCCTGTCCCAGGATGACTTCGGCAAGGGCTACAGCTCGTACATGAACCTGGTTTCCACCCCGTTCACCGAACTGAAGATCGATCGCGCCCTGGTCCAGGGATGCCACGCCAGCGAAGAACTGACCAAGGCCCTGACCAGCATCATTGCCCTGGGTCGCCAGCTGGGCCTGACCGTGGTGGCCGAAGGCGTGGAAAGCGCCGAGGAGCTGGCGCTGCTGCGCAAGATCGACTGTAGCCAGGTGCAGGGTTTCCTGATCTCTCGCGCAGTCCCCTCCGAACAGTTTCAACAGTTGCTGGTGAACGACGGTCCAGCCGCCAGTTATTGACCCGAGGACATCCGCCCCTTCAGGATTACATGCCCCACATCACTGACAAGTCGTTGTTTAAAGGTAAAATCCTCAAGGCTTCGACTTTTTCATGCTTTTTTGGATACCAGTGATGAACCACCAGGACACGCTCATCGAGAATCTGAAACGATACTCGACTCGCCTGAACAAGGGATTGTTGATTTTCCTCGGCTTGACCCTGTTGTTGATCGCCATCAGTTACTGGTCGTCGCACAAACTGCTCGAAGAACAACACGGCAGGTTCAAAGCGCATTTTGCGCGGATGATGGAAGACATCCGCGAGCATGAAGACTTCCTCCGGGGCGTGGCCGTACAAAGTAGCAAGATCCCCCTTCACGCCAACGACTCGGTTTCATACCTGAAAAGCGCCTTGCCCGAAGAGGGGCCGCATAACTACCTGGGCCAGGAGTTTGCCTTTTCCACGCCCTTCAGCCTCTCTGTCAATCACCAGAGCGTCGAGCCTGACACCTTGGCCCGGCTGGCCGACCTGGGAGAGCACCTGACCGACTATTACAGCGCCTTCTGGTCCACTTCCCATTACCAGTCACCGCCGTTTTTCCTGTTCGATGCCGTGGGCAACTTCAATATCGGCATTCCGGCCGCCGGGCATTCACGCGACCCGCTCTGGAAAAACGACACCCCCAACAAGACCCTCGTCCTGCAAACGCTCAAGCATCTGCTGGCGAAAGATTCGGCACGGGCCGATGGCGTGGTCGATTGGCAACCCCTCGTCCCCCATCAGGCCAACGAGGCGCCCGTCCGGCTGCTGGCCTATGTCAGCACCCATCTCGGGCCGCAATGGTCACGAGTCCAGGACAGCGGCAAGCAGATCGGCGTCGCGTCGCTGTTCAGCATGGATCTGGTCAATGACATCAAGCGACTCATGCCGTGGTCGACCTATGACCATGTCGCCCTGGTCGCCCCCTCCGGAAAGGTGCTGAGCGGTTCGCTGCAACCGGGCGTCGTGCTGCATGACGGGCTGAACATCACCAGCGACGGCATGGTCTTCAAAGTCTCGAGCCATTCCGCCGAGCCCTGGAGCGCCCTCTACACCATCGGTTTCAAGAGCTACTTCAACTACACCCTGTGGCCCTTGCCGGTCTTGCTGGCCCTGCTGATCGGCGGCATTGGCTGTGGCTGGCTGGTCAGTCGCCGGTATCAGTCGCGTATCGTCAAACCGGTCTACGAGGCTTACCAACGCACCGCCGAGAGCGAGGCCTTCAGCCGGGCCGTGATCGATAGCGCGCCCACCGGCCTGTGCGTGGTGCGTCGCTCGGACTTCAAGGTCCTGCTGGAAAACCGCAAGGCCCAGCAATGGCAAGGCAGCACAAAACTGCGGATGGCCCTGGAGAGCCGGCAGGACCTGTGCGTCGCCGGTGAAACCCGGCTGGACATCGACGGTACTCACCTGCAGGTAGGGTTCGTGCCCACCCGTTACCAGGGCGAGGATGCCTTGCTCTGTGCCTTCCACGACGTGACCAGCCACATCGAGGGCGCGGCCATGCTGGAGCAGGCGCGACGCTCCGCCGATGCGGCGAGCGAAGCCAAGACGCTGTTCCTCGCCACCATGAGCCACGAGATACGCACCCCGCTCTACGGCGTGCTGGGCACCCTGGAACTGCTCGGGCTGACGCGCCTGGATGCCCGCCAGCGCGAGCACCTGCAAACCATCCAGCGCTCGTCCAGCACCCTGTTCCAATTGATCAGCGATGTCCTGGACATTTCCAAGATCGAATCCGGGCAGATGGCGATCGAGTCCCAGGCGTTCTGCCCACTGCAGATGATCGAGGACACGCTGCACGCCTACAGCGTCTTCGCCGAAAACAAAGGCCTGCTGCTGTATGCCTGTATCGATGCGGCGTTGCCCGACCAGTTGCTGGGCGACCCGGTGCGGATCCGGCAGATCCTCAGCAACCTGCTCAGCAACGCCATCAAGTTCACCGACACCGGGCGCGTGGTATTGCGCGTCAAGCTCCTGCACTGCGTGGATGGCCAGGCCAGCCTGGAGTGGCAGGTCACCGACTCCGGTATCGGCATTTCACCGGCGCAACAGGAACGCCTGTTCGACACCTTCTACCAGGTACGCGACGCCTCCAGCGAGGCCGGAGCCGGACTCGGCCTGGCGATATGCCGCTGCTTGACGGAAATGATGAACGGCCAGATACGCGTGGTCAGCGAGCCCGGCCTGGGCAGCAGCTTCTCGCTCCGGCTGGGGCTGAAAGTCATGCCGGGCGCGCTGGAAGGTTGCACGGACATCCTGCCGAGCACCCAGGCGGTGTATGTGCGGGCTCCCGCCGTGGAGCTGGCGCAGAGCACCAGTGACTGGCTGAATCGCCTCGGCGTGGTCGCCAAGCCGTTGCCGGCCTTTGTCGAAGAGTCGCGCCAGGCCAACCTGCTGGTCGATGTCCAACCCTCCGACAGCCTGCCGGCCTGGGCCGGGCCACGGGTCCTGTGCGTCGCCGGCGAACACCCGGCACCGCCACCGCGAGGTTGCACCGTGGATGCCCATGATGTGCGGGCCATCGCCAGGGCCGTGTCCCTGACCCTGCACGGGAAAACCATCGCGCCCGCCGCTCCCGAATGCGACCTGAGCAGCAGGCTCGGCCTGCATATCCTGGTGGCCGAGGACAACGCGATCAATCAGGCGATCATCAAGGAGCAACTCGAAGCCCTGGGTTGCACGGTGACCGCCGCCTCCAATGGCGAAGAAGCCTTGCAGCTCTGGCAGCCGCAGGTGTTCGACCTGGTGCTGACCGATGTGAACATGCCGCTGCTCAACGGCTATGAACTGACCCGCGCCCTGCGTGAGCGTGACCGGGAGACTCCGATCGTCGGGGTCACGGCCAATGCCATGCGCGAAGAAGGCGCCCGCTGCATGGCTGTCGGCATGAATGCCTGGCTGGTCAAACCCTTGAGCCTGCAGACGCTGCACCAGTACCTGTCGAATCTCTGCGCGAATGCGCCTGCCCAGGAGCCGCAACCGATGATCGATGCAACGCCTTCCCCCGCGACCGGCGACACAATGATCGAGCTGTCCCCGAAAATGCGTGAGCTGTTCATTACCACCATGCGCCAGGATGTCCAGAGCGTGACCGACGCCCTCGATGCCCAGGATCCCAAGCGGCTCGCCGAACGGCTGCACAGCGCCGCCGGGGCGCTGGGTGCCGTGCAGTTGAGCGGGCTGGCGAAAAACTGCGCCGAACTGGAGTCCCGGATACTGCAAAGCGCGATCACCTCTTCCGTGACCCTTGAGGTGAAAAGCCTGATACAAAGCTTGACGGATATTCTTAATGCACTTGAATGAGACGCGACAAGATTTGATGAGCGCAATCCTTTACTCTTTCTCCTTACCAACCGGCGTATTACGAGTGGCTAGTCATGGAAAAATTTAAAGTAGTCATCGCCGACGATCATCCGATTGTTCTGCTCGGCGTTCGCGAGCTGATGGAACGGGAAAGCAACTTTGAAATAGTCGGTGAGGCCATCAGCTCACAGGGCTTGATCGAGATTCTCGAACAACAGCCGGTCGATATCGTCATTACCGACTACAACATGCCCGGGGACTCTCCCTACGGCGACGGCCTCAAGCTGGTCGAGTACCTCAAGCGCCACTTCCCGCGCCTGCAGATCCTGATCCTGACCATGATCTCCAACCAGTTGATCCTCACGCGCCTGCATGAGCTGGGGGTGGTCGGAGTGATCCAGAAAAGCCAGCTGCACAATGAAATCCAGGTGGCGCTCAAGACCATTGTCGAAAGAGGTTCCTATCAGAGTATCGAACCTGCGCCGAGCTCGGTCATCGAGTCCAATGCAAGCATCGACGACCGGATTTCCATGCTCTCGCCCAAGGAGTTTGAAATCCTGCGGCTGTTCGTTTCCGGCAAGAGCGTCAGTGACATTGCCCGCAGCCAGAACCGCAGTTCGAAGACCATCAGCGCGCAGAAAATCTCCGCCATGCGCAAGCTGGAAGTCGAGAGCGACCAGGACCTGCTGACGTACTGCATCGGTCGCAACATTTTCAACTGACCCCCTCTTATCCAGCGAAGACAGAAGGCTCGAACGACGATGACCTGCGACGACCAGTTCGACCTGCAACAGCTTCAAGGTGCCTGGGAACAGGTGGAGTACGAGGACAACGGGGTCAGCAACCCGCCTGACGAACATGGCGCCCCAGGAGCTCTTACCCTGATCCAGGGGCAAGGGTTCCGCGTCGTGACGCTCGAAGGCGAGCTGTTGCTCGCGGGCAGTTTCACCCTCGATACCCGGACCACGCCGAAATCCATTACCTGGGTCGACTCCATGGGCGCCGACACCGGCAAGCACTTGCCTGCCAGCTATCGACTGGACGGCGATGACTTCGTCTTCATCGCCGCGGACGAGGGCCACCCCAGGCCCACCGAGTTCCGAACCGGGCCGGGTGAAACCCTGCGCCGGTTCATCCGCGTCTCACAGGATGGAACAGGCCTCGGCAGCCGCTGAGGTTCGCTCGTTGGCCAGCATGCCGTCAGGCCCTGGCCCGCTGTATTTCCCGCCCCGCCAACTCGCCGATTGCCAACAACGCTGCGCAATCCGCACCATCCTGGGCCTGTACCGACATGCCTTGAATGATCGCCCCGATATACCGGGCCAGCGCCGCTGCCTGGGTATCGGCGCGCAGTTGCCCGTTGGCGATGCCCTGCTCGATATGCGCTTCAAAGGCCTTGAGGGTGTTGGCCCTCAGGGCACTGACGAATTCCCGCAGCGCATCGTTTTCCACCGCGCAGGTCAGGGTCGCGGTGGAAATCATGCAGCCCCGCGGCCGCCCGGGCAGGCTGTATTCATGGGCCGCCTCGCGCAGCAGACGGAGGAAACCGTCCACCACATCCGCCTCCTCGCACAGTGCCCGCTCGGCAAAGGCGCCAGTGCTGCGCTGGTAATGCGCCAGCGCCTGCTGGTAAAGCTCGGCCTTGGACCTGAACGCGGCATACAGGCTTTGCACCGTGATGCCCATGGCCGCCGACAACTCCGGCATCGAGGCGCCTTCATAGCCCAGGCGCCAGAACACCTCTGCCGCAAGGCCCAGGACCTGGTCGCGATCAAAGGCAATCGGCCGTCCACGACGGCGCACCACGGCAGCAGGATTATTTATCATAGTGATCACTATTGAAATTAGAACGAATGCCGGTTAATCATAGCGGACATTGTGATTATAGAGGCTCCCCCCATGGATCGACCCCATAAAGGCCTGCTCGCCCTGGCAGCCACTCTCGGTGCTTCGCTGGCCAGCGCCGCCACGCCGGACGAGGAACTCGGCAGGCGCATGGACACGGCCATCGAACGCGCCATCGGCGAACAGCGGATCGTCGGCACCGTGGTGGTGGTGATGCGCGATGGCCAGGTGGTGTACCAGCGCGCCGCCGGTTTCGCCGATCGGGAAGCGGCCCGGCCCATGACCGGCGACACCATCCTGCGCCTGGCCTCTATCACCAAGCCCATGGTGTCCGTGGTCGCCATGCGCCTGGTGGAACAGGGCACGCTGTCCCTGGACGATAGGGTCAGCCAATGGCTGCCGGATTTCCGCCCAAGGCTGGCCGACGGCACCCGCCCGCCGATCACCCTCAAGCAATTGCTGACCCACACCGCCGGCCTGAGCTATGGCTTTCTCGAGGCCGAGCACGGGGCGTATCGCACGGCCGGGGTGTCGGATGGCCTGGCCGAGCCGGGCATAAGCCTCGAAGACAACCTGAAGCGCATTGCCAGCGTGCCCTTGAGTTATCCGCCGGGCACGCAGTGGCGCTATTCCATGGCCATCGACGTGCTCGGCGCCGTGCTGGAAAAGGCCAGCGGCAAAAGCCTGCCAGCCCTGACCGAGGAGCTGGTCACCCAGCCTTTGCACATGAACGACACCGCATTCTCGGTCAAGGACCCTGCCCGCCTCGGCGCGGTTTACCGCGATGACCGTCCGCGGCCGAGCCGGATGCAGGACGAGGCGGCGATCCGGGTCGGCGAAAGCACCACGCTGTTCTCCCTCAAGCGGATCTTCGACCCACGCGCCTACCCTTCCGGTGGCGCCGGCATGGCCGGTACCGCCATGGACGTGGCGCGTTTTCTCGACACCTTGCGCCAGGGTGGCGGCCCGCTGCTTTCCGCCCGCAGCGTGCAGGCGATGATGACCGACCAGGTCGGCGCCCAGGCGCAGACCCAAGGGCCGGGCTGGGGCTTCGGCTACGGCTGGGCGGTGCTGGACGATCCGGCCCTGGCCGGCACCCCGCAATCCAAGGGCACCCTGCAATGGGGCGGCGCCTACGGCCACAGCTGGTTTGTCGACCCGCAGGCCAGGCTGACCGTGGTGGCGCTGACCAACACCGCCTTCGAGGGCATGTCGGGGGCCTTTACCCGGGAGATCCGCGACGCCGCCTACCCGGCGCCCTGAAGCACCTCGTCGCCCGGGGCGTCGAGCGACCACCAGCCCGGCAGCAATTGCCGGACCCGGGGCTCGGCGAACCGGTCGTCGATCAGCATCACTACGCCGCGGTCCTGCTGGCTGCGAATCACCCGGCCCGCGGCCTGCACCACCTTCTGCAGGCCGGGGTACAGGTAGGTGTAGTCGTAACCGGCGCCAAAAATCGCCGCCATGCGCCGTTTCAGCTGCTCGTTCACCGGGTTCAGCTGGGCCAGGCCGAGGGTGGCGATAAAGGCGCCGATCAGCCGCGAACCCGGCAGGTCGATACCCTCGCCGAACGCCCCACCCAGCACGGCGAACCCCACCCCCTGGCCATCGGCGTCGAAGCGCTCGAGAAACCCCTGGCGTTGCCCTTCATCCATCCCGCGCGACTGTTGCCACAGAGGGATATCCGGATGATGTTCGGCCAGCAGGCTGGCCACCTGCTGCAGGTAATCGAAGCTGCTGAAGAACGCCAGGTAGTTGCCGGGGCGCTGGCGGAACTGGCTGGCGATCAGCTCGACGATGGGCGCCAGCGACGCCTGGCGATGGGCGAAACGGGTGGAGATCCGGCTGACGATGTGCACGTCCAGCTGCGCGGCACTGAACGGCGACTCCACGTCCACCCACACCGTGGTTTCCGGCAGCCCCAGCAGGTCGCGGTAGTAATGCCAGGGGTTGAGGGTCGCCGAGAACAGCACCGTACTGCGCGCCGCGCTCAGCCGCGGCGCCAGCAACCCCGCCGGCACCACGTTGCGCAGGCACAGCTCGGACAGGCTGCGCCGGGCGTTGAGTTCGCGCTTGCTGATATCGAACAGGAACTGCCCATCGAACAGTTCGGCCACCCGGGCGAATTGCAGAGCATCGAAATAGAAGCCCTGCAACCGGCTGTCCAGCCCTTGCGGGTGGTCGCCCAGGTAATCGCCGATCGCCGAAATACACAGCGACAGCGCCTTGAGCAACGGGGCCGGCGCCTGGTCGTAGGCCTGGTACGGCCGCAGCTGTTCCTTGTGCAGGGCATTCCATTCCCGGTTGAGCCGTTGCAGCGGCTTCTTCAGCGGCTCCGGAGCGGCCTGGCGCACACAGTGCAACTGGTACTGGTCGAGGCTGGCGCTGTACATCGAGCGCCCGCGCTCCACCAGGTTATGCGCTTCGTCCACCAGCGCGGCGACCTTCCATTGGTTGGCCTGCGCCAGGCCGAACAGCAAGGCGCTGAAATCGAAGTAGTAGTTGTAGTCCGCCACCAGCAGATCGCTCCAGCGGGCCATTTCCTGGCTCAGGTAATACGGGCACAGCCCATGCGCCAGGGCGATCTCGCGCAGCGCCTGCTGGTCCAGCAAGGATCGCTGGCTCGCCGCCTGCCGCACCGCCGGCAGACGGTCGTAGAACCCCTTGGCCAGCGGGCAGGACTCGCCATGACAGGCCAGTTCCGGGTGCTCGCAGGCCTTGTCCCGCGCCACCAGTTCCAGCACCCGCAACGGCAGCCCGGGGCTGCGCTCGAACAGCACCCCTGCGGCATCCAGCGCCAGTTTGCGTCCCGGGGTCTTGGCGGTGAGGAAGAACAGCTTGTCCAGTTGCTGCCCCGGCATCGCCTTGAGCATGGGAAACACCGTGCCCAGGGTCTTGCCGATCCCGGTCGGCGCCTGGGCCATCAGGCAGCGCCCGGTGCTCACCGCCTTGTACACCGACTCGGCCAGCGCGCGCTGCCCGGGGCGGAAGTCGGGATGGGGAAAACCCAGCGCCGCCATGGCCTGGTCGCGGGCGTGCCTGTGGGCCAGTTCCTGCTCGGCCCATTGCAGGAACAGGCTGCATTGCTGGTTGAAGAACTGCTCCAGGGCCTCGGCCTCGTGCTCTTCCACCAGCGACGTCTCACGCTCGCTGAGGATGTCGAAGTACACCAGCGCCAGGCGGATGCTGCTCAACTGCAACTGCTGGCACAGCAGCCAGCCATAGATCTTCGCCTGGGCCCAATGCAGCTGGCGATGGTTGGCCGGCATGCGCTCCAGGTCGCCGCGGTAGGTCTTGACCTCTTCCAGCAGGTTGGCGTCCGGGTCGTAGCCGTCCGCCCTGCCCTTGACCGTCAACGCGCCGAAGCTGCCTTCGAGGGGCACCTCGCTCCGATAGTTCGCGCTGCGCCGCGCCGCCACCGTGCGATGGCCCTGGATGCCCTCCAGCGCGGTGGGCGACGGGGTGAAGCGCAGGTCGAGGTCGCCGACCTTGGCGGTAAATTCGCACAGCGCCCGTACCGCGATGCGGTAGTTCACCCGTCCTGCTCCGCCCATTGCACGTAGCAGACCGCCACCGGCATCTGGTGCTGCCGACAGAACTCCAGCCAGCGCAGCTGGTTGTCCTGCAGGCGGTCGCCAGGACCCTTGACCTCGATCATCCGGTAGGTTTTCTGCTGCGGCCAGAACTGGATCAGGTCCGGCATGCCGGCGCGGTTGGCCTTGATGTCCTGCAGCAGGCGCTCGAACCAGTGCTTGAGGTGCTCGGCCGGCAGGCAGGCCAGTGCCTGCTCCAGCAATTCTTCGTCGAGGGCGCCCCAGAACACGAAAGGCGACTGCACGCCCCACTTGTCGAGGTAGCGCTGGCGGATGGTCTGCGCATAACGCCCGTCATCCAGTTCCGCCAGGCAGGCCTGGAACAGTTCGGCGCGACGGCTGTGGAAGTCCTCGCTCAACAGGTCGGCCGGGCCGCGCTGGAACGGGTGGAAGAACGCCCCGGGCAGCGGCGCGAAGATCGCCGGCCAGCAGAGCAGCCCGAACAGCGAATTGATCAGGCTGTTCTCCACGTAATGCACCGGCGCCTGCTCCTCGTGGAGATGGGCCTGCACATGGAACTCCACCGACAGCGCCGGATCGACCCGCGGCAGGCTGAGGTCCAGGCGCAGCGTCGGCTGGGTGCCGCCACGCGGCGTGGCCGGGCCGCCCAGCTTGCGCCGCAACCTGGGCAGCAGGCGCAGCAGTTGCTGCTGCTCGGCCGCGTTGTGCGGAGCCAGCACCGCCGCCTCGGCCAGGGCCAGCGCCTGCGGGTAATCGCCACTGCGCTCGAAGACGCGGATCAGCCGCGCTCTCGCCCCGGGATCGGCACAGGCCTGGTAGATGGCGGCCGCCAGCGGCCATTCGGCTAGCCGCTCGCAGTGCTGCCCCAGCAGGAACAGCAGCTTGGCCCGGCGCCGCTGCAACCAGGGATTGTCGCTGGCGAACGCCTGGATGCTCGCCAGCACCTCCTCCAGCGCCGCGCCGCTTTCAAAATGCTGCCGACAGTCCTCCAGGTACAGGAAACCCTCGACGTCGGCGCGGCTGCGCAGCGCCCGGGCGTCGTCGCGAAACTCGACCTTTTCGTAGGTGAAGATGCCCAGGTCGGCCAGCACGAACTCCGACCAGTCCTGGTGCAGGTTGCCGAAGAACATCAGGCGCAGGCGGTCGCACAGCGCCATGACCGTCAGGCTGCATACCCCGTCTTCCAGCCCGGGGCACCACTGGCCCAGGCTCCGCGGCTCGTCGAACAACGGCGCCAAGTCGGCCAGCCAGTCGGACTTGCGAGCCTTCGGCTGTTCGATTTGCGCGCGAAAAACCTGGAGGATCTCCGCCTTCTGCAACAGGTTGAACAGTTCTTCCAGGGTCAGCGGCGCCTGCTCGTCGACCCAGCCCAGGCGCACCAGCGGCGCGACGGCCGCGCGAGTATCGCCGATTTCTTCATAGACCAGCCGGGACGTGCGAAAATGGCAGCCTTTGCGCATGATCATGCGCACCAGCAGGGCCTGGGATGGCTGGGCCAGCGCCGAGAAGTCGTCGATGAAGCTACGCTCTTCGGGTGACAGCACATCGGCGTAGCGCAGCTTGAGCCACGCCAGCACCTGCTGAAAGTTGTGCAGGTAATAAAGAGGGTTTTCCAGAGGGTTGGAAGTCACAGGACAAGCGCGCCGCAAAGAGGTTGATACTGGTTATGCATACAGATAACAGCTGCCGACCTGCCCTGGCAAACACTATTGGATAAGTGGCGTTACAGGTTTTTTTACGGGGCCGCAGAACTTTCTTGCGGTTAATCACACCAAGGGCGGATAGCCATATAGTCGCGAGCCGCCAATCATGGTGGACTCACGGGATTCATGAAGAGAGGTTTGTCTATGAACGTCAAATACCTGGGCCTGCCGTTGGCCGTTGCAGCCTTCCTGGCACTGGGCGGCTGTGCCTCGCCAACCGTGGTGACGCTGCAGAACGGCACGCAATACCTGACCAAGGACATGCCTAACGCCAAGACCGCCGACGGGTTCTACGAATTCGAAGACATCGCCGGCAAGAAAATCCGCATCAAGGCGGCCGATGTCGCCACCGTCCGCCAAGAGGACTGACCGATCGAACCCGGTCGCCCTCAGGGCGACCAGGGTGCCGAATTCTGCCCCGGCACGCTGTTATCGCAGGAAATGTAGTGCTGTTCCCCGCGCTTCTGCAGTTCGCCACGCACCCGCTGACACCGCTCGAACTCCCGGGCCGCCGCATTATCGATGCTGATATTGCCGGTGGTTTCAGGCTTTTTACCCTCCCCCAAGGTCACGCTCGCCCAAGGCCGCTCCGCGTCGATATGAAAGCGGCTGCCCGGTTCGGGCTGCACTGCTTTTTCGGTGGCCTGCGCGGCGGCCGGTAGCTGGTCCGGGGTCACGCCGTAGCGCTTGAGGATCGACTGCTGAGGCAAGTCCTCGGCCATTGCGCTGCCCGCCATCAGGACCAGCGCCAAACCGATGCCATACCTCTGGTTATCACTCACCTTGTGTTTCTCCTGCTGTTCACTGTTGCCATTGAATGAGCCTCGGCAGCGACTGCCTGCCTTGATAACGCGCAAGCCCCCGCGGACTTTAATGGCCCGGAGCGCGCACGCGGCATCCACCCGCCTGGCGACAGGCCGATGTTTTATCGAGCGCTGTGTCACAGGGGGCAGGTATTGGAGTCACTTCCAGGCTGGCGGGTCACCCTTTGGGCAAATACCCTTGGTTCTGGCGAAAGAAGTGCGGTCGAGGGACACACAAAGGCAAACCCGTGACCGCGCGAGGCAAAAATCGCCACCCCGCGCGGTCAGGCTTCAGGCGATGGTAATGCTCGCGCCGTTGAGGCTGTCCAGGCTCACACCAACCAGGGTCACCGAGTCGCCGCCGAAGGTCAGCAGGGTATCGTTGCCCACGGTGCTGGCGTGGGCGCGGAAGTCGTCGTTGGCGACCACGCCTGCAACGCCGAGGAACACCAGTTTGTCGCTGCTCTGGTAACCCAGCACCCGGTCCTGGCCGAAGTTGCCGCTGAACAGCAAGGTATTGCTGCCCCCGCCCGCCTGCAGCAGGTCGTTGCCCGCGCCACCGACCAGCACATCGTTACCCTGGCCGCCGATCAGGTGGTCATCGCCGTCCAGGCCGAACAGCCAGTCGCCGCCGGCGTGGGCGGTCAGGGTATTGGCCGCAGCGTCGCCCTTCACCGAAGCGGCGTACTGGGTCAGGTTGCTCCCCGCCAGCAGGCCCTTGTCGGTGACGCTGTGGGTCACATCGTCCTTGAACAGGCCCCAGAGGAACCCCGGTTCCTTGCTGGTGATCGCGCCGATATCGCGGGTGATGCTGATGCCGCCATTGGCATCGCGCACATACAGGGTGCCGGCGCCGTCGTTGGCGAAGCTGAAGTTCTTCACCGACTGCTGCAGGTCCAGGGTGTTGTGGCCCTGCCCGCCCAGCAGGATGTTGTAGCCGCCGGCGTCGCGGAAGGTGTCGTTGCCGGCGCGGCCTTCCAGGTAGTCGTTACCCTGGCCGCCCTGGATCAGGTCGTTGCTGTCGGTGCCGATGATAAAGGTGCTGCCCTTGTGGGTTTCGGCATTGCGGTTGAGGTCCTGGACCCAGGTGGTGGCTCGCGCCGGGTCCGACAGGTTGGCGACGATGATGGTCGAGTCCTTGCTCGTCAGGTCGTAGAACTTCGACTCGAGGATCCGTGTCATGCCGTCGCCGTAGCCGGTGGGCAGGTGCGACAGCCAGGTCGGGACATTCAGGATGGAGAACGGCAGCAGGTTCCAGGCCGCCGAGGCGTAATGGTCGTTGAAACTGACGATGTTGTTGGTCGCCGACTCCTGCGCCGTGTCATGCACGCCGAGGGATGCCAGGTTGAACGAAGAGCCGTCGAGGGCACGGAACACCGGGTCGTTTTCGTAGCCGATATTCAGCACCTTGTCCCCCGCGCTCTGGGTCGGCGAGGCGTAGGCGACGTAGCTGGCATCCTGGTAGAACCCCGACCAGTGATCGCCGCTCAGGTCCGCCAGGCTGTTGACCGCCAGGCCGCCGAGGCTGTGGCCGCTGACCAGGATGTCCTTGCCCGTCAGGCCGTTGGCCTGGGCGAAGGCCGCGACATCGGCGAGCAGCTTGCCGAAGGCTTCGCCGGCGTAGTTCTTGGCATAGTCCTTGGGACCGAACGCCGCCATCAGGTCGTTGATCACATCGCCGATGGAGTCGCCGATCACCGATTCACGGGGCCCGCTGGTGCCGCGAAAGGCAATGCCGATGGAAGTCAGGTGGCCCTGGTCGTCGTACTTGCCGAGGACTTCGGCCTGGGCCGTGGTGTAGCCGGCCTTTTCCCCGTAGTAGGTGCCCCTGAAGTCGGTCTTGCCGTCGTAGCCCAGCTGGGCAGCGCCGATCGGCGTCCAGCCGGCCTTTTGCACCGCCTCCAGCGCGGCTTTCTCCGAGTCGGGGTTCCACGGCACGCCCGGAATCACCCCTTGCGAGTCGCTGCTGCCGATCAGCCCCATGACCAGGGTCGCCGGCAGGCCGAGGCCGAAACCGTACTGCTGATAGCCGGCGGAAAAACCGTTGTCGAGGTTGTGGTAGGAATACAGCGTGATCGCCAGCGCATCGGAAAACAGCGCCTTTGAATCTTCTGTGCCGAGGTTTTTGTAGTCATACACACCCATGGTATTGCCTCTCTTTGTTGTTGAACTTTATTCGAGATAGCTCACGCGGACGGGACGCCCTCAACAGGCGCCCCGCCCTTAGTGCAATGCCTCCTTGCGTTTTTTATCTAGGCGAAGACGATCCCCCCTGCGGAAAGGCTGTCCGGCGCGACCCCGACCAGCGTGACGGCGTAGTCGCCGACGCTGAGCAAGGTGTCCTGGCCGCTCTGTGACAGGTGCTGCGTGTAGTCGTAGCCCTGCCCCGCGCCCGCCACGCCCATGAACACCAGCTTGTCGCTGCCCTGGTAGCCATGGATCGCGTCGAAGCCGAAGGCGCCGCTGAACAGGAAGGTGTTGGCCCCGCCGCCGCTGGAGTACATGACGTCGTTGCCGGCGCCGCCGACAAAGGTCACGTCGCTCTTGTCGCTGCGCAGCACATCGTCGCCGCCGTGACCGAACAGCCAGTCGCCGTCGACGCTGGCCACCAGCGCATTGCCGTAGGCGTCGCCATTGAGCGAGTGGTTGTAGTGGGTCAGCTGGTTGCCGGCCAGCAGGCCCTGGTCGGTCACGCTGTGGGTCACTTCCTTGCTGAACAGGCCCCAGGCGAAACCCGGCTCCTTGCTCACCAGCGCGCCGATATCGCGGGTCATGCTGATGCCGCCGTAGGCATCGCGCACGTACAGGGTGCCGTCACCATCGTTGACCACGCTGAACTTGCCCAGCGACTGCTGCAGGTCGAAGACGTTATGCCCCTTGCCGCCCAGCAGGATGTTGTAGCCACCGTCGTCGCGGAAGGTGTCGTTGCCGTCGCGGCCCTCGATGAAGTCGTTGCCGCGCCCGCCCTTGAGCAGGTCGCTGCCGTCGGTGCCGAAGATAAAGGTGCTGCCCTTGTGCGGTTCGGCGTTGCGGTTGAGGTCCTCGACCCAGGTCTTGCCCCGACTGGCCTCGGACAAAGTGGAAACGATCAGGGTCGAGTCCTTGCTGGTCAGGTCGTAGAACGCCGAATCCACCACCCGGTTCAAGCCATCGGCGTAACCCGCGGAACCGTGGGCCTTCCACGACAGCGGGTTGAGGATGCTCTGCGGCAGCAGGTTCTCCAGGGTCGACGCGTAGTGCTCGTTGAAGTTGACGATGTTGTTGGTCGCCGACGCCTGGACCTTGTCGTGGCTGCCCAGGGACGAAGCGTTGAAGGTGGTGCCGTCGAGCACCCTGAACACCGGATCGTTTTCGTAGCCGATGTTCAGCACCTTGTCCCCCGGGCCCTGGGTCGGCGAGGCGAACGCCACATAGCGGGCGTCGGCGTAGAAACCGCCCCAGTGCTCGCCGCTCAGCTCGGCCAGGCTGTTGACCCCCAGGCCGCCCAGGCTGTGGCCGCTGACCAGTACATCCTGGCCGCTCAGGCCCTGGGCCTTGGCGAACTCGGCGACACTGGCGAACAGCTTGTCGAAGGCATTCTTGCTGTAGTTCGCCGCGTAACCCACCGGCCCGAGCGCCGCCAGCAGGTTGTTCTTGATGTCGCCCAGGGTATCGCCCAAACCCAGGCCGCCAGTGCCGCGAAAGGCGATGCCGATCGACAGCAGCTTGCCGGCCTCGTCATAACGCCCCAGCACTTCCACTTCGGCGCTGGTGAAGCCTGGCTGCTCGCCGAAGAAGGTGCCCTGGGGCCCGACCTTGCCCTGATACCCCAGCCGCTCGGCACCAATCGCCGTCCAGCCCGACGCCAGCGGCTGCCCGGTGGGCGTGTAGGCGTAGAGCGTCAACGCCAGGGCATCGCTGTACAGCGCCTTGCCCGCCTCGCCCTTGAAATTCCGGTAATCGAATACACCCATGTTGTGTCTCACTCTTATGGTCATTGGCCCGCAGGCCTCAGAACTGCCAGTCCAGGGTCAGGCCGACCCCGTGACTCTTGTCCCGAGAACCCAGCAGGCCGTTGTAGTCCAGGTTTACCCGGGTATCGCGCCCCAGCAACAGGCCGGCGCGCGCCCCGACCACAGCGGCGTTACGGTCCAGCGCAACGCTCTGTATGTTGAACGAACCACCATTGGCAAAAGCCAGGTGCTGGTCCGAATTGGTGTCGCTCAGGTTGTGCTGCCAGCCGAGGGTGCCGGCCAGTTCCAGCTGTCGGGCATCGGACAGGGCGAAGCGTTTGCTGGCCCGCAGGCCGAGGGTCGAGAGCACCGCGTCGCGGTTGTCATCGCCACTACGCAGGGCGGTGGCCCCGCCTTTTTCGCGGAAGCTGTCGCTGCCCACATGCACGTAGGCCAGGTTGACGAAGGGCTCCAGCGCCACACCCGGCAGCGCCACTTGCCATGCTGCTTCAGTGAACAACTGGGCGGTCTGGGCGTCGCGCTTGACCTTCTGCCGGTCGGAGAACTCGCCGTATTGCAGGTCGCGCTTCACATCGATGCGATGCCAGCTGTAGGAACCGCCGACGCTCAGGCGCACGGCATCCAGCTGATGGCCCAGGTAGGCACCCAGGTGATAGCTGTCCACCGAGGCCGAGGAATGGGTGCCGTCGCCCATGCTCAGGGAACTGTCGCTGTAGCCGGTGAACAGGCCGAGACGGGTGTCTTCGGCGATCAAGCCATCGACCCCGGCGAGCAGGCCGCCGATCGAAGTGGTGTAGTTGGCATGGTCATAACCGCCATCGGCCTTGCCCCAGGCCCCCAGCACCTTGAACCATACGTTGTTGTCGCTGGCCGCGGGCGCCGTCGAATCGAGCAGGCCGTCCTGACGCAGACGGTCGCCCACCGCATCGCGCAGCTGGCGGCTGTCGTTGATCAGCAGCGTGCCGATGGCCGGATGGATCTCCCCGGTCAGTTGCTGGAAGGCCTGTTGCGCGCTGGCGGCGTTCTCCGACAGCAGCAGGCTTTCGTACACCGGATTGCCCGCCCCCAGTCGCTCGGCGGCGGCCGCCACGGAACGCTGGTTCGGGGTCAGGCCGACGTCGCTGAAGGACGTGGCGTTACGCGCGACCTGCAACTGCACGCCGGTGGCCGAGTAATCGAGGCTGCCACCTATGAACAGGTAGTTCGGCGCCACCGAACCGAAACGGCCTTCGATGCCACCGGCCGCCTGCAGGATGTTGTATTGCCGGCCGAGCAGGCTTTGCGCCTCGCGGGCACTGAGCAGAGTCGGGCTGTTCTCCAGGGCCAGGGTCACGTTGGCCCCTTCGACGGTGGCCTTGCCGCCAGCGACTATCTGGTCGCTGCTGGTCGGCGACAGCTCCACCGCGTAGGTCGAACCCGGTTGCAGGGTCACGTCGCCCGCCACCTGCAAGGTGCCGATCGAGTTGCCCGGCGCCACGGTACCGCCGCGGTTGGCGGTCAGCGCGGCGATGCGCCCGTTGCCGCCGAGAATGCCGCTGTCATTGACCGTCACCGCCGAGGCCAGCGAACCGTTGATGGCCAGGCGTCCCTGATTGACCAGGGTCGGGCCGCTGTAGCTGTTGTTGCCGGTCAGCACCAGGGTGCCGATGCCCTGCTTGGTCAGGCCACCGTGTCCGGAAATGTCGTTGCGCCAGACATCCAGCCCGCAAGACAGGCCAGTGCACAGGCGCTCGGTGGGTTTGCCGGCATCCACCACGGCGCCGATGCCGGGCAGGTCGACCACGAACTGGCCGGAGCCGTAGGCGCCTTCGACACGGAACTCCTGGGGAATGTCCGCCTCGGTGACGAACATGCCCGGACCGTCAATGCCCTTTTGCAGGTTGATCATGCCCCAGCCGTACAGCGCGTCGATGCCCGGATCGCCCATGTCGGTGGCGGTGGTCCTGAGCACCGTGGCGATCTGCGAAGCGCTCATGTAGGGAAAGCGCTCCATCAGCACCGCCGCCGCGCCCGCCACATGGGGCGCGGCCATCGAGGTGCCGCTCTTGTTGGCGTAGCCGATGGTCATGTCGTCGAGGTTGGTGCCGCCGATCACCGCACTGTAGACCCGTGTACCCGGCGCCGAGACGCAGAAGCTCGCGGTGTAGCCGCAGCGCGAGGAAAAGGTACTGAGGGTGTAGGGATTGGGGCTGGCGGTATCCGGGTTCACCTGCAAGGCCGCTACCGTCATCCAGTTCGGCGCGATTTCCGGCACGAAATAGGCCAGGCCGGCGATGGCGTCCGGGTTGTTCAGGTTGTAGTCGTTACCGGCGGCGAAGATGGTCAGCACGCCGCTGCGAGCGGCGTCGATCGCCCCGCTGTAGGCGCCACCCTGGCGGGTGCCCAGCAGCGGCTGGATCTGGTCGAACTGCAACTGCGCGTCCTGCACGGTGAAATGCGGAAAGGCCGGGTCGCGACCGCCCTGGTCGAAGCGGTCGGTGATGCCGATGCCCCAGCTGTTGTTGATGATCCGCGCGCCGCTGTTCACCAGGGCATCCCAGCCGGCCCGGTAGACTGCGCCGTCGTTGCCGAGAATGATCCCGTCCTCGGGGCCCGGGTCGCCGTTTTCGGCGCTGATGATCTGCGCGTCGAAGGCCACGCCATGCATCGGCCCGCCGTCGCGGCTGCCGGCGGCGATCCCGCCGACGTGGGTGCCGTGGGAGCCGAGCTTGCCGTCGGAGCCCACCGAGGGCGTGCCGTCATAACGGAAGGCATCGCCGGCTTTGACCGGAATGTAAGGGTCGGTGTATTCGCGGATGCCGCTGGTGACCAGGGTGATCACCTTGTTGCTGCCGCTGAATTCCGGGTGCTGGGCATACACCGGCTGGTCGAAGATCCCCAGCTTGACGCCCTTGCCGGTATAGCCGGCGGCATACGCCTGCTCGGCATGGATCGCCCCCAGGCCCCATTCGGCGTTGAACTCGGCACTGCGCCAACTGCCGGGATCGCCCGGCTGGCCGCTTTCGACATAAGGCGCGGCCTGGGCGTTACCCGCCACGGCCAGGCCACAGATCAAAGCGCCGCAGGAGGCGCGCACCAGGCTGTTGGCCGCCGGAGCAGCCCCCGTAAATCTGTATTTCATCGGTACCTTCCTTAGTTGCCTTACTAGAAATAGTTGCCTTACTAGAAAAAGTTGCCTTGCTAGAAACACCGCGCCAGACCCGGCGCGGCTGGTTTTACCGAACAGCCGGCCCGTCAACGGCGAGCCGTGCTGTGCCGATAGCGGCTGTCGTGCCGACGCGACCTCGCGTCAGCACGGCGGTCTCGGGAGCCGGGTCAGAACTGCCAGTTCAGGCTCAGCCCTGCCCCGTGGTTCTTCTCGCGGCTGGCCAGTTGGCCGTTGTAATCCAGGCTCAGGCGCAGGTCGCGGCTCAGCGCCAGGCTGGCATGGGCGCCGACCAGCGCGGCATTGCGCGGCAGCGAGGTGCTTTCAACGCTGAACGGCGTGCCGCCGGACGCAAAGGCCAGGTGTTCCTCGGCCCGGGTGTTGCTCAGGTTGTGCTGCCAGCCCAGGGAGCCGGAAAGGTCCAGGCGGGTTTGCCCGGACAGCTCGAGGCTTTTCAGGGCGCGCAGGCCGAGGGTGCTGAGTGCGGCTTCACGGCTGTCGCTGCCGCCTTTCAACGCCGCGGCGTCGCCCTTCTCGCTGAAGCTGTCGCGGTGCAGGTGCACGTAGGCCAGGTTGGCGAACGGCTCCAGGGCCAGCGCCGGCAGGTCGAGGCGATAAGCCGCCTCGCCGAAGACCTGGCTGGTGCGGGCATCGACCTTGGCTTTCTGCTTGCCGCTGACTTCGCCGAACTGCAGGTCGCGCTTGACGTCGGCGCGATGCCAGCTGTGCGCCGCGCCCGCGCTCAGGCGCCAGGCGCCCAGCTCGTGGCCGAGGTAGGTGCCCAGGTGATAGCTGTCCACTGAGGCCTTGGAATGAGTGCCGCCGCCCATGCTCAGGGAGCTGTCGCTGTAGCCGGCGAAGGCGCCCAGGCGCGTGCTGTCGCTGAGCGCGCCATCGGCCCCCAGCAGCAACCCGCCGATGGACGTGTTGTAGCCCTCGGTGTCGTGGCTGCCGTCGTTCTTGCCCCAGGCGCCCAGCACCTTGAGCCAGAGGTTGCCCTCGCTCTGCACCACCGCGCCCGGGACCTGCAGACGCTCGCCGACCGCATCGCGCAGCTGACGGCTGTCGTTGAGCAGCATCGAGCCCAACGCCGGGTAGATTTCCCCGGACAGCTGCTGGAACGCCTGTTGCGCCACGCCGGCGCTCGGCGAGCGCAGCAGGCTTTCATACACCGGGTTACCGGCCCCCAGTTGCTCGGCGGCGGCGGCCACCGAGCGCTGGTTCGGGGTCAGGCCGACACTGGCGAACGAGGTGGCGTTACGCCCGATGCTCAGCTGTACGCCGCTGGCCGAATAATCGAGGCTGCCGCCGAGGAACAGGTAGTTCGGCTCCACCGAGCCGAAGCGGCCGTCGATGCCGTTCGCCGCCTGGAGGATCTGGTACTGGCTGCCGATCAGGCTTTGCGTCTGTTGCAGGCTGAGCAGCTGCGGGCTGTTTTCCAGGGCCAGGGTGACCCCGGCGCCGTTGAGGGTGGCCTTGCCGCCAGCGACGATGCGGTCGCTGCTGGTGGGCGACAGCTCCACGGCATAGGTCGAGCCCGGCTGGAAGGTCACGTCCCCCGCCACCTGCAAGGTGCCGATGGAGTTGCCCGGCGCCACGGTGGCGCCGCTGTTGGCCAGCAGCGCGCCGATCCGTCCGGAACCGCCGAGGGTGCCGCCGTCATTGACCGTGACACTGGAGGCCAGTGAGCCATTGACTGTCAGCAAGCCGCCATTGACCGTGGTCGCACCGCGATAGCTGTTGTTGCCGCTGAGCACCAGCCAGCCGGCGCCGGACTTGATCAGGCTGCCCTCGTACACCCGCTGCGCGGCGGCCGCGTCGCGGGCCATGCCGATGGCGTAGTCGGTCTTGTCCTGCTGGCTGGCGCCGGCGCCCAGGCCGTTTTCCCAGCCCTTGTCCTTCAGGGTCTGTTGCCAGGCCGCGTGCTCGGCGGCGTCTTCGCCCTGGCGCTGCAGCAGCGCCTTGTCCGAGATGTCGTTACTCCAGACATCGCCCTGCCCGGCCCCCAGGTTGGCATTGAACGCCCCCAGCAACTGCCCGGGGCCGTGCATGGCCCGCTCCAGGTTGGGCACGCCCCAGCCGACCAGGCTGGTGGGCGCCTCGGTGATCGAACCGTCCAGCTGGGTGGCGGTGGTCAGCAGCACCTCCAGGGCCTGCTGGTTATTCAGGTAGGGATAACGCTCCATCACCAGGGCCAGCGCGCCCGTGGCGTGGGGCGCGGCCATCGAGGTGCCGGACTTGGTGGCGTAACCGCCGCCGGGCACGGTGCTGGAGATCAGCCGCCCGGGCGCGGCCACGCACCAGTACTTGGCGATGCCGCACTGGTTGTAGCGCTGCTGGTTGTTCGCATCCAGGCCGGACACCGCCAGCCAGTGGCCTTCCAGCTCCGGCTGGAAGTACGGCAGCGCCGCGCGCACGCTGGCGTTGGCGTAACCGCTGTTGCCGGCGCTGAACACGTTGACCACACCCTGGCGCGAGACCTCGGCGGCCGCGTCCAGCCAGGTGCCCTGGCCATAGTGCTGGGCATAGGCGACGTGCAAATCGCCCAGGGTCTGGTAGCTGACACCCGGCGGCTGGCTGCCCCAACTGTTGTTGATGGCGCGCACCCCGGCATCCGCCAGGGCGCCGTACACCGCCTTGAAATACTGCGGGTCCGGGGTCGGGCCGAACAGGAAACTGTCGTTCTTGTTGGTGTTGCCCACGTAGACCTGGGCATTGAAGGCCACGCCGTGCATGCCAACGCCGTCGCGGGCCGCGCCCATGGTGCCGGTGACATGGGTGCCATGGCTGTCGTTGTTGCCGTTGAGCACCCCGGAGACGCTGAACGGCGTGCCGTCGACGTAGCTGCCGCTGGCGGTGACCCCGTGGAAGCGCTCCGGCGAGGCTTCGCCATGGCTGGCGTCGAAGCCCGAGTCGAGGGCGCCGATCTTCACCCCGCTGCCGGTGATGCCGGCGGCATAGGCGGAACTGGCGCGCATGCGTTCCAGGCCCCAGTCCTGGGTGTACTCGGCCGATTGCCAGCTGGCCGGCACCCCCAACTGGCCGGTTTCCTGGTACTGCGCCTGGACCAAGCCGGGCAGTGCCACCGCCGACAGCGTGGAACAGGCGAGCAACGAGCGGCGACTCAGCGCCTTGAGCTGATAAAAACGTCTATCCATGTGATGACTTCTCGTTTTTTGTTTTTGTCGAAAATGTCAGGTCGGGCCGCCCGCGGCCGCCTTGTTTGTCAGTTCATGAGCCGGGCCTGAAGGCTTCGTCGACCCGGGCCAGGTCGTCTTCACGCAGGGTGCCTGCGTAGTAGTGCAACTTGGTCCAGGCCATCAGATAGTCGTAACGGGCCTGCGCCAGGTCGCGGCGCGTGGTGTACAGCTGTTGCTCGGCGTTCAGCGCGTCGAGGTTGACCCGTTCGCCGCCGAGGATGCTCTGCTTGGTCGAGACCACCAGGGCCTCGGCCGAGGTCAGCGCTTTCTGATAAGCGCGCAGCTTGCTGACCCCGGACAGACAGGCGCTGAACTGGCGCCGCAGCTCGATCAGGGTGGTGCGGGTCTGCGAATCCAGTTCGTACTCGGCCTGCTCCATCGTGCGGCTGGCCTGGCGGGTGGCCGCCGAGACACCGCCACCGGCGTACAGCGGCATGCTGATTTCGATGCCGATGGTGTTGGTGTCGTAGCGCTGGTTGTAGGTGTTGCCGCTTTCCGACTCGACCCGGCGCGAGGTGGCATAGGCGCTGAGCCGCGGCAGATGGCCGGCGCGGTTGCGCTCTATCTCGTAACGCGCCACTTCCACGGCCTGGCGCTGGGAGGCCAGGTTCGGGTTGTTGCTGATCGCCAGTTCATGCCAGGCGTCGTAGTTGGCCGGCGACAGGGTGAAGGACTCGAAGCGCTCGCGCAGCGGGTCGAGTTCGCGGATGTCCACGGTCGGCACGCCGATCAGCGCGCCCAGTTCGCGCAGCGCCGCGTCCTGCTCGTCGCGGGCCTCGATCTCCTCGGCGGTGGCCAATTCATAGCGCGACTCCGCTTCGAGGATGTCGGTGCGGGTGCCCTCACCCTGGCGAAACATGTGCTCGTTCTGCTGGAACTGCTGCTCGAAGGCCTTCTTCTTGGCCTGGGCGATCTCGATCTGGTCCTGGGCAAACAGCGCCTGGGTGTAGTAGGTCAGCACCCGTACCAGCAGCTCCTGGCTCTTGCCACGAAAGTTCTCGTCGGCGAACAGCGCCTGGGCCACACCCTTGCGGTAGGAGGCATAGGCCTCGTAGTCGATCAGTGGCTGTTGCAGGGTGAAGGTGGAGCCGTAGCTGTCGTAGTTGCGGTTATCGTGGCTGGTGCCGCCGCGGCCGTCGGGCACGGTGGCCTGGGAGTCGTTGCGGCCCTTGTTGTAGCTGTAGTTGAGTTTCGGCAACAGCCCGGCGCGGCCGATGATGCGGTTCTCCAGGCCGGCATCGCGCTCCTTGATCGCACCGAGGAATACCGGGTCGTTGCGCAGGGCCTGTTCGTAGACCTGGAACGGCCCCATGGCCTGGGCGTGGGTGCATACCAGTAAAGCAACTGTGGCTCCGAAGATGGAAAACTGACTCATGCGACGGAACATCCTTATTCCTCGGTCAATGCGGAACCCGCCCGGTCGAGCAGGGGTTTGAACAGATAGTTGAGCAGCGAGCGCTCGCCGGTGCGGACGAACATCTCCGCCGGCATGCCCGGCTTGATCACCAGGCCATTGAGTTTTTCCATGGCCTGGTCGCTGACGCTGCTGCGCAGCACGTAGTACGGCACGCCGGTCTTTTCATCGACCATCTGGTCGGCGGAGATCAGGCTGACCTCGCCGGACACCCGCGGCGTGCGGCTTTGATTGAAGGCGGTGAACAGGATGTCCACCGGCAGGTGGCTGCCGACCTTGTCGATCAGGTTCACCGGCAGGTGCCCTTCCACTTCCAGGCGAGTGCCCTGGGGCACGATCTCCAACAGGTTTTCCCCGGGGCGCACCACGGCGCCTTCGGTGTGCACCCCGAGGTTGACCGCGATGCCGTCGGCCGGGGCGAGGATTTCGCTGTGCTGCAGGTCGAAACCGGCCGAGGTCAGTTGCTGTTCCAGGGTCAGGCTTTTCAGCTGGGCTTCGGCCAACTGGCTGCGCACTTCCTTCTGATATTCCTCGCTGTGCTGCTGCAACTTGAGCCGCGACTCGAGAATGCCCTGCTCCACCCGCCCGCTTTCGCCGGTGTTCTGCGCCAGTTCCTGCTGCACCTGGGACAGCTGGCGCTGGTATTCCATCAGGCGATTGCGCGGGATGTAGCCGTTATCCGCCAGGGGTTGCAGGTTGGCCAGCTGCTGGCGCAGGGACTCGGCCTGGTTGTTGAGGTCGGTACGCGCGCGGCGCATCCCGGCCAGTTGCGCGGTGGCGCCTTCGATATTGGCGCGGATCCCGGCCTGCTCGCGGGCGAAGGCTTCGCGGCGGCTGCTGAACAGTTGCCGCTGGCCTTCCAGCACCAGGGCCAGGCGTGGATCGGGATCGGCGCTCAGGGCCTCGGGGAAATTCACCTGCTTGAGGTTGTCGCGCTCGCTCTGCCAGCGCGCCAGGCTGGCCCAGGCCATGCGGTACTGCGCCTGCAGCGACTGCACATCGGCTTCGACCTGGGTCTGGTCCAGGCGGAACAGCGGCTGGCCCTGCTTCACCGCCTCGCCTTCGCGCACCAGGATCCGGCTGACCACCCCGCCGCTCATGGATTGCACGGCCTTGCGCTTGCCCGAGACCACCACCGTGCCTTGCACCGGGATGCCCTGGTCCAGCGGCGCCAGGGCCGCCCAGAGAAAAAAGCTGCCGGCGCCGGCCAGCGCCAGCACCCAGCCCATGCGCGCGAAAAACCGCGCATCGCGCTCGGGACGCTCCGGCGCGTAACCTTGTTCGATCATCATTTCGCTGTCCTTGCTCATGCGCCTGGGTTCCGTGTCGGGGCCTGATACTGGCGGCTCATGCTCAAGCCGACCGGGGCCGTCGGGGCCGAGGTTTTTTCCCGCTGCTGCTGTTCCTGGTTTTGGGCCTGGTTTTGGTTTTGCGCCTGGGCCTGGGCACCACTGGACAGCGCCTTGAGCACTTCCTGGCTCGGGCCGAAGGCCTGCAGGCGCCCTTCGTTGAGCACCAGCAGCTTGTCGGCCTGGGCCAGCGCCGAGGAACGATGGGTGACCAGGATCACGCTGGTGCCCTGGACCTTCATTTGCGCGATGGCCGACGCCAGGGCGCTTTCGCCCACGGTGTCGAGGTTGGAGTTCGGCTCGTCGAGCACCACCAGCCGCGGCTGGCCATACAGTGCCCGGGCCAGGGCCACGCGCTGCTTCTGGCCGCCGGACAGGCCGCTGCCGTCATCGCCCAGCAGGGTGTCGTAGCCCTGGGGCAGGCGCAGGATCAGTTCGTGCACGCCAGCCTGTTGCGCAGCCTGTACCACCTGCTGCGGGTCGGCCTCCTGAAAGCGCGCGATGTTCTCGGCGATGCTCCCGGAAAACAGCTCGATGTCCTGGGGCAGATAACCGATGTGAGGCCCCAGTTCGTTGCGGTTCCAGCGATGGATATCGGCGCCGTCCAGGCGCACGGTGCCGGCCAGGGTCGGCCATACGCCCACCAGCACCCGGGCCAGGGTGGATTTGCCGGAGCCGGAAGCGCCGAGCACCCCCAGCACCTCCCCCGCGCCGAGGTTGAAACTGACTTGCTGCAAGGTCGCCATGCGCTTGCCCGGCGGGCCGGCGCTGACCTGCTCGAAGCTCACCTGGCCCTTGGGCGCCGGCAGCGACATCGCCGTGTCGCTCGGCGGGAAGGCCTGCAGCAGCGAGTCCAGGCGCTGGTAGGCCAGCTTGGCGGAACTCCACTGCTTCCACACGGCGATCAACTGGTCGATCGGGCTCAGCACCCGGCCCATCAGGATCGAGCCGGCGATCATCATCCCGGCGGTCATGTCGCCCTTGATCACCAGCAAGGCGCCCAGGCCCAGCACCAGCGATTGCAGGCACAGGCGCAGGGTCTTGCTCAGCGAGCTGATGACCGCGCCGGTGTCGCTGGCCTGGTTCTGCAGGCCGAGAAAGCGCGAATGCACCTCGAACCAGCGCTTGCGCAGCGCGCCGAGCATGCCCATGGCCTGGATGGTCTCGGCGTTGTGCAGATGGCTGGTGGCCAGTTGCGTGGACTTCTGCGAATAACCGCTGGCCTCGCCCAGAGGCTTCTTGGTCATGGCCTCATTGAGGTACGCCAGGGCGATCAGCAAGACCGCGCCCGCGGTGGCGAACACCCCCAGCCAGGTATTGAACAGGAAGATCACGAACAGGTAGATGGGGAACCAGGGCGCGTCGAAGAACGCGAACAGCGCAGGACCGGTGACGAACTGGCGGATATGGGTCAGGTCGCCCAGGGACTGCCCGGCGTGGCCTTCGCCGCGAAACAGGTTGCGCTCGAACGCCGCCTGGTAGACCCGCAGGTTGAAACGCCGCTCCAGCTGGCTGCCGATGCGGATGACGATGAAGCTGCGCACCACCTCCAGCAGGCCGATGAACGCGAAGAACCCGACCACCATCAGCGACAGCATCGCCAGGGTGGTTTCGTTCTGCGAGGAAAGTACCCGGTCGTAGACCTGGAGCATGTAGATCGAGGGGACCAGCATCAGCACGTTGATCAGGGCGGTGAAACACCCGACGCTGATCAGAATG
This sequence comes from Pseudomonas sp. NFPP07, assembly GCF_900115645.1. Lineage (NCBI taxonomy): Bacteria > Pseudomonadati > Pseudomonadota > Gammaproteobacteria > Pseudomonadales > Pseudomonadaceae > Pseudomonas > Pseudomonas sp. NFPP07. Next base: position 151,835 of record NZ_FOXG01000008.1, read on the forward strand.
CCTTTGTAATCGCCCAGTGCCTTGAACAGCGGTGCAGTGGTCTTCGCCATCTTCATTGGTCTTTCCTGAGCTGTAATATCCCGTGCCAGGGGCGCAGGACAAATAAACCGCCCGTACTTGAGTCGGGACATTATTGGATTTATTGCGGCGGACAGGCGAAAGAACTCTACCGTCAGACGAAACGGAGTTCTAGTTATTTAGTTGTCTTTAATCGAACGAAGGACATCGCGTATATGGCGCTGCCTTATACGCTTATCCATACAGATACATTTAAAGATGCATACAGCCGCGATAACTCAGGGTGCGCGCTGCAATATAATCGTGATGCCTGATTTCAAAGTGCCTTGATATAAGCCTTCTTTCTGGCGACTTAGAAAGATGATCTTCGAACCCTCTTTGCCCGTCACGGCAATACCGTCCGGCTCGGGAAACCAGCCAATGGCCGCATCGCCCAGCCAGGCGGAAAAACACTCGGCGCCGGCGCCCAGCGTGCCGTTCTGCTCGAGGTCCAGGACACAGTGGTTGGCAGGTTGCGCCGGCTGCGACAGTTGCCAGTGCCCGGCCAGTTCCGCGGGGTCCGCCAATCTCAGGCTGCTTGCCATGCTTGTCTCTCCATAAAACATCATCAGCGTCGCGATCAGGTACGCGCCGGCCTTAGCGATCAAGGCAGTTCGAATCATAGGGGGTTGCTCCGGGCCACAGCCTCAGGCAGTTCGCCTGTCAATGCAAGGTCAGAGGGCGACGCCTGGGCGCCACCCTCCTTCTTTTACCTTACCGCAATGACTCAGGCGACGATGTCGGTGTAGGCCGCCTGGCCGACGGTGCTGACCAGGAAGTCCGCCACGCCGTGCCCGGAGAAGTCCACCGACAAGGTGCTGTTGCCAGCCGAGGTGCTGAGGATCGCGTCGCCGGCGTTACCGGTGAATGCGTTCACGAAGTGCAGCCCAGCGCCCTTGGTGATGCCGGTCAGATCGATCTTGTCCAGGCCGCTGACAAAATCCAGGATCTGGTCGGCCGCGCCCGGAGCGGAGTCCGAGCTCGCGCCGAAGACGAAGGTATCGGCACCCGCGCCACCCCAGAGCTTGTCCGCACCGCCGGCACCGTAGAGGATGTCGTTGCCGGCACCGCCCTTGAGCTCGTTGGCCACCTTGTTGCCGATCAGCAGGTCGCTGCCCGAACCGCCGATGGCGTTCTCGATGATCGCGCCCTTGGCGATGGACACGTTGCCCACCATGCCGCCAACGTCGGAGAACGAGGCATCATTGAGGTTGATCTTCTGGTTTTGGGTAAAACCGGAGAAGTCCAGGGTGTCCTTGCCGCCCGCGTCCCATACCGAGAACACCAGCTTGTCCGCCGACGAGGTCGCGCTGAGGAAATCGCGACCGGTATTGGAGTTGAAGCCGTAGGTGGTGTCGCCGGTACGGGTGGAGGTATTGGCCCCGTAGAGCTTCTGGATCGCCGCGATATCGTCCATCAGCGGGCCGGACGAATAGGCTTCGACGCCAGCCTTGCTGAAGTTCTGGTCGGTGTTGCTTTCGCTCCAGTAGCTCATGATGCTGTAGCCGCGCGTATCCTCTCCATAGGTCGCGTCGTTGTAGGTCGGGTTGCCGTTCCCGGCGTTGTAGTCGCCAGGGTGGGCCAGGCCCAGGGTGTGGCCGATCTCGTGGGTCAGCGTCTGCCGGCCGTAGTTGTTCAGATCGGGGGTCTTGTTCTGGGTGTAGCTGCTGTTGATCAGGTACCAGGACGTACCGTCGTAGCCAGCACCGGTGCCCGGCAGGTAGGCAAAGGCCGCCGCGCCGTCCTGGCCGCCGCTGTAGTTGCCGAAGGTCATGTGACCGTCACCACCGGAAGCCTTTTCGGTGAAGGTGACATTGGCCACGTCGGCCCAGGATTGCATGGACAGCGCGGCCTGGGCTTTCTGCTGGGCGCTGAACTGGCTGAACCCGGAGATGCCATGCTTGTACATGGTGCTCGAGGAGGCCGAGGTGAGGAAGGTATAGGTCAGTTCGATCTTGCCGCTGCCGTTGAGATCCTGGTACGCGGCACCGTCGCGCAGCAGCTGGGTGGCTGCCTGATCGACCGAGTAGGAGGGTTTGCCATTGACCGTCAGATTGCCACCCCGGTCATACTGATGGCTGAAGCTATTGATCTGGTTGTAAGCCGAACTTGCCGCGGCCAAGGGCACGAGTTCTTGTTCGGCGGTCACAATAGCTTTCGCTTTAACTTTCGACATAAACACACTTCCTTGTAATCAATGGAACAGTTTTTGTCCGATAGCGACAATCCCTGGCGAGATCGTCCTATCACTCGCCCTATCCGGGCGTAAGCAACCTGACACAATTTGAAATCAGGCGTCCACTACTTTTTGACGCCTGATTTTCGCTGTTCCAGCAAACTCCCGAAAACAATGACTGGTGAGTCGAAATATTCTTTAAGCTTCAATACCCGTTGATAATTGTCCGACAATCTCGAATTTAAATATTAAATAACAGTACAGATAGTTTTGCCGACTACGTCGCAGTTTTTAGTTCATTAAAGTTTGTTCCATCCAGTTAGTTTCATGGCTTGCAGCAAGGTTTCCCCGGTCAACGCCGGAACGCTCGCGCCACTGTCCGCGGTCATCGGCTCGCCCGCCAGCAAGGCGTTGACGATGGCCTCCTCCACCGCTTCGGCGGCGGCGCTGAACAGGGCCGAGATGTAGTCGTTGTTGAGCATCGCCAGGGGTGTGCTGAAGGGCACGCCCTGGCGCCCATAGGCGCAAGGCGGCAAGTCGCGGTTGCCGGTGGCGAAGGCCAGGAAGATATCGCCGCTGGAGTCCTCGGTGCCGCCGCCGGTTCGGGCGATACCGATGGACGCGCGCTGCGCCAGACGCTGGCACTGGTGCGGCAACAAAGGCGCGTCAGTGGCCAGGATCACCACGATCGAGCCCATGCCCGGCGTACCGCGCCGGGCGAAGGGCGACGGGATGCCGCTCAGTTGCCGCCCCACCGGGTAGCCATCGACCCGCAGCTCCTCGCGCTTGCCATGGTTGGCCTGCACCAGCGCGCCGACCGTGTAGCCGCCCTGCTCCCCCGGCACCTGGCGCGAAGCCGTGCCGATCCCGCCCTTGAACTCATGGCAGATCATGCCGGTGCCGCCGCCCACCGCGCCCTCGCGCACCGGCCCGGACTCGGCATTGGCCAGCGCCTCGCGCACCTGCTGCGGGCCGACATGCTGGCCCCAGATATCGTTGAGCAGGCCGTCATAGGTCTCCATCACCACCGGCATGCACCAGTATTCCGCGGGGTCCGCCAGGCTTGCGTGCTCCTCGGCGATCAGTGCGTCGCGTACCACGCCGACGCTGTGGGTGTTGGTGATGGCCAGCGGCGTGGTCAGCAGGCCCGCTTCGCGGATCCACTCCAGGCCGGTGGCATCGCCGTTGCCGTTGAGCACATGGCAGCCGGCGAAACAGGGTTGCAGCCGGGCAAACCCCTCGCGGGGCTGGATCAGGGTCACCCCGGTACGCACCTGCTTGCCGTCGACCGTGGTCCTGAGGGTGCTATGGCCCACCCGTACCCCCGGAACGTCGGTGATGGCATTGAAGGGGCCGGGAGTACCCAGGCCCAGGCTGATCCCCAATTGACGTGCGCGCATGACTTCTCCTCAGAGTTTCTGGAACGCCGGGCTGAACCGGCCGTTGGTGCCATACAGGATCACCGACAGCGCCAGCAGGCCGACGATCACCATGATGTCCCTGAGCGAAGCGTCCAGGAACAGGTTGAACAACAGATACCCGGCGCCGATCACCGCCAGCAGCGCTGGCAACGGCCACAGCGGCATGCGGTACGGGTGGGCGCGGTCGCGCAGCAGCACCCGGCTCATCAGCGCGCTGAGGGCGACGATCAGGTACACCAGCATGATCAGCAGCACGCTGAACGAGGTCAGGTCGGCCAGGTTCGAGCTGAAACTGAGCACCGCCGAGGGAATGGCCAGGAACAGCGTGGCCAGCCACGGCGAGTCCCAGCGCGGATGAATCCGCGTGAACAGGCGATTGATGCCTGGCGTCCACAAAGCATCGCGACCGCTGGAGAACACCACCCGGCCGATCTGGATCACGATGGCGACGATGGCGTTGAACACCGAGAGGAAGATCCCGGCGCTGACCACCCGCGACAGGGTTTCGTTGCCGTGGCTGGTGAGCAGGTAGCCGATGGGGTCGGGACTTTCGAGCATGGCGCTGAGGGACGGCGCGCCGATCAATAGCGCGGTCAACGGCACCAGTTCGATGATCACCACCAGCACCAGCGACCAGAGCACCGCCTTGTGCACGCCCTGCCCCTTGCATTTCATGTCTTCGGCCAGCAGCACCGCCGGGCCGTAACCGTTGTAGGAAAACAGGCCGATGCCCACCGCGCCGATCACCAGGGCCCAGGGCGCCATGTGCAATACGCCATTTTCGACGATCTGCGGTTGCAGCAGGATGCTCGCCGGCTGCGAAGCATTGCCAAAACCCAGGAACACGATCACCAGCAATGCGGCAATCTCCAGCAGCAGGCAGGTGCCGGTGATCCAGGCGTTCAGCTTGATGTTGAGGATGCCCAGCGCATAGCTGCAGATAACGATCACCAGGGCCACGGTCTGCGAATCGAAGCGCGTGCCCAGGGCATTGTTCAGGTACGTCGCCGCGCCGGTGGCCAGCACCGGCGGGATGAACAGCAACATCACCAGCACCGTGAGAAAGGTCGCGTAGCCGGCCATGCCGCCGAACACCCGCTTGGCGTACACATACTCGCCACCGGCACTGTTGTGGGCGCGGCCCAGTTCGGCGTAGCAGAAGGCGAACATCAGCGCCAGCAGCCCCGCCATGACAAAGGCCAGGAACACCCCGCTGCCGGCCTGGTGAATGGCGAACGGCGCGATGACGAAGACCGAACTGGCCGGGGTCACGCCCGACACGGTAATGGCCACCACATCGAACACGCTCAGCGTGGGTTTCAGGGCGCCTTGCAGCGCGCAGGGAGAGCTCATGTCGTTATCCTCGTGGTTATTTTTGGCTTGAGGCAGAAACGAAGAACGTCAGGTGGATGCGCTCTGGGGCGCACTTGATGGAGGCCACTTTAGGCAGCCGGGGGTACAGGGCCAATTCCCCTATTGGAGTACTCCCCTTGACGTCGCCGGGCAAATCGCCGAAACCTTGCTGCCACCTGGCGAGCAAGCAACCCGCCAGACCACAGCGGCATCGACGCGGAGCCACCTATTTGATCACTCTGTTCAGGGAAATCGGCATGCATGCCGGACTCGGCCGCACCCTCTCGCAGATCGGCGGCGAGCGCTTCTGGAAACAGCTGGTGCTGTTGCTGCACCAGGCCTTGCCGTTCGATAACGCCCTGGCGATCTTCTACCCGCGCAACGGCCTGCCCATCGCCCTCGAGGAATACGACGCCGAGCCCTCGGACAAGCCGGCGTCGATGCTCACCTACCTCAATGGCCTGTACCTGCTCGACCCGTTTTTCCAGGCCTGCCGCGAGGGTTATCCCAACGGCCTGTACCGCCTGGAGGAAGTGGCGCCGGACCATTTCCGCCAGACCGAGTATTTCTCCAGCTACTTCCACGACAACGTGCTGGAGGACGAACTGCAGTTCATCCTGCAGATCCCGGAGGCCGGCACCCTGTCCCTGTCGCTGGGCATGCAGCGACCGTTCAGCGCCGAGGAGATCGGCCAGCTCACCACCTTCTCGGCCTGGGTCCTGCCGTTGATGCAGCAGCATTGGCAGCAAAGCCACCAACGCCCGCAGCCACCCGCCGGGGAGGAAATGGCCAGCCAGATCCGCGATGCCCTGAGCCATTTCGGCTGCGGCGTGCTGTCGGATCGGGAAGTGGAGATCGCCCGGCTGATCCTCCGCGGCTTTTCCTCCAAGGCCATGGCCGAGCGGCTGAAGATCTCGCCGGACACCATCAAGGTGCACCGGCGCCATCTCTACGCCAAGCTGGATATTTCCTCACAGCCGGAGCTGTTCTCGCTGTTTATCCAGTCCCTGGGGCACGACCTGGAAAACCCTTGAGGGCTGCTCAGGCGTTCAGCGAACGGGCGCGGTAATCCCGCGGCGACTGCTCGAAATGCTTCTTGAAGGTGCGGCTGAAGTGCGCCGAGTCGGTGAACCCCCACTTGAAGGCAATGTCGGTGATCGACGCGTGGCGCAGGCGCGGGTTGCCCAGGTCCGCCGCGCTGCGCTCGAGGCGCGCGCGCTGGATGAAACGGCAGACGCTGTCGCCCTGCTCTTCGAACAGCCGGTACAGCTGGCGCACCGAGATATTCATCTGGCTGGCCAGTGACACCGGGGTCAGGTTGGGCTCAGTGAGGGACTGGTTGATCAACTGCCGGGCCTGGCTGCGCAGGCAACCGCCGTGCTGGCTGTCGTAGCCGTCGAGATGGGCGCTGGGCGTCTGGCGCAGGGTCGGGCCGAGCAAGGCGATCAGCGCTTCCTGCAACGCCTGGCCTTCCTGCGGGTCGGCGCAACCTGGCAACGGCTCGCCGCAGATCTGCTCCACCAGCAGGCGCATCAAGCGGCCACTGGCGCATTGCTGCGAGAGCTTGCCGAACTTGCGCTGCTGCGCCGGCAGATGGCGATACACCTCGTCCCGGGACAAATGCAGCGAGGCATGTTCGATCAGCCCGTGAGGAACGATTTCGCAGGCCCCGGCGGAGTCCAGCAAGGCCATTTCCCCCGGCGCCAGTTCGATGCGCTCGCCGCCCTGGCTGATCTGAGCATGGCCGCTGCGCTGCATGATCAGGAAGCAGTGCCGGTCGTCTTCATGATCGACGCTGGTGCTTTTGCGCGAGATCAGTCCGGCATTGGTGCGGATCTGCGCCACCTCGAGGCCGGCGTAGTCGCGCAAGCCGACTTCACCGATGAACAACGCCGGGTTCAACGCCTGGCGGGCGTCGAAGCGACCGCAAACCCCCTGTAATGCGCCGATCCAGGCATCGAAACTTTGCGAAGCAAGCACTGTGCACCTCCAGAAGCCGGCTGAGACCGCCTTTAGTTGTTATGGCGATATCATTAACATGTTATCTATTTGCCGGGCAAGGAAGCGCGGCGCAATGGATAGTCCGTTATAGCCTAAGCACGGGTTGTGCCAGACGCGGTGGGAACAGTTCAGTGATCGCGCAACAGTGAATGCAGGCGCTTGAGCGTCGCCAGCAAGGCGCCGCGTTGCTCGGCGCTCAGGCGGATATAACGGCGGAAGCCGGGCAGCCGGTTGACCACCTCGCTGGCACCGAAATGCTCCAGGCGCACCCACCAGCCCTGCTCGTCGCGCTGCAATTGCAGGCGCTTGAAGTCCAGCGGCAGCAACGCCGCCAGCAGCTGCGGGTCGCTGTGCAACTGCTGCAACAGCCCCGTCCACTCATCCTGCGCGCCCTGCTTCAGGCCGGCGGCGACGCCCTGGCGGCGGATCGCGCCAGTATGGCGAATGTCGATCCGCGCCTGCGGCCCCGGCGAACCGGGAACACGCAGGCGAAACTCGCAGACCACCAGGTGCATCAGGAACTGCGCCTGTGGCAGCTCCTCGACCTCGAAGTCCAAGCCCTCCTCGGCCCAGGTGAAGCGCGCCAGCCCGGGCGCCTGCAGCGCCCAGTCGAGCCCCAGCAGGTCGCGGCGCAACTGGTTCAGGGTCACCCCCGGGCGATAGCCCGAGGGTGGCCGCCGCCAGAACTCAGAGAGGTTTTGCCGCCAGCTTGTACTGCTCATCGGGCTTGGCTCCAGGCAGGGTCTGCGCTTGGGTTTCAGTGGAGGATTGCAGGTTGAAAGCGTTTTCCAGCACCTCCTCCACCGGCACCGGACGGAACGGGTTGACCTTCTGCACGAAGACCGTCCAGACCAGCGCATAGATCGCCGTCAGGCCGAGCATGCTGCCAAAGGGCACGTAGATGTCCCGCGGGTTCATGCCCGGCGGCGTGATGAACCACATGCCCAGGAGGATGCCGATGGACGAGACGATCTGCGGCAGCGGGAACCAGGGCGACTTGTAGGCCCGTGGCAGGTCCGGGCGGCGGATGCGCAGCACCACCACCGCCAGGGTCACCAGCAGGTAGGCGGTGCTCCAGGCACAGACCGCGGCCAGCACCAGGTGCATGATGTTGTCGGTGCTGCCGCCCAGCCACCAGGCGTGCAGGCACGGAATCAGCACCGCTACGGCGATGCACAGCAGCGGCGTCTTGAAGCGCGGGTGCAGGTAGGTGAAGGCCTTGGGCAGCGCGCCGTCCAGCGCCATGCCGTAGAGAATGCGTGGCAATCCGGCCATCAGCGTGTTGATGGTCGCCGCCCCGGCGAACAGCAGGCCGATGCCCAGCCAGATCCGCCCGTAGGGCCCCATCACCTGCTCGGCGAACTGCGGGATGGCCATGGGCGTGTCCAGCAGATGCACGCTGCCGTCTTCGCTCAGCGCGATGTTCGCCACCTGGCGCTTCATCGCCGCGCCATAGATGAACATGCAGGTGGCTACCCCCACCAGGCCCAGGGCCATGGCCCGGGGAATGGTTTTCGCCGCCTTGCGCACCTCCGGCGTCAGCGGCGTGACGAACTCGCACCCGACGAACATGAACATGGCCATACCCACCAGCGAGAGGATGGTGGTCAGGTCGGTGCCGACCATCGACTCGCCGAACCAGCCGCTCAGCTCCACCGCCGGCGCCTTGAACACCCCGACCACGCCGAAGATGATCAGGGTGGTCCACATGCCGAAGGTCAGGATCACCTCGGCGCGGCTGAACGCGGTGATGCCCACGGCGTTCAGCAGGCCGAAGAAAATCACCAGCCCGACACCCACCAGCCAGGCGCTGCCACTCTGTTCCAGCAGGGTGTTGAGGGATTCGAAGTTCACCAGGGCCATGACGCCGCTGAGGATGGTTTCCGCCGTGCCGGCGAACACATGCACGATCAGGTAGGCGGAGATGGTCCCGGTGATCGCGAAGAAGCGTCCCAGGCCGCAGGCCAGGTAGTCGTACACCGAGCCGGTGGTGGGGATCATGCAGGCCGCTTCGGCGAAGGTCGTCGATTGCGCGAGCATCATCAGCATGGCGATCAGCATGGCCGCGGCGAACGCCCCGCCGCCGATGCCGAAGCCGGTGGTGGCGGTGAGGATCACCGGGCTGGCCATGATCAGGCCGACGGCGCTGGCCAGGGCCGTGGGAAAGCCGACCACGCCCTGGTTCAGGTGGCGGGTGAGTCTGTCGTTGAAAGACATGGTGCTGGACCTCGAAAGCATGGGTGATGTTGTTGTTCTAGGCATTTCAAGGGCACGCCGGGCGTGCGTGTTACGGGCTGTCTGCGCAGCCTGGCCGGTTGTGTCCGACTGTAGCCGCTGCCGCAGGCTGCGATCGGCCGGAACGGCCGTGGCGTACTTAAGGTCGCTGAAGGTCCTGCGGACCTTATCGCAGCCTGCGGCAGCGGCTACAGGTCAATAGGCGATGCACACCGACTTGTTCTCGGTATACGCCTCTATCGCCGCATGGCCCATCTCGCGGCCGATGCCCGATTGCTTGTAGCCGCCAAACGGCATCGACGGGTCGAGCATATTGTGGGTGTTGACCCAGACCGTGCCAGCCTTGATCCGCGGGATCAGGTCCATGACCTTCGCCAGGTCGTTGGACCAGATGCTCGCGCCCAGCCCGTACTGATTGTCGTTGGCCAGCGCCACCACCTCGTCGATCTCGTCGAAAGGCGTGGCCACCACCACCGGGCCGAAGATTTCCTCGCGCACCACCTGCATGCCCGCGTGCACGTCGGCCAATACCGTCGGGCGCACATAGAAACCCTGCTCGCCATAGGCGACCCCGCCGCACAGCACCCGGGCGCCGTCGGCCACGCCCTGGCCGATCATGTCCAGCACGCGCTTCTGCTGCTTGGCGGAAATCAGCGGGTTGATCTGCGCCTGTTCGTCGAGCCCGGGGCCGATGCTCAGGGAGCCGGCGATGGCCGACAAACGCTCCAGCACCTGGTCGAAGATCGCCCGCTGGATATACAGGCGCGAACCGGCGGTGCAGACCTGGCCCTGGTTGAAGAAGATCGCCCCGGCGGCACCGGAGGCCGCGGCCTGGGGGTCGCAGTCATCGAGCACGATCACCGGCGACTTGCCGCCCAGCTCCAGGGAAAACCGGGTCATGTTGTCCACCGCCGCATGGCCGATGACCTTGCCGATCTGGGTCGAGCCGGTGAAGGCCAGCTTGTCGATGCCTTTGTGCGCGGCCAGCGCCGCGCCGGCCTGGGCGCCGCTGCCGGTGACCACGTTGACCACCCCCGGGGCGATCCCGGCGTCCAGGCACAACTGGCCCAGGCGCAAGGCGGTCAGCGGGGTTTCGTCGGCCGGCTTGAGCACCACGGTGCAGCCGCAGGCCAGGGCCGGGACGATTTTCCAGATGGCCATCAGCAAGGGGAAATTCCACGGCACGATGGCGCCGACCACGCCCACCGGCTCCGGCACCGTATAGGCGCGGTAGCGGGCGCCAGGAACGGCGGCGATGGACAGGTCCAGGCTCTTGCCTTCGATCTTGGTCGCCCAGCCCGCCATGTAGCGGGTGAACTCGGCGGCGGCGCCGACTTCCAGGGCCCGGGCCAGGTGGATCGACTGGCCGTTGTTGAGGGTTTCCAGCTGTGCCAGCTCCTCGCCGTGGGCTTCCAAGAGGTCCGCAAGCTTCAGCAGCAGGCGCTCGCGATCCGCCGGGCGTTGCGCCGCCCAGGGGCCCTCGAAGGCCCGTCGCGCGGCGGCCACCGCCAGGTCGATATCGGCGTCGGCACCGGCGGCGACGCGGGTCAGCTCTTCGCCGGTGGCCGGGTTGAACACCGGCATCTGCGCGCCGGACAAGGCCGGCTGGCTGCGCCCGTCGATCAACAGGCCGTGCTGGCTGTCGATAAAGGCGGCGACACGTGGGTCGATGGCAATACTCATGGGCAATCCTCGCTAGTTGGCCTCATGGATCGAACTCTGAGACCAATGCCGGCCACCGTCTTGATCCTGGCTGCCGCGAAACTTGCCACTGGCTGCCAGGGAACACCGCGGCGCTACGCCTCTGTAGCCGCTGGCGAAGCCTGCGCTCGGCTGCGAAGCAGACGCAAAACCGGCCAACACGCAATGCCTGAGAAACCGCGGTGCCTGGAGGACGACCACTTCGTGGCCGATCGCAGCCTGCGGCAGCGGCTACAAAAACACCGCGTGCCCGGTAGCCACTGGCGAAGCCTGCGCTCGGCTGCAAAGCAGACGCAAAACCGGCCAACGCACAATGCCTGAGAAACCGCGGTGCCTGGAGGACGACCACTTCGTGGCCGATCGCAGCCTGCGGCAGCGGCTACAAAAACACCGCGTGTCCGGTAGCCTGCGATCAGCGGCGCAGCCGTCGCCAAGTCTGCGAACGCATTTTTCCGGGCAGATCCGCAATGCGCGGGACGCCGGGTCCATGGCAGTGGCGGTCAAATGCCTGGCACACAGAGGCAAGCAGGCATCCGGCAAAGGGCGCACTACTATGTCCCACGCTGTCCGTGCGTTTTCAGGAGATTCAACGTGAGCGAACCAAGCCGCTTCTGGCATCCCATGCTGCACCCCAATGAAATGCAACAACGCGAGCCGATCCGCATTATCCGTGGCGATGGCTGCTACGTGTACGACGACCAGGGCCACCAACTGGTGGATGGCGTCGCCGGGTTGTGGAACGTCAACGTCGGCCACAACCGCAAGGAAGTGAAGGCGGCGATCACCGCCCAGCTGGACGAACTGGAATACTTCCAGCTGTTCGACGGCGTCAGCCATCCGCGCGCCGAAGAGCTGTCGCGGGTGGTGATGAACCTGCTGGAGCCCGAGGGCATGCGCCGCGTGGCCTTCAGCTCCGGCGGCTCGGACGCCATCGAAACCGCGCTGAAACTGGCCCGCCAGTACTGGAAACTCGAAGGCCAGGCCGACCGCACCAAGTTCATCTCGCTGCGCCAGGGCTACCACGGCACCCACTTCGGTGGCGCTTCGGTCAACGGCAACACGGTATTCCGGCGCAACTACGAGCCCCTGCTGCCCGGCTGCTTCCACGTCGATACCCCGTGGCTGTACCGCAACCCTTACAGCCAGGACCCGGAAGAACTCGGCAAGATCTGCGCCGACCTGCTCGAGCGGGAAATCCAGTTCCAGAGCCCCGACACGGTGGCGGCCTTTATCGCCGAGCCGATCCAGGGCGCTGGCGGCGTGATAGTGCCGCCGGCCAATTACTGGCCGCTGATCCGCGAGGTCTGTGACAAGTACGGCGTGCTGCTGATCGCCGACGAAGTGGTGACCGGCTTCGGCCGCAGCGGCTCGATGTTCGGCAGCCGCCTGTGGGGCGTGAAGCCCGACATCATGTGCCTGGCCAAGGGCATCACCTCCGGCTACATCCCGTTGGGCGCCACGGTGGTCAACGAGCGGATCGAGTCGGCGTTCAGCAAAAACGGCAACTTCACCGGCGCGATCATGCACGGCTACACCTACTCCGGGCACCCGGTGGCCTGCGCGGCGGCCCTGGCCAGCCTCGACATCGTGGTCAAGGAAGACCTGCCAGCCAACGCCGCGAAGATGGGCGACTACATGCTGAACAAGCTGCTGCCGTTCGCCGAGCGCTTCGACAGCGTCGGCGAAGTGCGCGGCAAGGGCCTGATGGTCGCCCTCGACCTGGTGGCCGACAAAACCACCCGCGAGCCGATCGACCCCATGGGCGGCTATGCCAACCAGGTGGCGCAGATCGCCCGCGACAACGGGGTGATGGTGCGTCCGGTGGGGACCAAGATCATCCTGTCGCCGCCGCTGGTGATCCAGCCGCCGCAGATCGACGCCATAGTCGCTGCCCTGGAGCTGGGCTTCACCCAGGCCCGTTGAGCCTGACGCCGCAGCCTTGAAGCCTGGACCGGCGCTGGAGCCGATATCAGCGCGGCCTGCGTGATCGCAGGAAGCCCCTGCGGGGCTTTTCGCAGCCTGCGGCAGCGGCTACAAGGAACGCAGTGTCCGTGTAGCCGCTGCCGAGCCCGCGAGGCTGCGATCGGCAACGCAGTGCTCGCAAAACCTGGGTTCGCGATCTGTCTGAAGTACCGTGGCATCAGAGGGTTACGGCCCTCTTTACCGGCCGTTCATGAAGAGGGAGTCGTCCCATGCATACGCCAACCGCCCTGCCGGATGCCCAACAGCTTGGCCAGCGCTGCATCAGCGCCTTTACCCGGGTGGTGCCGGCGACCCTGTGCGCCTTCTACCGCATCGACGCGCAACTGCAAGCCGAGCATTTCTCGCTGTACCACATGAGCCCGCAGATGCATGAGGCCTACCTGCAACGCTACCGGCACTACGACCCGCTGCGGCCGCGCAACTGCGTGGCGGCGGGCCGCCCGGTATTGTCGCTGCACATGGGCATGGCCCAGCAGGGGCGGCACGAAACCGAGGTCTACCAGGGGTTCCTGCAACGCCATGGGGTGCTGGATGTGGTGGAAATCCTCGCGCGCAATGCCGGTGGCAGCCCGATCGCCGGCCTGTCCCTGCTACGCGATGCCAGCCTGGGGCCGTTCCGGCCAGACGAACTGAGCACCCTGCAGGCGCTGCAAGGCCTGTTGGAAATCGCCGCCCAGGCGCCCTATTCGCGCCACAACGAACGCCTGCAGGCCCTTACGCCCCGGGAACGGCAGATCGCCTTACTGCTGCGCGACGGCGCCTGCAACAAGACCATCGCCCAACAGCTGGCGCTGGGCCTGCCGACGGTCAAGACCCACCTGATCAACCTGTTCCGCAAGGTCGGGGTGAACAACCGCACCGAGCTGGTGAGCGCGCTGTTCCTGTAAAAAGTCGCGCGCCTCAACCATTCGGTTGATGGGCAACAACGGCTTGCGCGATGAACATGAGATTCTCCTTCATCGACAAGGTCCGCCCTCATGAACCTGCAACCCGAATGGATTACCGTTGGCGCCCTGGCCGAAGGCTTTGCCGCCGATAACCATATCCTGCCCAGCCTGGATGACCTCAACGGCCGCAGCCTGACCCTGTACTTCGCTAACGGCTGGCGCATCGAACACCTTTTCGGCTCACGCTCGCTGCACTGGCAGGACACTGAAAACCAAGCCAGCGGCGAGACCACTTATCGAGCCACTTCAATACGTTCCGGCATTTACCTGGTGGACTTTCTCAAGTCAGAGAACCACCAGGTCCACTCGGTAAGCCTGATCCTCGACCTGGGCCGGAACATCTTCACCGCGGTGATCGGGCAGATGCCGAGCCAGGCCGAGACCCGGATCGATCTGTTCAGCCGCGCCCTATCCGGCCGCGAGCTGACCAGCGTCCAGGCCCAGTTCATCCACGGCAGCATCGACACGCCACTGACCGCCAGCAGCCCGCAACACGCGCTGACCGAAGAGCTGGTCGGCCTGCGCAACCAGTACATCTACAGCGCCACTGAGGCCTACGAGCACGTCTACCTGAACCGCAATTTCTACAGCTGGCAGTGCCTCAAGGGCGTCGAGCAGGGCCTGGCGGACACCGACCGCTGCCATTACTACAAGCTCGCCGAACAGCTGTACCTGTTCGTCTGGCGCGAAAAGATCGTGCCGACCCTGGGCCTGGTACTGATCGACCTGCAAGCGGGCAGGACCGACGGCAAGATCTTCGGCTACCAGGGCAGCGACTTCGCCGCGCCCAGCAACTTCCCGGTGGGCGCCCTCGCCCATGTGCTGAACCGCACCGCTTACATCTGATGCTACCTGTCGCGATCCGCACAGCGCGCTCGACCTGACACACCGCGCGCTCGGGTTTCGCGGCAACTGCGTTGCCGATCGCAGCCTAGCGTTGCTCGGCAGCGGCTACCCAGACACTGGTTCCTGTAGCCGCTGGCGCAGCCTGCGATCGGCTGCGTAGCAGACGCTGCCTTTACGGCTCTTCGGGCCGATCGCAGCCTTCGCCAGCGGCTACAAAAACCTGTCAGCGACAACCCTTTACCCCAGGACTTCGACCATGACCCTCGGCCTCAACCTCGATCGCGTCGCCAGCTGTTACCAATCCGAGCTGCAACTGTTCACCGAACGCCATCCGCGTTCCGCCGGCTTCTACCGGGAAAACCTCAAGCACTGGCTGTACGGCGCGCCGCTGCACTGGATGCAGCAATGGCCGGGGCTATACCCGATCCTGGTGGCCGACGCCCAGGGCGCGACGCTGACCGACTGCGACGGCAACCGCTACGTCGACTTCGCCCTGGGCGACACCGGCGCCATGTTCGGCCATGGCCAGCCCGCCGTGGCCGAGGCCATCGCGCATCAGGCCCGGCACGGCTCGACCCTGATGCTGCCGACCACCGACAGCCTGTGGGTCGGCCAGGAACTGGTACGGCGCTTCGGCCTGCCGTTCTGGCAAGTCACCACCTCGGCCACCGACGCCAACCGCTTTGTGCTGCGCCTGTGCCGGATGATCACCGGCCGGGAGAAAGTGCTGGTGTTCAACTGCAACTACCACGGCAGCGTCGACGAGTCCCAGGTCGAGTTCGACGCCAGCGGCCAGATGATTCCCCGCGAAGGCGTGCACGCCAACGGCCTGCGCCACGACGCCACCACCCGGCTGGTGGAGTTCAACGACCTGCCGGCGCTGGAGGCGGCACTGGCCCACGGCGACGTGGCCGCGGTGCTGACCGAACCCTTCATGACCAATGTCGGCATGGTCCCGCCCGCCCCCGGCTTCCACGAGGGCTTGCGCGAGCTGACCCGGCGTTTCGATGTGCCGCTGATCATCGACGAAACCCACACCATCTCCTGCGGCCCGGCCGGCTACAGCGGCGAGCATGGCCTGCAACCGGACTTCTTCGTGCTCGGCAAGTGCATCGCCGGCGGCATACCCACCGCGGTGTGGGGCGCCAGCCAGGCCATGGCCGAGCGTATCTGGCAGGTGCTGCCGCATTTCCAGCCCGGCCAGGCGATCAACCACTTCGGCTTCGGCGGCACCCTGGCCGGCAACGCCCTGCAGATGGCCGCCATGCGCGCCACCTTCAGCGAGGTCATGAGCGCGGCCAACTACGCGCACATGATTGCCCTGGCCGAACGCCTGCGGACCGGGGTCCAGGCGCTGATCGCCAAGCACCGCCTGCCCTGGCACGTGACGCGGATCGGTGCCCGGGTCGAATACCTGTTCATGGACCACGCGCCGCGCAACGGCGGCGAAGCCCACCATGCCCGTCATGGCCTGATCGAGGCCTACCTGCATCTCTACCTGCTCAATCGCGGGGTGTTGCTGACCCCGTTCCACAACATGGCGCTGATCTGCCCGTCGGCTACCAGCGACGACGTCGACCTGCACAACCGCCTGCTGGACGAATGCCTGGGCACCGTCACTCAAGGAGAACATCCATGATCCTCGACCTCAGCGGCCGTATCGCCCTGGTCACCGGCTCCGGCCAGGGCATTGGCCGCGCCATCGCGCAAGTCTTCGCCGCCCAGGGCGCCAAGGTGCTGCTCGCCACTCGCAGCGAAGCCTCGGGCGCCGAAACCCTGCGCCTGATCCGTGAAGCCGGCGGCAGCGCCGAGCTGCTGGTCGTGGACCTGAGCACCCGGGCCGCGGCCAACCAGGCGGTGGCCACCACGCTCAGGGCCTTTGGCGGGCTGGACCTGCTGATCCACAACGCCGCGGTGTTCCCGATGGAAAACCTGCGCGACCTGAGGGATGAAATCCTCGAGTCGACCCTGGCGGTGAACCTCAAGAGCTGTTTCTGGCTGACCCAGGCGGCGCTGCCGGCGTTGTGCCGGGCCGAGCATCCGCGCATCGTCATCACCTCCTCGGTGACCGGGCCGCGCACGGCGATTCCCGGCCTGTCCCACTACGCCGCGTCCAAGGCCGGGGTCAACGGCTTCATTCGCGCGGCGGCCCTGGAACTGGCCGAACACCGGGTCACCGTCAACGGCGTCGAACCCGGGCTGATCGCCACCCAGGCCATGGCCAACCTCGGCGACTCCCCGGCCCTGGCCGCCAGCATCCCGCTCAAGCGCCTGGGCAGCCCGCAGGACATCGCCCACGCCATGCTGTTCCTGGCGTCCGAGCAGGCCGGCTATATCACCGGGCAGACCCTGATCGTCGATGGCGGCGCCCTGCTGCCGGAGAATACGCAGCTCATCTGACGGCAGGCGCCCGCTCTCACCCACGGCGCCCGACCGGGCGCCGCCACGCCGACCCCGGCAGCACCATTCGCCCGGCCCCTTCGCCCAGCGAGATCAACGGCTCAATGGTGCTATGGGTAGAACGCTGCATCCCGTTTTTACCGATTGACTTGAAGTTAACTTTAACTTTTAGAGTCGGCTCCGACCCATTGGCGCGCCTCACCCCGGCGATCCTCGCCCGCCCGCCTGCTTTCGGAGAAACCCATGACCTCAACCAAGCCCGACACCCTCAGCTACGCCGTCGCCGCTACCGGGTATTGGCCCGCCGTGTTCAACGTGCTGTTTGCCGGCATTGCCGCAGCGCTGCATATCGGCAAGGCCACCATCGCCCTGCCGCAGCTGCAGCAGGAATTCGGCCGGTCCCTGGAGTCCCTGAGCTGGATCATGTCGGCCTTCCCCTTTATCGGGGTGTTCGGCGGCATCGCCGCCGGCATCCTTGTGCAGCGCTGGGGCGATCGCTATCTGCTGGCCCTCGGCCTTTTGATCATGTGCGCCGCCAGCGCGCTGGGTTCCAGCCTGCACGACTTCCATGGGCTGCTGGCCACGCGCTTTGTCGAAGGCCTGGGCTTCGTCATTGTGGTGGTCGCGGCGCCGGCGGTGCTCAATCGCCTGGTCCCGGCGCACAAACGCCACCTGGTGTTTGGCATCTGGAGCACCTTCATGGCGTTCGGTATCGGCACCTCGATGCTTATCGGGCCATGGCTCGGTGGCTGGCAGCAGAGCTGGATCGCCGGCGCGGCCTTGACCCTGCTGGCGGCGCTGCTGTTGCCGTTGACCACGCCCAGGGACCCGCTGGCGCTGCGCCGCCAGACGCAATCCGCTTTGCGCCACTCGCTGAGCAGCGTGCTGCGCGCCCGCCAGCCGCTGCTGATGGCGCTGATTTTCACCGCCTACAACCTGCAGTTCTTCGCGGTGATGGCCTTCCTGCCGGTGTTCCTCATGCAGCGGGTCGGGCTGTCGATCGCCAGCGCCGGGGTGATCAGCGCCGCGGTGGTGGCGGTCAATATCGTCGGCAACATCAGTGCCGGCCTGCTGCTGTCACGGGGCGTCCGCCCACAAGCCCTGCTCGCCGGCACCAGTATCGTCATGGGGCTTTCCGGGATGGGGATCTTTCTTTCGGTCACGCCGACCGGCCTGGTAATCCCTTTGTGTTTCTTCTTTTGCGCGGTGGCCGGCATGCTGCCCGCCACCCTTCTCGCCAGCACCTCGCTGACCTCGCCGGAACCCGCGCTGATCCCGCTGTGCCTGGGCCTGGTGATGCAAGGCAACTATCTGGGCCAGGTGCTCGCGCCCATCGCCCTGAGCGCCGCCGTCGCCTATGCCGGCTGGTCCGCCCCGGCGGCGCTGGTGCTGGCTGCAGCACTGCTGGGGGTGCTGCTGGCGATGCGCCTGAAGATAAAGCAATAAAAACGCCGCTCCGCGACGGCGGTCGCCAGATCGGGGAGCGGTGGCAATGCTTCAGCTGCCGGTGCGGATCCGGTCGATATTCAGCAGCACGGCTTCCAGGGCGAACAGCTTGCCCATCATGTCCGGGCTCGGGTAGACCTTGGTGTCGTTCTTGATCCAAAAGATCACACAAACCGGGCTATTCGCGCTTAAGTGCACTTTCTGTTCCATTGCTCCCCCAAACCCCGGTACTGGCCTGCATGGAAGACCAGCGGTTCTGCGCCGCTGTATCGGTATTGTTCGATCTCGCCAATGAAGATCAGGTGGTCACCGCCCTCGTACTGGGTGACGTTGCGGCACACCAGCACTGCCACCACATCGTCCAGCACCGGGGCTCCCGCCTTGCCATAGGAATGAGCTACCCCGGCGAACTTGTCAGCTGCTGCCCGTGCGAACTGCTCCGACAAGTGGTGCTGGTGCGCGCCCAGCACGTTGATGGCGAAGTGGCTCGCCGAGCAAAAATCCTTCAGGCTCGGTGCCGTGCGTGCCAGGCTCCAGAGCACCAGCGCCGGCGACAGCGACAGTGAGGAGAACGAGTTGGCGGTCACACCGACGTTGCGGCCGCCAGCGGTGCGCGTGGTGATCACGGTCACACCGGTAGCGAACTGCCCCAGCAAGTTGCGCAGTTCGCGGACATCGCGGGCACCGCGGCCCTCGGCATCGAGCAAATCGTGAGCCTTGGTTTCGGTGGCGGTATTCATGGTGATCTCTCCCCTCAAGCTGGCTCAGGCAGCCTGTTGGCTCATTGCGCGCGATTGCACGCGCAGCGTGACTCGAACCAGCGGTGCGGTCAGCGCCGTCGTCACCAGCGCGAACACCACGAGGATCGTGTAGACCCTTGGCGGAAGGATCTGCATCTGCAGACCGATTGACAGGACGATCAGCTCCATCAAACCGCGCGTATTCATCAACGAGCTCACCAGCATCGCATCGTGTGGCGCAAGCCCGGTGGCACGCGCGCCCAGATAGCTGCCGCCGAACTTGCCGATGAATCCGCCCGCGAGGAATACACCGAACCACATCCATGATGCCGCGTCGTCGATCGTGCCGACCGACGCATGCAGCCCTGCATACGCGAAAAACACCGGCATCAGCACAAGCTTGACGAAACCTTCGACGTTGTCGCGCCACTCCTTCGCGACGCCGGGCACGCGCCGCACGAACAGCGCCGCCGCAAGTGCGCCAAATGCGCTATGGAATCCGATCAGCGAAGTCGCGAGTGCCGACGCTATTACGAAGCAGAACAACACGGCCAAGCGGTCGCGCGCCGCATGCGCAGTCGATGCGAGCCGCGCAAGCGTCGGTCGAACCACGAAGCGCACCAGGAGCGCGCACAGCACCAGATACGCGAGCAGGCTGAGGAGCATGCGCGCAAATGCCCAGCCAGGCCCGCTCGATAGCGAGGCAATCGTTGCAAGCAGCATCCATCCGAGCGCATCCGTCAGCATCGCGGCAGACATTGCGTTCCGTGCGCCCACCATGGCGCTGAGCGCCAGGTCGTCGATGATGCGCGCCATCACCGGCACCGCCGATACCGCAAGTGCGACACCGCAGAAGAGTACATAGGGCAGCGCCGGCGCGTCGCTGGCGAGCGTGTCTTTCGAGACGATGGCGACGATCATGCCGATCGCGGCCGGTGCGACGAGCCCGCCCGCTGCGATCGCGACGGGCATGCGCCAGCGCTTGCCGCGCAGCGTCTCGCCCAACTCCATATGCAGACCGACCTGAAACATCAGCAGTATCAGGCCGACTTCGCTGACTTGCGCCATCGCTGACAGCGCACGTGGGCCGAACAACAGGTCGTAGAAACTCGGTGCGATCGCGCCGAACAGCGAAGGCCCCAACAGCAGACCGGCCGCGATCTCGCCGACGACCGCGCACTGGCCGAGCCGTTCGGCAATGCGGCCGCAGACGTTGCAGAGCGCGATCACCACCACGAGTTGCAACAGCCAGATAGTCATGAATACCTCGGCAAGAGCGACACCGACACGCAGCGGGTGGCCGCGAGCCCAAGCGGGCCCGCCGCGCCGTACGCCGTGATGACCGTGACGCCGCTCGCCAGCTTCGCGAGCGCCTGGCGCAGCGACGCGGCCGAGACCGGCTCGGCTTCACGCATCACCGCTCACTCGCGACGCGGTCGACCCAGCCTCGATAGAACGCACGGTACTTGAGCACGAGCTTGTCGTACTTGCTGTACGCGCCGCCGCCGTCCGGCTTCATCCCGTTCCAGATTTTGACGTCGTACCCCGCCGCCTGCCTGGTCTGCAGCCCGAACAGCACGAAGTCAGTCGCGCGACGCAGGATGCCGCCCACCTTCTTGATCGAGATGAGCATGTGCATGACGTTCTTGCCGTCGCTCACCGGCGTCACACACTGGAGCAGCTTGTATTTGACGTTTCCGTCCAGGGCGACGGTCATGACGCACCCGCCGGGGTAGCCATCGAAGTGCAGGTTCATCTGCGACATGTTCAGGCCGAGCGCGCGCGACAGCATGCCGAGGGGGCCGAAGTACCGGTCCACGGTGAAGTCGATCCCGGCACCGAACCACGCGCCCGCCAGGGCCAGCGACTCAACCTCCGGCCACCGGCGCCAATCGTCGAAGAGCTTGAGCTCGAAGGCCGAGACCGGGAGCGCGTGCACGGGGGTCGCGTGCTGCGCGTCGTAGAAGTTCTCGACGATCCGCAAGACCGCCGTCGTCGTCTCGAACGCGAAGTGCAGGTGCATAAAGTCGCCGTTGTCGACGTCGGCCGCGGCGATTTCGGGCAGCGGGTGCAGCGGCTGCGGGGAGCCGTACCAGACCCACACGTAGCCGTATCGCTCGACGGTGACCAACGTCGGCTGGCGCGCCCCGCGCGGCACGGGCTCCAGCCGGGGCACCGCCTGGTTGTGGCCGGGGATGTGAACGCACTGGCCCTGCTCGTCGTACCGCCAGTGGTGAAACGGGCACTGGATGCACCCGTCCTTGACCCGCCCGTCAGCCAGGTTCGCGCCCAGGTGCGAACAGTGGCGGTCCATCACCACGGCCCGCCCCGTCGCTCCGCGCCACGCCACGCACGGACGGCCGAAGAGCGTCAACTCCGTGGGCTTGTCCTTGAGGTCGTCCGAGCGCATCGCGACGTACCAGCTCGCGGCCAGGCGCGTGGTCGCGTCGTACGCCCCCGAGGGACGCTTCTTGATGCTCGCTTGATCCAATTGAATGTCGTTCATCGTTTTTCTGTCGTCGTCGGCCGACTACTTCTTCAGCGCCAAGCCGATGCGGGTCGTGACGTACGCCTTGAGCAGCGCGAACATCGGGTTGTAGTCGAAGTACTTTTTCACCTCTGCCGGCGCGCGGGTTTGCGTCCAGTACATCAGCTTCATCGCCGGCAGCAGGCTGTACTTCGAGTTGTTGAGCTGCGGCCTGTCCCCGGTGATGCAATACCCGAAGCCGAACATCGGCTTGGCGAAGTCTCGTTCGTCGATGAGGGCGTGAATCCGCGCCGCGGCTTCCTCGGCCGGCTTGCGCCCGGCGCTCACGGCCTCGACCTCGGCTTTGGCGTCGTTGAACAACTGGTAGTACTCCTCCATGTCCGCGCACAGGTACCCGAGGTACGGGGGATCGTTGTCGAGGTGATCGAGGTCGCCCTCGTCGCGCGACGCGCGGAACCTCGCGTGGGCTTGCACGAGCCGGAACTGCCCGAGGATTGTGCCGACCGCCCACAGCCTGTGGAACGCGTCCCATAGGCGGAAGTCCGAGAACGCCGTGTAGCAGCAGCTGACGAAGTCGTCGTTGTGGTCCAGAAGCTTTTGCTGCAGGCGCTCGATGTACTCGAAGCGCTCGGAGGAGAAGTCGTCGTCGCGCAGCGCCTTGATGAGGCGCGCCGCGAGCGCGTGGATGGTCACCGCGGTGTTCTCGAGCCCCCGGGAGAAGAGCGGGTCGATGAACCCGTTCGCGTGCAGCATCAGGCAGTAGCGGTCGCCGACGCAGGCGTTCGACGAGAACTGCAGGCGGTCGGTCTTGACCCAGTCGCGCACCGGCACGGCGTCCCGGAACTGCGCCCCAATGCTCGGGAACCGCGCGAGGAACTCGTCGAATTCCTGCTGCGCGGAAATGTCCGTTTTCGGGTAGACACGCGGGTCGAGCTGCAGGCCGACGCTCACCAGATTGTTGGTCGACCGCGGGTGGTTGTTGAACGGAATCACCCAGAGCCAGCCGCCCGTGAACATGTGGTGCAAGGTCCCTTCGTGCCAGCGCCAGCGCTGCCCCTTGACCTTGAAGATGTCGTCGAACGGCTTGACCCCGAGCATGTGCGTGTAGAGGCTTCGCGAGTGCGTCTTGAAGCGACACGGTTCTTCGCGGAGCCCGAACTTGGTCGCGAGCGGCGCGCGGGGCCCTCCGCAGTCGATCATGTACCGGCCGGTGAACCGATCGCCCTGGACGGTGGTCACCGCGACGCCGTCCTTGTCCGCGTGATATTCGGTCACGCTCGTCTTCTGGCGGACCGTGCAGCCGTATTTGATGGCCGCCTGCAACAGATAGGCGTCGACGTCCTGCCGGTAATAATGGCTCTCCGGCCCCCACGGCAGCTCGGGAATCACGCACTGCGTGAACTCCTTCGGGTTGTGCTCCTGGCCGGGCTTGTGGAACACGAAGCCGAAGTTGCGCTTGATGCCCGTGCTCGACGCGACGTAGCGTTGCGTCGAGTAGAACGACGTGATGTGGTCGAGCTCCGGAATGCCGTAGCGATCGGCGATGATGCGGTTCATGAGAGACGTCTCGGGGATCGACGATTCGCCGATCGTGAACCGCGGGTGCGACGACTCCTCGATGATCAGCACGCGAAACTGTTGTTTGGCCAGGATGGCCCCCATCTGGGTGCCGGACATGCCCGAGCCGAGGATGATTACGTCGAAGTGGTTGCTATCGTGTCCGTTCGCGGGGCTCTTCTGAGTCATGGGGGCAAACTCTCCTTGTGAGATAACACCTGGTCGCGCGCATCAGGATTCGTCGAGCGCGGCGCGGATGCGAGACCGCGCGGCATACGTGAGCGTGAGTAGTTCACCGAGCATGCTGGGCGCGTACCCCCCGCTGCCGATTGTGGGGCCGCTTTGCCCGACTTCGTACGCCCGCTCCGCCAATTTGAGGTGAGGCGCCCGGAAGCGCAGCAGGACCTTGAAGACCCGCTCGAGGGCTGTCAGCCCAGCCCGGACGTGCTCGTCCCGCGCACCGACCGCTCGCGCCTCGTCGAGCGCGCGGTCGATGAGCGCCGGCTCTCCGGAGAACCGAGCGTAGACCGCCCTGTACGCGGGAAGCACGTAGGGCAGATACGTCTCTTTGAATTCTCGATAAGCTTGGTCGTCCGATTGCGAGCCCCACAGCACGTGCTCCAGCACGAAGAGGGGCATTTCCACGGCACCGGGGCCGAGGTAGCTCTGGCCCCCGACTCGGATCGGTTCGTAGAAGGGGCGCAGCTCATCGTAGAAGACCTGCGGCGAGATGAAGCGGTACGCGTAGACGATCGATTCGACCATTTTCTGCAGATAGGCTTCCAGCTCGTCGCACCCTTGCGCGAACGCTGGCGACCGCAGGGGCACGTCGGACAGCTCGACGGTCATTGCGATGGCCGCCTCGAGGGCCGCCATCGAGATGCGCACGCTCTCGAGCAGGTGCACTTCGTCGGGCAGCCCGGTGTAGCTGCGCTGCGCGTCGGCTGTCGCGGGGTTCCAGACCGTCACATGCAAGAGTGTCTCGCGCGGCGGCAGGCCGGTCGCGCGCGCCAGGTCGAGCAGCACCGGCTCAAGGCCGGGCACCACGTCCGCGGGCTCGTGTCCGTGCCGCTTGAGCGACCCCAGGAAGAACCCGATGTCCCGCATCGCGGCAGCGGCTTCGACGAAGCCCCAGCCGGAGGGCACGCCGCGCGCCGGGAGGAACTCGCGCAGCAGGCCGATGATGCCCGGCACGTCCTTGTTACGGTTCAGGCCCGGCAGCTGCAGAACGAGCGAGCGCGCCTGCAGTGGATCGCAGGCCGCCACGGCAGCGTGCGTGGCCGCGAATGCGCCTACCCGGTCCAAGGTGCGTTCCACTACAGGGTTTCCTGCGTCGCGAGCGTCGGTCCGCGCTGGCTGTGAGACAGCCCAGCGTCGCCGTCACGCAGCGACCGCAGGTAGTCGTAGTTTGTCGGCAGGCTCGTGCGCAGACGCTCGGTCTCGCGCCGGATGCTGGCGAACATCGCCTCGGCCTTCTCGATCGACTCCGGTCGGTGCTGCAAGAGCGGCAGCGACCGGTCGGGCAGCATGCCCAAGCCGGCAAAGATGCAGTAGTAGTTGCCGTTCAACCAGAAGTTCTTGAATTCGTAGTCGAAGGTCTCGTAGTACGTGGAATCGTCGAACGACGTGGTGGTCAGCGGCAGCCCCGCCTTGTAGCGCTGAACCTTCTCTTTGATGGCGTCCGAGAGCCGCAGGTCGTGCCGGTTCGCGAGCCAGAACGGCGTGTCTTCGCGCGACGCGGTGAAATAGTGCGCTTGGACGAAATCTCGGCAGTCGTCGAACATATAGACGATCTCAGCGTTGAATGCGTCGCTCAACCGCGGGTCGAACGAGGTGTCGGGGAAGTGCTTCACGAGCTGGTAAAGCGCCGCGTAGATGAAGTAGATTCCCGTCGATTCCAGGGGCTCCAGAAAGCACGACGACAGCCCGATCGAGACGCAGTTGTTGACCCACGCCCGCTTGTTGCGCCCGACCCGGAACTTGATCTGGTTGAGCGGCTGATTGTCCGAGAGGCCCCAGAGGTTGAGGAAGTCGGCGGTGGCCTGGTCGCGCGAGGTGAACTTGCTCGAGAAGACATAGCCGCTGCCAAACCGGCCCAGCATCGGAATCTTCCAGGTCCACCCCGAGTTCATGGCGATCGCGGAGGTGTACGGCTCGACCCCCTCGCGCGCGTCGTCGTTGGGCACGGCGCTGGCGACCGCGCTGTCGCACAACAGGTAGTCGGACATGTCGATGAAGGGCTCCTTCAGGGCCTGATTGATCAGGAGCCCCCGCATGCCGGAGCAGTCGATGAACAGGTCCGCCTCCAGCGTCCGTCCCTCCTTGGTGAACAGGCTGGAGATGTAGCCGCGCTCGTTCAGGTGAACGTCCACGACCTCGTCGACCACGCGCTTCACCCCGCGTTCGACGGCCCAGCGCTTCAAGAAGTCGGCCACCAGGTGCGCGTCGAAGTGCCACGCGTGGGACATCTGGCGGGTGCCGTCGGGCAGGCACGGTGCCAGCTTGCCGTCGAGCGCCCCGGCCTGCGGGTAGCACGCGTACTCCATTGGCTGCTGGAAGCCCTGTTCGCGCTTGCGCAACCAGTAGTGGGTAAGCGGCACGCCGTCGCAGTTCGGCACGTTGCCGAACAAATGGTAGAAATGATCGTCGCGCGAGGAGCCGGGAGACTTCCTCCAGTTCACGAACTTGATCGCGGCCTTGAACGCGCCGTTCACTTGGGGCATCCACTCCCGCTCCGGTATCCCGAGGAAGTCGAAGAACACCTTCTGCAAACTTGGGATGGTCGCCTCGCCCACGCCGATCCGAGGGATCGCTTCAGACTCGATGAGCGTAATGTTCGCCTGCTGTTGGAGCGCCCGGACGAGGTACGAGGCGGCCATCCAGCCCGCAGTGCCGCCGCCCACGATGACGATATTCTTGATCGGCTTGTTCATAACACTCCTTGTTTCAAGGCGGACTGCCTGTAACGGCCGCCAGCCTCCGTGCATCCGTGCAAGAAGCACATCAATGTGCTTGTGAGATTTAGACTCTAGCCTGCCGGAAAAGCGACGCAAATTCTGTTTCCGAATTAACAAACTAAAACGCAAAGGCATTCGGTATAACGAAAAGTCAGTTTGTCGACCTGGGTGATGTTCGCAACATTGGCGGCGATCACCGCCACCGGAGTCGATTGCTCCAGGGTGACGTGGGCGGTGTTCTTGAATTGAGTGATGCTCATGGCGCTACCTGTCGATGGAAAAAACCGCTGTCAAAAACCTGATTAGTGCATCAGGCCTTCCATGAAGCCCGCCACCCGGCTGGCCAGCCGCCGGCGCCAGGGCGGCGTGGCCGGGTTGGCCAGGGCCTGGTCTTCATGGACGAAGCTGCGAATGATCGCGTTGTAGCCCAGCCAGCGGCACGGCTCCGGCTCCCAGGCACGCAAGGCGTCGAGGCCGCCCTCGGGGATCACCCAGGGCTGGCGGGTCAGCTCACTGTCGCGTTCGAGGATCAGCGCGGCCAGGGTCCGCCCGCCAAGGTTGCTGGCGCCCACGCCTTCGCCGCCGTAGCCGCCGGACAAGGCGATGCCGCGCTGGCGGTCGCAGAGCATGTGCGGCCGGAAGTGCCGGGACATGCCCAGGTTGCCGCCCCAGGAATGGGTGATCCGCACGTTTTTCAGCTGCGGGAAAAGCTCGCTGAACAGGTAGCGCCGCAGCTCGACTTCACTGCGGGTCAGGTCGAAGTCGTGGCGCAACTTGCCGGCGAACTGATAACCGCCACGGGCGCCGAACACCAGGCGGTTATCCGCGGTGCGCTGGCCGTAGGTCACCTGGCGACTGCTTTCGCTGAACGCCTGGCCCTGGTTCAGGCCGATCTCGTCCCAGGTCGCGGCCGACAAAGGCTCGGTGGCCACCAGCAGGCTTTGCACCGGCAACTGGTAACGGCCCAGGGGCGGCAAGGTCACCGAATAGCCCTCCACCGCCGGCACTATCCAGCGGCAACGCACGCTGGCCCTGGCGGTTTGCAGGCTGCCGGCCTGCCAGTGGCTGACCGGGCTGTTTTCGTAGATGCGCACGCCCAGGCGCTCCACGGCCCGGGCCAGGCCGCGCACCAGCTTGGCCGGCTGGATGGTCGCGCAGTGGGGCGCGTAGATGCCGCCGTAGGCCTTGGCCACGCGGATCTGCCGGGCCAGTTGCTCGGGGCTCAGCCAGCGGTAGTCGCGCTCGTCGAGGCCCTGGCGATAGAGCTTGTCCAGGTAGCGGCGCTGGGTGATTTCCTGCTCGGGGTAACGCGCCGCGCAATACAGCACCCCGCCCTTGCGGTAATCGCAGTCGATGCCTTCGCGTTCAAGGACGATGGCCACTTCATCGGGAATGCCGTGCAGCAGGTCGAAGGAGGCGCGGCGCTGTTCGGGGCTCAACCCGGCCAGCAACCGGTCCTCGCCCAAAAGGTTGCCCATCAGCCAGCCGCCGTTGCGCCCGGAGGCGCCGAAGCCGGCGGTCTGCGCCTCGACGATGGCGATGTTCAGGGTCGGCGCCAGGCGCTTGAGGTAATAGGCGGTCCACAGCCCGGTATAACCGGCGCCGATGATCGCCACGTCGACATCCAGGTCCTGCTCCAGCGATGGCCGGGCCAGCAGCGGCTCGTCGAGCTGATCCATCCACAAACTGATATTGCGCCACGCTGGCATACACGCACTCCGCCACCCGAACTTCGATGGCGCCGATCCTAGTGCCTGGGCTCAGGGGTTGTCTTGCGCGCGTGCACGCAAAGAAATTTGCCTGGCGTAGGCCTTGGGCGACAGGCCGGTGTGCTGGCGGAAACAGCTGTAGAACGCCGACAGCGAGTTGAAGCCAGCGGCGAACGCCAACTCGTCGATGCGCACCGGCGGCGTCGCCTGGTCCAGGGCCGCCAGCAGATGCTGCAGGCGCGCCTGGTTCACATAGCGATAGAAACTCTGCCCCAGCACCTGATTGAGCAGGTAGGAGATCTGGTTGCGGCTGTAGCCGCACTCCTTCGCCACCCGCTGCAGGTCCAGTTCCGGGTCGAGGTACGGCTGCTGGCGCTCGAAGTACTGCTGCAGGTCCTCGGCCATGAAACTCAGCTGGCGCGGCGACAGGCCCAGGCGGCTGACCGCCGGCCGCGCGCTGCGTTGGGCCTTGCCCGGCGCGGTCTCGCGCACCAGCGAAGCGTATTCGTTGACCCGCCAGATCAGGCCGTCACGCACGGTGATCGCCTCGCTCGCGCGAAACGACACCAGGCCCTGCCCGCCACGCAGGGTCACCTGGTATTGAATGAACGCGGTGTTGCCGTCCAGGCGGATGCGGTCGCTGTGCTCCAGGGCCTCGTCCGGCGCGCGCGGCATGCTGTTGCGCACGTATTCGCGCAGCTCGTCCAGGCCCAGGGTGCGGTTCTGGAAAAAGTCGTTGTACTGGACTTGCGGGTGATACAGCGCCATGACGCCATCGAGGTCGCGGTGCTTCCAGCACAGGTGATAGCGCAGCACCGTCTCGCCGGTGGCCTGGGTTTGCGCCGGGCCATCATCAAGGGAAGACATAGGGGCAGAGATAACGGCTCAGGGGATGGAAAGGCGCAGCTTGCCGAAGTTCGTCCAGCGCTTCAATGGCCAATGCATGGCCCCTGGATACTGGCGTTTTGCCTAAACCGCAGGCGGAAATGACCTGCATCAAAAAAGTGCAAGACAATCGCCAAACGGCCTGAAAAAAACCGTTGAATGTCATATCCCGGTGCTATTTTTAAAAGCTCCACAGGTTGGTCCAGTGACGGTCCTTCCATACCTACCGCGAGCACAAGGAAGCGCTCAATGATCAAGGTGGGCAATCCATGAATAGAGTCTCCGCCAGCAAAGTCACCTTTCCCAACGCCTGCCAGCTGATGCGCTGGCATTTTCACCCCATGGGCTTCGAGGCCAGCATGGATGCACCCGGCAGCATGATCGCCCGGCTCTTCGATCGTGCCAGCGGCGAGACCATGATCGCCATTGCCGGCATCCCCTGCGCCACCGTGATGAATGCCACCGATGTCGAGCGAATAATCGAGGCGGTGGAAGACGAGCTGGAGGCCTTCATGCCGCCACTCGCCTTGAAAGCCTAGGGTCGCTCTGCTCCTGGCCCCAGGCCGCTCCAGACTGTTTTCAAGCCCGCCATCGCGCGGGCTTTTTCAGGCCCGCAGGTCGGCGAAGAACGGCTTGCCCTGGGGAATCCGGTCCGACGCCTTGGGTGCATTGACCGCCTGGGTGTCTGGACGGTCCACATACCAGTAGCAATGTTTCACCGCCCGGGTGATGCCGACATAGGCCAGGCGCAAGGTCTCGTCCTTCTGCGCATTGTCGTAGGGCTCGCTGTCGCCATCCTTGCCCAGCCCGGCCATGCGATAGACCTGGTTCTTGTAGGGCGAACTGGTCAGGTGCTGGCAATCGCCCAGCAGGAACACCGCATCCGCCTGCAAGCCCTTGGAGCTGTGATAGGTCAGTTGCTTGAGGCGTCGGTCCTCGGCCGGCAATCTAGAATCAACATTAACTATTGGTAAAATATGCTCTTCAATCAATGATTTATCGCTACTTTTTCGAAACAGCATCAAGATCGAATCGCCATTGCGATAGTGCTCCGCCAGCCGTGCCGCAAGCCCCTGGTCATCGCGGTCCAGCACATTCACCGGCAACACTTCCTTGGGTTCGCCGCTGGCCTTGGCCTTCTTCCCGGCAATCGCCGGCGCGGCGCGGACGATATGTTCCGCCGCGTCGATGATGTGCTGGTGGCTGCGATAGTTCTCGCTGAGCATCACCCGGGTGGTGGCCGGCGACGGGAATTCCTTGTTGAACTCCATGAAGAATTTCGGCGAACTGCCGCGCCAGCCGTAGATCGACTGCCAGTCGTCCCCCACGCAGAGCAACGACGAGCGCTGAGCCCCGCGGCCGACATGCATCGCCGGCCCGCGACTGCGGATCTCGCGCAGGCTGGCGCGAATCCACGAGACGATCTGCGGCGAGACGTCCTGGAATTCGTCGATCATCAGGTGCGACATCGGCCGCAGCCGCTCATCGCTGAGCAGCTTGAAGTTCTCCGGGGTGTTCTCGCCGAACAGCGCGAACATGCGGTTGTAGCTCATGATCGGCGGTGACTGGTCGAGCAGATGATCATCCAGCGCCCGCCAGAACAGGCTCAGGGCCTCGAAGAAAAAGCGGTCCGGGTCGTCCCGGGCAAACACCATCTGGCCCACGGCCACCGAGACGTCCAGCCCAAGGTTCTCGATAAACCCGGCCGCGGCGACAAAACAGTCCAGCAACGGCGCCGACGCCAGCTCGCCCTTGACCTTGTAGTCGAAGCCCGGCCCGGCGCTGGCATCCCCGGCCAGGGACGACAGGACGCGCTTTGCCGAATCGTAACTATCTAGCCAAATCATTGGCTTACGACAGAAAGCTTGAAACAGGGTGCGCTTTACCGCCCACTCCGCGCGCACCGAAAGCTTCGATCCGGGGCGACTCAACTGCGGGTTTTCCCGAGGATCGAACCCCAGCACCACCCAGGCATCCAGCTCGGCGACGTAGCCATGGCAATGGAACTGCGAGCCGTTGATCTCGACCGTCTGCCGGTTCGGCTCGATGCCCTTGATCGGCCAGGCGCCGGCACGAAACCACAAGTCTTCCAGGGTGTCGCACAGCTCTTCGTCGCGCTTGGCCGCCAGTTCGGTCACGGCCATGCGTTTTTGCACGTCCGGGTGATCGCGCTCCAGCTCCTTGAGTTGCAGGGCATGGCGCAGCAACGGCTTGATCGCCTCGCGAAAACGCCCGTCACGCCGGTGCAGGGCGTGGTAACAGGCATTCAGGTGCTTGCGCTGGGCGTCGTTGATCCGCAGGTCGAAGGGATTGCTGTCGACCTCCAGATCCCCCGCCGCCGGGCGATCGCTGAGGTTCTCGAAGGCCTGCAGGCGCTCGAAACCCGGCAGGCTGCGGACCATCGGCAGGATGCGCGAGTGGAAGGTACGCACCAGTTCCCGCGCCTCCTTGAGGCCCAGGGGCCGGCCCCAGAGCGCGAACACTTCCAGCAGCTTGTTGATGAAGTCCTTGCGCGACTCGCGGGTGAAGGTCACCACGGTCATCGAGTCGAGCTCGAAGCCCAGGTAATGGTTGAGCAGCAGGATGCGCAGGACCAGGGAGGTCGACTTGCCCGCGCCAGCGCCGGCAATCACCGAGGTGGACGGGGTTTCGCTGAAGATCATCTTCCATTGCGCGCTGCTGGGTTGGGCATGGGCCGGCAGCAGGCGGCCAACATCGGCCTTGATGCGCTTCTTCAGTTCGGCGCTCAGCGGCAGGCGCCAGTCGTCGAACAGATAATCGTCTACCCCGGGCGCCGGATGCTCGGTGGAGCGGCTGTCGCGAATCAGCAGGACCTGACGGCCCTGCTCCAGTCCCTCGGCCTTGCCCTCCTGGTAACCGTATTCCACCCCGGCGGTATGCCCGCTGCGAAAGCCGTCCGCCTGGCCATGCAACCAGGACGCGCGATGCTGGGCGCGCAAGCGACTGAGGCCATGACCGAAGAACCTGGCCGCCAAGCGCTTGAGCAGCGGCATTTCGGCCAGGGGCAAGAGTTCGGGAGGAAGATCGGGGGTGTGTTGCGGCACGCTGACTCCAGGGTGTGAGGCTGTGTGGGACGGTATGGTCGCTTCATTCGTCGATGACTTCTAGTGAAATGCTTACAAGTCATCCACTTAAGCCCCGAACTGAATGTTTGGAGGCAGAAGAAAGACTCCAAAATATATCTATTTATTAGATCTGATAACGGCAGTTTTTGCGCTTTTTATCGATGCTTTGCTGATGGATGATGAGCGCCATCAATCACCGGTCTCGTTCTGCGGCTCCACCAAGGCGCCCCATGACGAACCCTGACAGGAGACGATCATGCTTGAACTCAGACCCTTCAAATCCCTGGGCGGCGCCCATCATGGCTGGTTGGATGCCCACCACCACTTTTCGTTCGCCGAGTACTACGACCCCAAACGCATGAACTGGGGCAACCTGCGCGTGTGGAACGACGACGTGATCGCCCCCGGCAGCGGTTTTCCGCAGCACCCGCACCGCGACATGGAAATCATCACCTACGTCCGTGAAGGTGCTATCACCCACCAGGACAACCTGGGCAACAAGGGCCGCACCGAGGCTGGCGACGTGCAGGTGATGAGCGCCGGTACCGGGATTGCCCACAGCGAATACAACCTGGAAGCCGGCGAAACCAGGATCTTCCAGATCTGGATCATCCCCAACGAGGCCGGATCCGCGCCGTCCTGGGGTGCCAAGCCGTTCCCCAAAGGCGAGCGCGAAGGCTTCGTGACCCTGGCCAGCGGCAAGCAAGGCGATGACCAGAGCCTGCGGATTCGTGCCGATGCGCGCCTGGTAGCCGCCAACCTGAAGGCCGGCGAGTCCGCCGAATACCCGCTGGACCAGGGCCGTCGGGCCTACCTGGTGCCGGCGACCGGGGTGATTGAAGTCAATGGCTTGCGCGCCGAAGCTCGAGACGGTGTCGCGGTGGAGGATGAACGCCTGCTGCGGGTCACCGCCCTCGAGGACAGCGAAATCGTCCTGGTGGACCTGGCTTGAGGCGTTAACGGCAAACAAAAAAAGGGGCGACCGTCTGGTCGCCCCTTTTTTTCTGCCGCGAAATACCGCTGGATCAGCCGCTGATCGCGCCGTCCACCAGGGTCTGCGCTTCCTGCACCAATTGCTTCAGGTGATCGTCGCCGATAAAGCTCTCGGCGTAGATCTTGTAGATGTCTTCGGTGCCCGATGGACGCGCGGCGAACCAGCCGTTCTCGGTCATGACCTTGAGGCCGCCGATCGCCTGGTCGTTGCCCGGCGCATGGCTGAGGATCTTCTGGATGCTTTCGCCGGCCAGCTGGGTCGAGGTCACCTGCTGCGGCGACAGCTTGCCGAGCAGCGCCTTCTGCTGCGGGTTGGCCTTGGCATCGACGCGCACCGAGAACGGCTCGCCCAACTCGTCGCACAAGGCACGGTAGGCCTGGCTCGGGTCGCGGCCGGTGCGGGCGGTCATTTCCGCGGCCAGCAAGGCCGGGATCAGGCCGTCCTTGTCGGTGCTCCAGACGCCGCCGTCCTTGCGCAGGAACGATGCACCGGCGCTCTCTTCACCGCCAAAGCCGAGGGAGCCGTCGAACAGGCCGTCGGCGAACCACTTGAAGCCCACCGGAACTTCGTACAGGCGACGGCCCAGGCGCGCCGCCACGCGGTCGATCAGGCCGCTGCTGACCACGGTCTTGCCCACGGCCGCGTCGGCGCGCCAGTGCGGGCGGTTCTGGAACAGGTAGTCGATGGCCACCGCCAGGTAATTGTTCGGCGCCAGCAGGCCGCCAGTCGGGGTCACGATACCGTGGCGGTCGTGGTCCGGGTCGCAGCCGAAGGCCACGTCGAAACGATTCTTCAGGCCGATCAGGCCTTGCATCGCATAGCTGGACGACGGGTCCATGCGGATCTGGCCATCCCAGTCGACGGACATGAAACGGAAGGTGGCATCGACTTCCTTGTTGACCACTTCCAGGTCCAGGCGATAGTGCTCGGCAATCGCCGACCAGTAGCGCACCCCTGCTCCGCCCAGCGGATCGACGCCCAGGCGCAGCTTGGCGTTGCGGATGGCGTCCAGGTCGATGACGTTGATCAGGTCGGCGACATAGCTGTTGACGTAGTCGTGACGATGGGTGGTGTCGGCCTTCAGCGCCTGCTCATAGCTGATGCGCTTCACACCGGCCAGCTTGTTGGCCAGCAGTTCGTTGGCCTTGGCTTCGATCCACTTGGTGATGTGGGTGTCGGCCGGGCCGCCGTTGGTAGGGTTGTACTTGTAGCCACCGCTTTGTGGCGGGTTGTGCGACGGAGTGATCACGATGCCGTCGGCCAGGCCGCTGGTGCGGCCGCGGTTGTAGCAGAGAATCGCATGGGACACCGCCGGCGTCGGGGTGTACTCGTCGCCAGCGGCGATCATCACGGTCACGCCGTTGGCGGCCAGCACTTCCAGGGCGCTGGCACCGGCCGGGGTGGACAAGGCGTGGGTATCGATGCCGACGAACAGCGGGCCATCGATGCCCTGGGCCTGGCGATACAGGCAGATCGCCTGGCTGATGGCGAGGACATGCCATTCATTGAAACTCAGGTCGAACGAGCTGCCACGATGCCCCGAGGTGCCGAAGGCGACCCGCTGGGTAGAGATGGCGGCATCGGGCTGGCCGGTGTAGTAGGCCGTTACCAGTCGCGGAAGATCGACCAGCAATTCTGTCGGTGCCGGTTTGCCCGCAAAAGGACTGAGTGTCATGCAAAACCTCGGGAAATGGATGGTTCGGTGAGTGCTGCGCAGTTTACTGGCAGTTTGACCGCAACGCGACGGGATCTATCCGTGGAGGCCAGCACAATAAGCAGGCGCAACATAGGCCATTGTCGGCTGCTGCACAGAAGACACTCAGGATCGAGACAGGAATATAAAGAAGGGAGTGACCGCGAGGACAGAAACGCCAGAGTGCGCGATGGCGAACCCTGGCGTCAGGATCAGGCCGGTTCGACCTGCAGTGCGACCCGTTCGCGGCAAGGACACTCGTCCATGTAGCGGTGGGCTTCGACGAACTCGTTGAACGGGAAGATCCGGGTCTTCAGCGGCAGCAGCACACGATCAGCCGTCAGCTGGTTGATGTCGCGCAAGGCGCGCTGCAAGGCCACCTGGTCCTGGATGATGCCCAGCTCGGGCTTGCCGGTGAAGTTGCCGATGCAGTGCACGAAGAACTGGATGTTCTTCTGGAACGCCGCGCAGGCCGGGAACGGTGTCTGGTTGCCGCCTTGCAGGCCGTACAGCACCAGGCTGCCGCGCGGCGCCAGGACGTCGCCGAGCATCGACATCTGCGGACCACCCAGGCCATCGAACACCACGTCGACACCACGGTTGTCGGTGTATTTGTTGATCTGCATGAGCAGGTCCTGCTCTTCGGTGACGATGACTTTCTCGGCCCCCAGGGACAGCAGGTACTCACGCTCATCAGCGGTCTTGGTCGCGGCAATCACCCGCACTCCGAGCGCCTTGCCCAACTGGACAAAGGACGGACCGGCGCAGTGGCTGGCATCGGTGACCAGGGCGAACTGCCCGGGCTTGACCCGCGCCAGGTCGACATAGGCAAAGTAGGCCACCAGCAGCGGCGTGTAATGCACCGCGGCTTCCACCGGGCTGAGCACATCGGGATAGCGGGTCAACGCCGAGCGTGGCAGGACAATCAGCTCGCCATAGACTGGATAATCGTTCGGGCTTTCGGCCGGGAAGCTGGCAACCTTGTCGCCAATGGCCAGGTCGTCGACACCTTCGCCGACCGCAGTCACCACGCCGGCCATCTCATGGCCAAGGCCGGAAGGCAGGCGGGCATGGGAAGACGCCAGGTTCTGGCGCCAAAGGACGTCGTACCAACTGATGCCGATCGCTTCGACACGCACCTGCACTTCGCCTGGCGCAGGCAGAGCGGCCGCATGCTCTTCGCACTTGAGCACCTCGGCCGGACCAAACTTGTGAAAACGGATCGTGCGGGACATCGCAAACCTCGTCAAAGTAACCTCTAATGCCCTGAACTCTATCTGGGCTTTCTGGCCAAGACCATCAGTGGCTATTAATAGTCGACATGCCTGTCATTGATTCCGCAGCACCTGCAACAACGGGAAACAGCGTGCCAGAGCGAAGGGTTCCTTACAGGAAAAAACAATTAGCCGGTGCAGAGTAGCAGCCTTTCCCCGTAAGATTCATGCCGGCCATTGTTCTCATATGGCCGCTCTCGTCAAGTTTGCTGACTCTGCCAGGACTCAAGATGAATCGTAATGACCTGCGTCGTGTCGACCTGAACCTGTTGATCGTGTTCGAAACATTAATGCATGAACGCAGCGTGACCCGGGCGGCGGAGAAACTCTTCCTCGGCCAGCCGGCCATCAGTGCGGCGCTGTCGCGCCTGCGCAGCCTGTTCGACGATCCGCTGTTCGTGCGCACCGGGCGCAGCATGGAGCCGTCGGCCCGGGCGGTGGAGATTTTCGCCCTGCTCTCGCCCGCCCTCGACTCGATCTCCACCGCGGTCAGCCGCGCCGCCGAATTCGACCCGGCGACCAGCACCGCGGTGTTCCGCATCGGCCTGTCCGACGACGTCGAGTTCGCCCTGCTGCCGATGCTGCTCAAGCGCCTGCGCGCCGAGGCGCCGGGGATCGTGCTGGTGGTGCGCCGCGCCAACTACCTGCTGATGCCGGCCCTGCTGGCCTCCGGCGAGATTTCCATCGGCGTCAGCTACACCCAGGACCTGCCCGCCAACG
Organism: Pseudomonas sp. NFPP07; assembly: GCF_900115645.1. Taxonomy (NCBI): domain Bacteria; kingdom Pseudomonadati; phylum Pseudomonadota; class Gammaproteobacteria; order Pseudomonadales; family Pseudomonadaceae; genus Pseudomonas; species Pseudomonas sp. NFPP07. Next base: position 188,504 of record NZ_FOXG01000008.1, read on the forward strand.
CCAAGCGCAAGGTGCTGCGCCGCAGCCTGCCCAAGCTGCTGCGGGCCGACAGCATGCCCGGCGCCCTGAGCCTCGACGACTTCTGCGCCCGCCCCCACGCCCTGGTGTCGTTCGCCGGCGACCTCAGCGGTTTTATCGATGAAGAGCTGGAAAAACTCGGGCGCAAGCGTCACGTGGTGCTCGCGGTCCCGCAGTTCAACGGCCTGAGCACCCTGCTCACCGGCACCGACATCGTCGCCACCGTGCCGGACTACACCGCCGAAGCCCTGACCGCCGCCGGCGGCGTGCGCGCCGAAGACCCACCCCTGCCGGTGCGCACCTTCGAACTGCACATGGCCTGGCGCGGCTCCCAGGACAACGACCCGGGCGAACGCTGGCTGCGCTCGCGGATTCAGATGTTCTTCGGCGACCCCGAGAGTCTTTGATACGGCATTGCGTGCGCCCAATGTTCCTGTCAGCAGTCTCAGGCATCGGCCCGTTCTAGCTTGTTTGAGGTGGGGAGCCAGGGACGGCTCGTCGCTCAGGACGATACAAACGAAAAGCCGCGATTGGCCGCACTGCTCACTCGTACAGCCGATACGAGCGGGGGCAAATACGGGGGCAAGTTTCAATTTTTTTTGCCAGAAACCATTGTCCTGGAGCCACTGTTCCAGTCGGTTTGTCATGCAGCTGCGCGTGCAATGACATTGAAAGCAACTATCACCGCTGGCACCACGCTACGGCAAAGCCAGCCGCTGCACACTCCTCTCGGATGATCACCTTCAAATGGCTTTCGCTTCAGAAGCGATAAAGCCCGTCCATTTCACTCTCGTCGCAGAAGAGTATGGGGAGCAATGCCAAAGGCCTTGCGAAAGGCGTGGCTGAAATGAGAGAAGTCGGAGAAACCGAAATCCAGCGCCGCCTGGGAAATACTGCGGACTTGACCGCGCTCAATCGCGTCGCGGCTCGCGAGCAAGCGTGCCTTCCAAATTTCCGCGACCGGCGATTTCTGATGACGAGCGAAAGCGCGCGTCACAGTGCGCGTGGAGACATGGTGAGCTTGAGCAATGCGTTCGAGCGACAGGTCCACATCGGTCAAATATTGGTGGATGTAATTCATGATCCGGCCATACAGGTCCAGCTCGTCATGAGTCTGCTTTAAATCCTGGAGTTCCAGGCTGACCACCAGAAGGTCGAGCAAGGTGCTGGAGTAACGACTGGATATTCCCGTGTTATGGAAGCCTGAGGGCATACTCGCGGCTTGGCGCAACATCTCGCGTAACGGAATCACCCCTGGGCGACGATCATCCAGAACCATCGCGGTGCAACCTGCTATGCCGGGTAACCGCTGACTGAGCAGTTGTCGCGGAATGCGGACAAGGTGATTGTCGGTACCGCCGAAGCTGAATCTGAACGGCTGGGATGCGTCATAAAGAAACAGATCGTCCGCGGTGAGCTTCGTCCGTCGGTCAGACTGTTCCAGTTCACCATAACCGCTCCTGGTAAAGCCCAACCACAAATCGTCATTAGGATCACTGCGCAGGTGCTGGGCGGACCGCTCCCAATAATGCAAGGGTGCGGACAACGTGCAGATGTCCAATGCGCCCATGCCATGCACCTCCAGCACCCCGTCGAAATCGCTCTGCGCCAGCAGTTTGCTGTCGGCGTCCAGGCAGTGATGACAAACCACATCTTTCCAGTAATCAAACCGGAGGGGTGCCGTAACGGCAAGGGTCGAATAGTGACATGTCTGGCTCATTGCATTCACCTTCCGGCAGCGATTCAACAAAAAAGCGGGGTAACGTTTTTTCGAGCCAAGCAATTAGCAGGCCACCCTCACGGCCTCATTCCAGCAGTTGGACGCACTACCAGATGGTCACCGGAACACTCGGCTGGCGCGTATGTCGCTAGATCCTCCAAAACACACTCCCCTTGCAACTTCCCAGGGCGCCCCGCCCCTTATTTCACAAGCCCCGCACCATTGCCGCGCACTGATATGCCGGCCATTTATACCTGTCCTTTTTAACCAAACGGTTGTCCATTCGAGCCAAGCGAATTCCATCTCCCCTCGATAATTTTCACTCCATGCCGTGTCCCTACAAACACGAATGACGAGGTGGGTCATGCAACTACGAGAACAGCAGCGGCTGTCCGATTCATCCTGGTTTTTACAGCGATGGGACATGGCACCCGAAGAGTTTGCCACTTACCTGGTGCAGCTCGGGACCCTGGTGCTGCAACGCCGATGGAGTGGTACCCACCGCAAAACAACAACATCCACTGGGATGTAGAACAGCGAACCGTCCGTTTGAGACGGAAATAAAGGAGCCCCCCATGGAATCTGCAATCGATAAACATCTCAAATGTCCCCGGACTTTGTCCCGTCGTGTTCACGACGATTACAAGCCGCCCTTCCCGATGTTTGTGGGGCGAGCTGACGAAAACGTGAAGCAAGTTGTGATGGCCTACCTCGGGGTGCAATTTCGCGACGAACAACGCGCCGCCGCCCTGCAGGCCATGCGCTACATTGACGCCAGCTTTGCCCTCGCCGATGGCCCTGGGAATCACGACCTGACCTACCACCTCGACAATCAGGGTTATGGAAACTTCATCGCCGTGGGCTACTGGCGTGATCCCGCCGCCTATCACCGCTGGCTACTTTCAGCACCTGTAGCCGACTGGTGGGGCGACGAGGCGCGCCTGAACGAGGGGCTGGGGTATTTCCGCGAGGTCATCGCACCACGTGCCGAGCAGTTCGAGACACTGTATGCATTCAAGGACGATTTGCCAGGTGTCGGCGCGGTCATGGACGGCATCAGCGGCGAGATTGAGGAGCACGGCTACTGGGGCTCGGCGCGCGACCGCTTTGCTATCTCACAGACCGACTGGATGCAGCCGACCAGCGAACTGCAAGTCATTTCAGGCGATCCCACCAAAGGCGGCAGGGTCGTGGTACGCGGCCACGACAACCTGACGCTGATCCGCTCTGGACAAGACTGGGTCGAAGCCGGTGAGGAAGAGCGCGCGCTCTATTTCAACGAGATGCTGCCGCCACTGCAAGACGGCATGAACTTCCTGCGTGACGAGGGGCAGGCGCTGGGCTGCTATAGCAACCGCTTCGTACGCAATATCGACCTTGATGGCAATCTCCTCGACATCGCCTATGACATCGGTCACTGGCGATCGCTCGACAAACTGGAGCGCTGGGCAGAATCCCATCCCACTCACTTACGTATTTTCACCACTTTCTTCCGAGTGATCGGAGGCCTTTCGAAGCTGCGGCTGTATCACGAGGTCTCGGTAGCGGACGGTAGCCAGCAACTGTTCGAGTACATCAACTGCCACCCGCAGACCGGGATGATGCGCGACGCGCCAGTGTCGCCCACCTGACTCCATCGCTGACTCCACTTTTAGCCCTGCGCGTTGCCTGACTGGCGATAGCGGGGCTCTTTTTGCCCGAAAAAAGGTTCTTCGATCATGAAACAGTTCCGCTACCTGTCGCTTGCAGCCCTCCTCCCCAGCCTTTCCTCTCACGCTCTCGAGGTGGATCCTGGCGATTACGAGCCGCTCCCCGTGGGAGCGACCATCGGCGTGCTCTACTACCAGCACTCCACGACGGACAATGCCTACTCCCAGGGCCACAAGACCAGTTCCGATTTCAACCTGACGTCCGATGTCGGCATCCTGCGTCTGCTACACATCTACCAGTTGAGCGAGCGGCTGACCATCGAGCCGCAATTCCTGTTGCCCTTCGGTCATGTATCAGGCGGTGGTGACGCTTCTGGTCTGGGCGACGCCAGCGGCATCGGCGACCTCATTCTTACAGCGCCGCTCAAATACCGTCTCAACGACGCCAACGACACCCTCGGTGCGACTGCTTACTTGTACGTGCCGACTGGCGACTATGACAAAGACGACGCGCTCAACCTTGGCGAGAACCGTTGGAAGCTCGATCTCCAGGCCGCTTACGTCAAGCACTTCACGGAGAAGTGGGCCATCGACCTCGTCGGTGACGCCATCTGGTACGGAGACAACAACGACTTCGGCGCCAGCTCCGCCCGCCGGGAGCAGGACGTTTCCTACGGCGCTCAGTTAATGGGGCGCTACATGCCCGACGAGACCACTGCGCTGGCTATCGGCTTCGGCCACAGTTGGGGCGGGGAAAACCAGATCGATGGCGTCAACCAGGACGACAGGATGGAAACCACCAACTTGCGTGTCACGGCCAGAAAGTTTTTCACCGCCAAGGACCAACTCCAGGTGCAACTTGGACGCGACCTTGCGGTGGAGAACGGCCCCAAAGAGGACTTTCGCATGAACCTGCGCTACGTCAGGGTCTTTTAGACCCGCCCGCCTCTACCACCCGTTGTCCTTATCAACCAAGCGCACGCCCAACGGCGAATTCAACTTGGATCCGTCGCAAGACCTCGCAGCCCGTATCAATTGTGCCAACGCGACCGTTGGCTAATGAGATGCCTCTAACCCGAAACGGAGTAACCCGACAATGACCGACCAGCAACCCACCCTGGAACAACAACCCTCCCTCTATACCCGTCTTGGCGGCTATGACGCGATCTATCAGTTCGCCGGCGCAGTGTTGAGAAAGACAATGGGACACCCCGCCATCGGGCACATCTGGGCCCATATGTCGGAATCGACGTTCCAAAAGGAACACATCAATTTTGTCGATTTCCTTTCCGAGCACTGGGGTGGAAGCGCCAAATACAGGGGTAGAGACATGGTCACCGCGCATCGCGGGATGGGTCTGACCGAGGTGCACTGGCAAGCCGTGCTCGATTGTCTCGAGGCGTGCTACGACGACTACGGGCTGGCCCCGGATCTGCGCAAAGAGGTCAATGACTTCCTCATCAAGTTCAAACCGGCCGTGATCGGGAGCCCCTCCTATCGGGACGTCGTCCTCGCGCACCCGGAAATGGACCCCGCCAAAGGCATGAGAAGCGTTGGGGTTGTCTGGCCAAAACCCGGGAAGTCATCTCAGAAACAGGCCACGCCTGAATCCGAAGACTAATACCCTCGGCATAAGCCTAAGCCACACCAATGGAAGGCATATCCATAAGGAACCCTCCCTGCTGCCAGGGCTCGCTCTGGCCGCCGACGGCTACCGTGGTGTGGCTATAAAAAAACAGGAGCAAGCGAGTCCCGCTCAACCAAGCGACTGTCCTCCTCAGCCAAGCGCTGCTCAATCTGTGGAGATAGCTTGATACCAGCCCCGGCCACGGCTCGCCAATAGTGCACGCCGGGCCCGGGCATCCCCGAGATGACGTTTGAACAGACATTGCCAGCCCCTACGGGTTGGCACAGGACACAGGACACAGGACACCCCATGGCCATCATCCGCCCGACTCTCGAACAAGTGCAGGATCTCGCCAGCCGCCTGCACATACAGCTGACACCCGAGCAAGCCAGCGAATACCTGGCGCTTATGCAATCCAGTTTTGATGCCTACGATCTAGTCGACGAGTTGCCAGACTTCATCCCTTCAGTGCGCTACGAGCGCAGTGCTGGTTATCGCCCTTCAAGCACGGAAAATCCGCTGAACGCCTGGTACTACAGAACTGAGGTGATGGGCGCCAGCTCGGGCAAGCTTGCTGGCAAGACGGTCGCGCTCAAAGACAATATCTCTCTGGCCGGTGTCCCGATGATGAACGGTGCCGCACCACTGGAAGGTTTCGTACCGTCGTTTGATGCCACCGTGGTCACGCGTTTGCTCGACGCTGGAGCAGCGATCCTCGGCAAAGCCACCTGTGAACATTACTGCCTCTCCGGTGGTAGCCATACCTCAGACCCGGCGCCTGTGCACAACCCTTTTCGCCATGGTTTCACTACGGGCGGTTCGTCTTCGGGCAGCGCGGCGCTTGTGGCGACGGGCGCGGTCGACCTGGCTATCGGTGGCGACCAAGGCGGCTCCATCCGCATTCCTGCCGCATGGTGCGGCATTTATGGAATGAAGCCCACCTTCGGTCTGGTGCCCTATACCGGGGTCATGGCGATCGAGTCCACTTTCGACCATGTCGGCCCCATGACGAGCAACGTACGCGATAACGCGCTCATGCTCGAAGTGATGGCCGGAGCCGACGGGCTCGACCCTCGCCAGGCCGCCCCCAAGGTCGATGCCTATTGCGATTATCTGGAACGAGGCGTGACCGGACTCCGGATCGGGATCCTCCAGGAAGGCTTCCAACTCGCTAACCAGGATCCACGTATCGCAGAAAAGGTACGCAGCGCTATCGCCCGGCTCGAAGCTTTGGGCGCGCGGGTCGAGGAGGTATCGGTTGCCGAACACAACCTGGCGGGATCGTTATGGAGCCCTATCGGCTGTGAAGGCCTGACCATGCAAATGATGCACGGCAATGGAGCGGGTTTTAACTGGAAGGGGCTTTACGACGTGGGCCTGCTGGACAAACAGGCCGGTTGGCGCGATCAGGCAAACGCATTGTCGCCGTCACTCAAGCTTTGCATGTTCGTCGGCCAGTTCGGTCTGGAGCGCTACAACGGCCGCTACTACGCCAAGGCCCAGAACATAGCGCGCTTTGCCCGAGACGCCTATGACAGAGCGTTGAACACCTATGACCTGCTCGTCATGCCGACTGTGCCAATCACCGCTCAGCCGCTTCCTGAGCCGGGTTCTTCAATCACCGAGACCGTCACGCGTGCGTTGGAGATGCTTGGCAATACGGCCGCTCAGGACATTACCGGGCACCCCGCCATGTCGATCCCTTGTGGCCTGGTGGACGGACTGCCCGTGGGGCTGATGCTTGTCGGAAGACATTATGCCGAAGGCACCCTCTATCAAGCCGCAGCCGCATTCGAGGCCTCTGTCGATTGGCGGACGTTGTAAACCCGCGCATCGCATTGGCGAGCAAACACCGGCAAGTCGCACTGAACGTGAGTATCAACTTCAGAGGAGCCAATACATGAGCCACACCCACGAACATCATCACGACCACGACCACGACCACACCGAGCCCCCCGAGGCCATCGCCTTGCGGGTCAAGGCGCTCGAATCCCTGTTGATAGAAAAGGGCTTGGTCGACCCAACCGCCATGGACGCTCTGGTGGACACTTACCAGCACAAGGTCGGCCCGCGCAACGGCGCTCAGGTGGTCGCCAAGGCCTGGTTCGATCCCGATTACAAACATCGGCTGCTGGAAGATGCCACTGCGGCCATTGCCGAACTGGGTTTCTCCGGCGTGCAGGGCGAAGACATGGTGGTGGTGGAGAACACCGCGACCGTGCACAACGTGACGGTCTGCACGCTGTGCTCCTGCTACCCCTGGCCGACCCTGGGCCTGCCCCCAGCCTGGTACAAATCCGCGCCCTATCGGTCACGGATAGTCATCGATCCGCGCAGCGTGCTGGCCGAATTCGGTTTGATTATTCCCAATGACAAGGAAGTTCGCGTCTGGGACAGCAGTGCTGAGTTGCGCTACCTGGTACTGCCGGAACGTCCGGCTGGCACTGACGGCTGGAGCGAGGAACGACTGGTCGAGCTGGTGACGCGTGACGCCATGATCGGCACTGGCCTGCCCAGGACGCCGGGCGACGAAGCCTGAACCCGAGAAGGAGAAAACCATGAACGGTGTACACGACTTAGGCGGTATGCACGGTTTCGGCCCAGTGCTCACCGAAGAAAATGAACCCGTCTTCCATCACGACTGGGAGCGCAGGATCTTTCCGCTGTTCGCCTCGCTCTTCGTCGGCGGACACTTCAATGTCGACGAGTTCCGACACTCCATTGAACGCATGGAACCGGCTGAATACTTGCAGTCGAGTTACTACGAACACTGGCTTCACGCCTTCGAGACCCTGCTGCTGGAAAAAGGCGTGATCAGCGCTGCCGAACTGCAGGGCACGGTCAAGCCGACCTCACCGGCACAGCCCCCAACGGTGCTCACACCGGACATCGTCGAGGCGGTGATCCTCGGAGGCGCCTCTTCCCGGGCAAAGGAACCTGTCGGCGGCCGCTTCCGGGTCGGTGACCGGGTGCGGACCAAGAACCTCAATCCAACCACCCACACCCGACTGCCGCGCTACGCGCGCGGCAAGGTCGGGACCATCGAGATTGCACATGGCGCGTTTGCCACCCCAGACACGATGGCCCACGGTCTAGGCGAACAACCCCAACAGGTCTATGCCGTTCGCTTCAGTGCTACAGAACTGTGGGGAGTGGCGCGACCGGACAGTGTTTGCATTGATCTTTGGGACAACTATCTGGAGGCCGTATGAACGCCAACATGTCTCACATCCCCCCAATAGCCGGCCTGTCTCTCGACGATGAAGGCCCGGTATTCGACAAACCTTGGCAGGCCCAGGCTTTTTCCCTGCTGCTACACCTGCACCAAACCGGTCTGTTTCCCTGGAAAGACTGGGTGCAGGTATTCAGCGACGAGATCAAGGCGAGCCCGGCGCAACCCGGAGAAAGCGTCAACGACACTTACTACCGGCAATGGATCGCAGCCATGGAAAGAATGGTCACCACACTCGGTTTAGCGGGTATGGAAGACATCACCCAGCGCAGCGAGGAATGGCAGCAAGCTTACTTGAATACCCCCCATGGACAACCGGTAACGCTGCTCAACGCGAGTTGCCCACCGGCCCATGGAAACGGGCACGAACACCTGCCGCGGCACGAGCCAGTAGCGATCAGCCGTGCCACAAGCTGAGGACTGAGCCGTCCTGTTTTTTACTTTCGAGGTCGCGAAGCGGCCAAGGGGCAATCGTCATGCATATCGAACCTAATCTGGTGGAAGCTGGAAAACTCTGGCTGAGCTATGTCACTGCCGCAGGTGTCGGCGCCTACACCCTCAAACTCGCTGCGCAAGCCATAGGTGAGCGTGGTGTCTTCTCGCTGCTGGCTCGCACTGTCACTGCCACGGCCCTGGTATTCAGCTTCTTCGAGCTACTACCGCACTATCCAGTCGGTGTTTCCGAGGTGCATCTCATCCTGGGGTCAACCCTGTTTCTGCTGCTTGGCGCCGCACCCGCGGCAGCGGGGCTCGCCCTGGGACTGCTGATCCAGAGTCTGTTCTTCGCTCCATTCGACCTGCCGCAATACGGCATGAACGTCACCACCCTTCTGGTACCGCTGCTCGCAGTCGCCGCCCTGGCGAAACGCATCATCGCGCCAAACACACCGTATGTGGAACTGAGCTATAGACAAGCGCTGGGGCTGTCGACCGCCTTCCAGGCGGGCATTGTTGCCTGGGTTGCCTTCTGGGCCTTCTACGGGCAAGGCTTCACAGCGGAAAACGCACTGTCAATTCTGACCTTCGGCAGTGCCTACATGACCGTCGTCACCCTCGAACCGCTGTTGGACCTGGCCGTGCTGGCCGGTGCCAAGGCAACCCATCGCCTGCGTGGTAGCGCGCTGGTCGAGCGCCGTCTGTACCAGGCTGCCTGAGCCGACATACTCCAGTCCAGGTCAGACTGCCCCGGGCATTCGAAGACCGTGATGCCCGGGGCATCAAGAGCAAGAACCGCCCCGAAACCTCGTGAGTAAAACCAGAGGTATTTGATGTTTTTCAGAAATAGCACCCGCAAGGAATTGAAGCTCCTCGGCGACCGGCTGGAACAGCACGACGGCGAGAATGTATCGATAGCGGCGAAGGATTCGTCACTGCGACGGGTCTTGGCCGGCATCGAACGCCTGCTCGCCGATCGCACGGCGCTCCGGGCCAGCGTGGTCGACCTTAATGCTGAACAGCAACGCCTCAAGCTTCAGCTGGGTGAATACGAAACGCAGCTGCACGCTCAAGAACAACTTTGGCAATTGGCGGCATGCGGGTCGGGTGATTTGCTCTGGAAATTGCAGCTCGATGGCAGCCTGCAGCCCGCCCGCGACGCAGTACTGCAATGGTTCGGCAACCTGCCCATCCAAGCGGACCTCCCCGTCTATCTAGGCCCCTGGAACGATTGCCTTCACCCTGATGACCGCCAGGCCAACCTGGATGCCCTGGCTCATCACCTTGCCGATCGCAGCGGGCATGCTCCCTACCAGGTGGAGGTGCGCCTCGCGAACCACTCGGGAGAATACCGCTGGGTCCAGATCGCCGGCGAAACGCTCCGTGACAAACAGGGCATGCCACAGGTCAGCGTCGGTATTGTGCGTGACATCCACACGCAGCGTCTGCGAGACGAAGAATTCACGATGCTTTCAGCCCGCTTCGATATTTCCCGCGAATGCATTCAGGACGCACTCTGGGACATCAATATCATCGCAGGCGATCCAGCCAATCCGCACAACGTCATCTGGTTCTCGTCACAGATGCGTCGCCTGCTCGGCTACGAAACCATCGAAGAGTTTCCCAATGTGTTCGAAAGCTGGTTGTCCCGCCTGCATCCCGAAGACAGCCAGCGTGCCGTGCAGGCGTTTGTCGAACATGTCGCCGACCGCTCCGGCCAAACACCCTTCGATGTGACCTACCGCCTCAGGCACCGCAACGACGAGTACCGTTGGTTCAGAGGCAGAGGTCAGACCCAGCGAGGCAGCGATGGCACGCCCTTGCGTACTGTGGGGGCGATCACAGACGTGCACTCCTTCCGCGAGGAAAGCCAGTTGCGCCAGACTCAGGAACGGCAGCATCAAGCGATGCAGGAAAACCTCGCTCAGCTGACGCAGATAGTCGCCGCCATCCAAAGTATCGCCAAACAGACCAACCTACTGGCCCTGAACGCGGCCATAGAGGCGGCCAGGGCCGGTGAGGCCGGAAGAGGCTTCGCAGTAGTCGCCGACGAGGTCCGCAAGCTGGCGACCCGGACCAGCCAGGCGACCCAACAGGCGGCCGACATGATCGAGAGGTACTGAGTTCAAGCTGGGCCTGGACGTTAATCCAGCGGGTTGAAGGATCGGTTCATTGCTACAACATCGTCATGGCTTGGGTTTGCTCCAAGCCACTCGAAGTGTTGGGGCAGTTGATCTCGTTTCGCTGCTGCCTGCCCCTTAACTGCCGCCGCTAATGCCCTGCGCATGGTCTTGGCGTCGTAATCACAGCAGTAGCCAGGCGTGGACGGTTGTTGCCTCCAAGACTCTTCCAGAGAACCTCCGTCAACCGGATCGAAGCCAGCTTGGTTAACCAGGGACATTACCGTTTCCTTGGCCTTGTCATTATCGCCCGCTACCGCTGCCGCCAAGCGACCTTGAGTACCCTCTGGAAGACCTCGCTCTGCCAGTGTATAGGCCAGCACATTATTGAAAGCTTTGACAACAGGGCGCCCAACCTGCGTTGAAACCCAGACACTTTCCGTCATTCCTTGATCGATTTCAGCAATGCGGGGATCACGCAAACCAGGGTAGTAATTACTCGTGTCCACCACCGGGACGCTTTCGGGTACATAGCTAAACAGGTCAGAAGGGAGTGCGCTCACAGCAGGTAGAGGTATCGATAGCACGATTACGTCCACTCCATCCACCGCGCCTCGAATGTCTACAGGTTCCGCTCCAATTTCTTCGGCAAACGCTCGAACGCCATCGACACCTCCAGAGTTTGCTACACGAATTTCATGCCCAGCAGCTCCGAGCTTTCGGGCTATGGTGCCCCCGATATTACCGGTTCCGATAATGCCTATTTTCATGGGCCGGTCTCCTGAATTGATTGTCTTGCACCGATTTTAGAGTGCTCATGAGATAATGGTAAGTACACACTAAAAGGTGGGTAACCCACTTGAGGGAAAGAAATGGAACGGGAATGGAACTGCGGCGATCCTCAAAATCGACGAGCATGGGCTGAGGCAACGACCGAGACACTTCGTGTACTAGAGGGGAAATGGAAGATCATCATCCTCTGCCAGCTATTCGCGGCAAAGGGCGCGCTTCGCTTCTCGGATTTGGAAAAGCTTATCGAAGGGATCAATCAGAAAATGTTGATCCAACAGCTCAAGCAGTTGGAAAGGGACGGGATCGTGCTGCGGACGGTGTACCCGCAGGTTCCTCCCAAGGTGGAGTATCAACTGACGCCTATCGGCCATGCACTCGGGCCATCAATTCAGGCGTTGATTGAATGGGCGGAGTTGAGGCATGAGCAAAGCTGAGCGCCATCGAGTTGCGAACGGCACAATCCCGGCTTGTACGGAAAGTACAGCTGCATATCACGTAGCCTTCAGTGACCATGGCTGCAATGCGTCTTGCCTGCTTGTCGTAGCGAGTGCCGATTCTTCGGTTCTCTTCTAACCAGCCGACTCCACTTAGGCTATCGACTCACCGCCCATATCCTCTTCCGAACGACCAAGGATTTGCCAGATATGGGTTGCTCATCCCGTATGCGGAGACGCACTGAATACCAGTCACTGCCATAGCGCGATCAAGCTGGAGCACATGGCCCAGGCAGCCATGCAGAATCTAGCGCTACGTTCATTAGTGACGCTGTGTAGCCTGTGCGAAAACGCCCGGGCCACACTGCATGCAATCCTAATTTACGCGGATGTTGAGTGGCCTTAACACGTCCGGTCATTGAAACAGTAACAGTCATGGCGCACTCAACAGCAGATGACGATCTGGACCTCTCAGCATCGGAGGCTAGACCTCTGATTACTTCAGATTAAAACCTTTGTGGCATCGCACTCTGCACTCCGCAACAAGGCTCAAACCAATTCGGCTAAAGATGCCGGATTGAAACCCTTCAGATCCGCGTAATTGCCTTTTTCAACTTTGGCGGCCCAATCCTTGTCACTCAGCAGAACACGCCCTACAGCGATCAGATCAAACTCTTCGCGCTCCATGCGCTCGACAAGCCGATCCAGACTCGCAGGGGTTGAACCCTTGCCGGCGAAGGCATTAGTAACATCATTTTCTAGCCCAACCGAACCAACACTGATGGTCGCGGCCCCGGTTACTTTCTTCGCCCAGCCCGCGCAGTTCAGGCCGTTCTCACCGTCAATCTCGGGGAACTCGGGTTCCCAGAAGCGACGTTGTGAGCAGTGCAGGACGTCGACACCCGCCTCGACTAATGGCAACAACCAGTCTTCCATCACAGCTGGCGTTTCAGCGACGCGTACTCCGTAATCCTGCTGCTTCCACTGGCTGACACGCATGATGATCGGGAACTCAGGGCCAACAGCATGACGAACAGCAGACACTATCTCACTGGCAAAACGCGAACGTTCCTTGATCGTCGGGCCGCCGTAGCGGTCGGTGCGCAGATTGGTACCAGACCAGAAAAACTGATCGATCAAATAACCATGGGCTCCGTGGATCTCAACGGTATCGAAGCCCAGCCGTTTGGCATCCGCTGCGGCCTTGGCGAACGCTGCTACCGTGTCAGCAATGTCCTCTTCACTCATCGCCACACCACGCAGGTCACCTGGCGAATCAAGGCCCGACGGGCTTTCCACTGGCGCATCTGGCTCCCAGTCGTTGATGTAACGCGCGGCACCGGTGTGCCAGATCTGCGGTGCCATGCGCCCGCCAGCGTTGTGGACCGCATCGATCACGTTTTTCCACCCAGCCAGCGCCGCTTCGCCGTGAAAAAAAGGAATGCCGGAATCATTGCGCGATGCTGGGCGATCAATCACGGTGCCTTCCGACAAAATCAGCCCAACACGTCCCTCTGCCCGCCGCCGGTAGTAGGCAGTGCTCGCTTCACCCGGGATGCCTTCGGGTGAGAACAGACGCGTCATTGGCGCCATGACAATCCGGTTTTTCAGCTCAAGCGACCGGATGGAAAAAGGACGAAATAAAATGCTGGTATCAGGGTTTGACATTGGATGGACTCCGTTTGCTTTTGGAAGCCACATAAGTATATTTTGTAAACCAAATGTCAATTAGGCACCTAGAGTCGCCTAGGTATATATGAGGAAACTTCGATGCTGGAATTAAAGCCGCAATGTTTTTCGTCGGAGTGCCCAAGCCGGGCACTGTTCGACCAAATCGCAGACAAGTGGTCGATGATGGTTCTGGCGGTACTTGATGACGGGCCGCACCGTTTTAACGCCATCAGGCGTCGCCTGGAGGGCGTCACTCAGAAGGCGCTTACACAGTGCTTGCGGCGGCTGGAACGAAATGGTCTTGTCTCGCGCCAGGTCATCTCGTTTTCGCCCGTGGCAGTCCAGTATGAGATCACCCCACTGGGTCGAACACTGCAGCAGCCATTTCGCGAATTGCATAAATGGACACTCGACAAATTGCCCGAGGTTGAAGCGGCCCGGTTGAAGTTTGACGAGGCCGCGGAGGTAAGTTGACGGTGTGATTCTTTTTCATTGACTCGCCGCCACTGCTACCTGCAACGCATTACTTGATAGATCTGCTGGCGGTATTCCTAAACCCATCCTGGACGTTGAGTACGCACCAGCGGTCCTGCGACACGTCACCATCGCCAGCGTTTCGATAGCCCTGATACCGGGGCGCTCTAAGATCACAGCATTCCACCCCGACCACCACGACATCGACCTTGATGGCGTTTTCCAGCATGGGCATTTCGCCAGAATCAGGTAATCCACAGGGGTAGATACAAGCCTCGAGCGGGCGAGCGACGCGGGCGTTTTCTCCGTGCCGACGGGTGCCGATGGGCGGCCCTGTTATCGGTACGTTGGTACCCCAACCAACGCTTCTAATGATAAGCATTAGCATATAGTATGCTGCGGTTTTTCCTCCCCTCTCCTGCTCTGGATCGTCCTGTCGATGCGTCGTACGTTCGTTTCGCTTTGCCTGCTGCACGCCGTTTCCCCTGTTGTCTGGGCCGATCAATCCAGCGCTTCCTCACTCGAGTTGCAGGCCACCAGCATCACCGCCGATGCCGCTGCCGAGCGCGCCGACGGTCCGGTGCAGGGGTATCGCGCCACCCGTTCGGCCAGCGCCACGCGCACCGATACCGCCCTGCATGAAACCGCGCAGTCCGTCAGCGTCGTGCCCAAGGATGTGGTGGAAGACATCAGCGCAACGCGCTTGCAGGATGCGCTCGACTACGCAGGTGGCGTGGGCCGCGCCAACAACTTCGGCGGACAGGGCCTGACCACCTTCACCGTTCGCGGCTTTACCACCGGCGAGTTCTACCGCAACGGTTTCCCGATCAACCGCGGTTATCCCAACGCGCCGGACGCCAACACCATCGAGCGCCTGGAAGTCCTGCGCGGCCCGGCCAGTTCGCTGTACGGCCGTGGCGACCCGGGCGGAACCTTTAACGTGGTGAGTAAGCAGCCGCAGGCTGAATCCAAGGTGACCCTGGGCAGCCAGCTCGACGACCAAGGCATGCACCGCGCCACGCTCGACGCCACCGGCGCGCTGGATGAAAGCGGCGCCCTGGCCTACCGCCTGAACCTGCTGGGCGAAGGCGGCTCAAGCTTTCGCGATGATGTCAAAACCGAACGCTACGACGTCGCCCCGGTGCTGAGCTGGCAGGTCAACGACAGCACGCGCATCACCTTCGAAGGCGACTACATGCGCAACAACCATCCGCTGGACCGGGGCCTGACTCGCTACCCCAACCAGAAAGGAAGCGCCTCGCGGGACACCAACGTCTGGGAAAAGGGCCTGGACAATACCCTGCACAACGACAACAACATGACCCAGCTGCGTTTCGAGCATCTGTTGAACGAGGACTGGACCCTGGCCGGTGGCGTGCAATGGCTGGATGGCCAGCTGCAAGGCAATGCCGTGGAAGCCAATGCCCTGCAGGCCGATGGCCGCACCCTGGGGCGCAACTTCAACTACCGCAAGCTGGAGTGGAGCGACCGCGATATGCAGTTGAACCTGACCGGCTATTTCGACCTCGCTGGTTTCAGCCATACGCTGCTGACCGGTGTGGAATATGAGGACTACCACTACCAATCGCTGATCCAGCGCTCCGCCGCCGGTGCCGCTGCCTACCCGATCGACCTGTTCGACCCGGTGCTGGGCCAGCCGCGTCCGGCCCTCACCCGCACGACCACCCACGACAAGGAAAACCTCAAGACCTGGGCCCTCTTCGTGCAGGACCAAGTGGCCTTGACCGAACGCCTCAAAGCCCTGGCCGGCGTGCGTTTCGAGCGCTTCGAACACGACTATGACGACTACCTGAGCACCACCCGCGACTTCACCAAGAACCAAAATGCGGTCACCCCGCGCTTCGGCCTGATCTACGACCTTACCGACACTGTCGCGGTGTACGCCAACACCGCGCGCTCCTTCAAGCCGAACAACGGCGCCAGCCGTGAAGGGGGCGGGTTCGACGCGGAGAAAGGCAAGTCCTATGAACTGGGCGTCAAGTGGGAAGCGCTGGAGCATCAGCTGAGCGTGGATGCCGCGATCTACCACATCGTCAAACAGAATGTACTGACCGTCGACCCGGTCGACTCCAACTACAGCGTGGCGGCCGGTGAAGTCCGCAGCCGTGGCATCGATCTGAACATCGCCGGCAACATCACCCCCGAGTGGCGCATGCTCGGCGGCTACGCATACGTGGACGCCGAGGTGACCAAGGACAACACGCTGGCCGATGGCACACGCCTGGCAAACATCCCGCGCAACACCTTCAGCCTGCTCAACACCTACGAATTCCAGGACGGCGTGGCCAAAGGGCTGGGCCTGGGCATGGGCGTGAAGTACGTGGATGATCGCGCCGGCCAGACCGCCGCGACCACCTACACCATGGAGCGCTACAGCGTGGTCGACCTGTTGAGCTTCTACCGGCTCAACGAACACGTGCGCCTGAACCTGGACGTGAAGAACCTGTTCAACAAGGGCTATGACGAAGGCGCGTTCAATACCTACGTTTACCCGGGCGCGCCGCGCACGGTGCAGGCGGGGATTGCCTACACCTTCTAATTGAAAGGCTTGTTCCAAGGCGTGCACCGAAGAACTGCACGCCTGCCTGTGAGGGCTTTTGCAGATCCCCCTGCGAAGGCCCTTGCATTGGCCGCTCGCGCAGCCGCACCACCCCTGTCGACCTCCGCGCCCCTGGCGGCATTGTCCCGTCGCCCACAACCCAGCCGCCCAGCGTTCGCCATCCGTCATTCGGTCGCGGCTATTTCGCCACGCTTCACCGGGGGCGAGCCGTTCCCCAGGCTGCCGGGCGGCCCGGGCGCCTTGCGCGGCGTGCAACGCCTACCCAGCGAAAATATGCCCACTGCCGAGCAAAATCCGCTGCAGCGCCGGCCCGCGGAGCGGGTATCGTGGAGCAAAACCATCGGCCAGAGGTGCACTGTGGCGTCCTATTCCTTGCGTCAATTGAAGTATTTCGTCACCACCGTCGACTGTGGCAGCGTCGCCGAGGCGTCGCGCAAGCTGTACATCGCCCAGCCTTCGATCTCCACGGCGGTCAAGGGCCTGGAAGACAGCTTCGGCGTGCAGTTGCTGATCCGCCATCACGCCCAGGGCGTGTCCCTGACCCCGGGCGGCGCGCGTTTCTACCGCAAGGCCCAGGAACTGCTGCGCATGGCCCACGAGTTCGAGCAGAACGCCCTGGCCGACAACGATGTGGTGTGCGGGCAGATCGATATCGGTTGCTTCGAGACGGTCGCCCCGCTCTACCTGCCACGGCTGATCGCCGGCTTTCGCCAGCGTTTTCCGGGGGTGGAGATCCGCCTGCAGGACGGCGAGCAGCAGGAACTGGTGCAGGGCCTGACCGGCGGACGCTTCGACCTGGCGATCTTCTACGAACACGACCTGGACAGCACCATCGAGACCGAGGCGCTGATGGCGCCGCAACGGCCGTATGCCCTGGTGCCGGCCGGGCACCGTTTTGCCGGACAGGCCCAGGTGTCACTGCGCGACCTGGTGCTGGAGCCGATGATCCTGCTGGATGTGCAGCCCAGCCGCACCTACTTCGTGAGCATCTTCGAGGAGCTGCAACTGACGCCGAATATCGTCTTCGGCTCGCCGTCGATCGAGATGGTACGCGGCATGGTCGGCCAGGGGTTCGGCTTTGCCTTGCTGGTGACCAGGCCCCACGGCAACAGCACCTATGACGGCCAGGAAGTGGTCTGTGTGGAGATTGCCGAGGATGTCACCGGCTCGGCGCTGGTGGCCGGCTGGCTGAAACGGGCGCAGCTGACCAAGCCTGCGCAGTTGTTCGTCGATTACTGCAAGGAGCAGTTCAAGGCCTGGCTCGCCTGAGGGCCGGCGAGCAGGAGCGGATCGCCCCCCGATGCGTTGCCCACCACTGCCCCATACCGACGTCCTGGCCGCCAGGCCGCGACGCCCGGCCGGATGGCGCCAGCCAGCCGGGGCCGGCGCTGACAGGTGGGCTTAAGCTTGCGGATTGACCAGGAGTTGCGAAGCCCCAGGCCCCTGGTGCCGGACGTCGTGGGTACAGGCGACGAAGTCCTCCTTGCGCAGCACTAGCAGGGCCAGCAGCGACGCGACCCCGGTCGCCACGTAGAAGTACCAGGGCGCGGTGATGTCGCCAGTGAGCTTGATCAGCCAGGTGGAAATCAGCGGCGCGCTGCCGCCGAACACCGCCACCGGGATGTTGTAGGCCACGGCGATGCCGGTGGAGCGGATGCGGGTCGGCAGCAGCTCGCTCATCAGCGCGTAGGTCGAGGACGCATAGAGCCCGAACAGGATCGCCACGGCCATCAGCGGCCAGAACAAGGTGGCCGGGGTCGCGCTGGGCGCGGCCTTGAAGAACCAGTACATGGCCAGGGTCGCCAGGGTACCGATCACCATCAGGAACGGCTTGCGTCCGTAGCGATCGGTGAAGGCGCCGCCGAAGGGCATGACCACCGCCGCCGAGAGGCTGGCGACAAATACATAGAGCAAGGTGGTGCCGCTGTCGAACTTGAGGGTGTTGGACATATAGGTCGAGGCGAAGGTCAGCACCAGGTAAAAGATCGAGCTATGCAGGGTGATGATGAAAAACACCAAAGCGATAGGGCGCTTCCACTGCCAAACCTCGCGCAGCGGCGCCTTGGAGGTCTGCCCGGCCTGCAGCAAGGCGAGGAATTCCGGGCTGTCCTCCAGTTTCAGGCGGATATACAGCGAGATGAAGCCCAGGGGACCTGCGATCAGGAACGGGATCCGCCAGCCCCAATCCTGCATCAGCTCGGCGCCCAGGGCCCAGGTCATGCCATTGGCCACGGCGCCACCCAGGAGCAGGCCGAGCACAGCGGTGACCATCAGCCAGCAGGTGGCGAATCCCCGGCGCCCTGGGCTGGCGTATTCGGAAATGAAGCTGGTGATGGTGCCGATCTCGCCACCGGCAGAGAAACCCTGCACACAGCGGACCAGCACCAGGATCACCGGCGCGGCGATGCCGATGCTCGCGTAGGTCGGCAACAGGCCCAGCAGGCAGGTGGAGCCGGCCATCATCACCAGCACCGTGATCAGGGTCTTGCGTCGGCCGATCTTGTCGGCCAGGGGGCCGAAGAACAGGCCGCCCAAGGGCCGGATGAAGAAGCTCAGGGCAAAGGCCGCGAAGCTTGCCAGAAGGCTGCTGGTGGGATCGTCGGAAACGAAGAAGGCCTTACCGATGTACAAGGCCAGGAAACCGTAGACGCCATAGTCGTACCACTCGATCAAGTGGCCGGAAGTGGCGCCGATGAAGGCCCGGCGCCGCTGGCGCTGGGGGTTGGAAGGTGGCACGCCCATCGTGGGGACTCCTGTCGTAGTGCTATCCATGAAATGCCGCGTTTCAGAGGTTGCTCAAGGGCCCGGTGGGGTCCTGCAACCACTGACGCAAGCGGGTCTTGAGAATCTTGCCATAGCTATTCTTGGGCAGCTCGGCGCAAAACAGGTACTTCTTCGGTTTCTTGAACGAGGCCATGCGCGCCAGGAACCAAAGGTTGAGCGCCTGCGCATCGAGGTTTCCGGGCGAACGCGGGACCACGAAGGCCACCACCGACTCGCCCCACTGCGGGTCGGCCTCCCCCACCACGCACACTTCGAATACCTCGGGGTGCTGGATCAGCACTTCCTCGACTTCCCGCGGGTAGATGTTACTGCCGCCGGAGATGATCACATCCTTGCTGCGATCGGTCAGGGTCAGGTAACCCCGCTCATTCAGGAAACCGATGTCACCGGTGAGCAGCCAGCCGTCCACCAGGGCCTCCCGGGTGGCTTGCGGATTGTCCCAGTACCCCAGCATCACCACAGCCCCGCGCACGGCGATTATCCCCCTCTCCCCGGCAGCCAGGGGTTGGCCCGCAGTATCCACCACGCGCACCTCAACGCAAGCGTGGGCACGCCCTACCGAGGCAGCAAGGGTCGGCCAGTCAACATGCCCGCGGTCGGCAATGGTCTCCCTGGACAAGGCGCTGATGGTCATTGGGCATTCGCCCTGGCCGTAGATCTGCACCAGCCGCGGGCCGAAGGTGTCCAGGGCCTGGGCGAGATCCGCCAGGTACATCGGGCCGCCGCCGTAGACGATGGTCTTGATCCCTTCGCCGCAATAGCCCTGCTGCCGGGCCTGCTGCACCATGCGCTTGAGCATGGTCGGTGCGGCAAACAGGCTGACCTGGCCCAGCGCCTGCGCCAGCTCGAACAACTCCGCCGCCTGGAACCCCTGGGATGTCGGCACCACATGCCGGACGCCACAGCGCACATGGATGAAATTGTAGAGGCCGGCGCCATGGGACATCGGCGCGGCATAGACCACGGCGTCATCGCCGGCCACCGGATCCACGTCCAGCGGATAACACAAGGACATGGCGATCAGGTTGCCATGGGACAACATCACCCCCTTGGGGCGGCCAGTGGTCCCGGAGGTGTAGAACAGCCAGGCCAGGTCGCTGTCCTCCCGCAGGTGCGGCTCCACCAGTTCATCGCCCGGCACCCGGCCTTGCACGGTCAGCCCGGGCGCGGCCAGTTCACGGCAACCGGCAGGCAGGGCCACGGTGTCGAAGCTCTGGCCCTCATCGGTGTAGATCAGCCGGGCCCCGGCATTGCCGGCAATCCAGGCGGCTTCCAGTGCATGCAGCTTGCAGTTGATCGGAACCGCCACCGCCCCGCTCCACCAGATGGCGTACAACAGTTCGAGATAACCGCAGCTGTTCTTCAGCAGCAGCGCCACTCGGTCGCCAGGCTCGATGCCGTACTCATGTCGCAGTTGCAGGGCTCGTGCCCTGGCCTGCGCGGCAAACGCCTGGTAGTCGGCGACCTGGCGGCAGCCCTCG
Source organism: Pseudomonas sp. NFPP07 (assembly GCF_900115645.1). Classification (NCBI taxonomy): domain Bacteria; kingdom Pseudomonadati; phylum Pseudomonadota; class Gammaproteobacteria; order Pseudomonadales; family Pseudomonadaceae; genus Pseudomonas; species Pseudomonas sp. NFPP07. Next base: position 209,522 of record NZ_FOXG01000008.1, read on the forward strand.
AACAGAGCTCCCCGCCGAGGCCAGCGCTGGGCTGCATCGCGCAGCCAATGGGCGATGTTCATCCTCAGACCTTGACCGCTTGCAGAACGCTGGCGTAGTTGGCCACCGCCATGCCGCCCATGTTGAACAGCAAGCCGAACTCGGCAGCGGGCACACCCAGGCCGATGGGTTTGCCGATCAGTTGGGCAAAGCCCAGGGCATGCATCGATACCCCGGTGGCCCCCACCGGATGCCCCTTGGCCTTGAGCCCGCCGGACAGGTTCACCGGCAGGCGTCCGCCCTGGCGCACGGTGCCGTCGTCGAGGGCCCGGTGCCCTTCGCCCCTGGGCGCCAGGCCCATGGCTTCGTAGATCAGCAATTCAGCGATGGTGAAGCAGTCGTGTACCTCGGCGAAACTCAGGTCGCCGAGGGTCACGCCGGCCTGGCGCAAGGCCCCGTGGATGGCCCGTCGCGGCCCCTCGAAGGCCAGCATGTCGCGGCTCGACAAGGGCAGGAAGTCGTTCACCTGGGTCATGGCACGGATCGCCACCTGGCGTCGCATCGAACGGGCGCGCTGGGGCGAGGCCAGGATGATCGCCGCCGCACCGTCACTGATCAACGAGCAGTCGGTCAGGCGCAGTGGCGGTGCGATCAGCGGGTTGCCCTGGGAAACGTTGTTGCAGTGTTCAAAATCCATCACTCGGTGCATCTGCGCCAGGGGGTTGGCCATGGCATTGGCATGGTTTTTCACCGCGATCATGGCCATCGAGGACATCGGGTTGTGGTAGCGGTCGGCGTACTGCTGCGCCACCCGGCCAAAAAGCTGGGCGAAACTCATGCCGGCCTCCTGGAGGGTGTTCTGGTAGCCGGCGCCGGCCAGGGCCCGGGTGACTTCGACGGTGCTGTTGCCGGTCATTTTCTCCGCGCCGACCACCAGTACCAGTTCGGCGGCGCCGCTGCGGATCGCGTTGATCCCGGCCTGGATCGCCGCCGAACCGGAGGCGCAGGCGTTCTCACAGCGAGTGGCGGGCTTGAAGCGCAGTTGCGGATCGGCCTGGAGCATCAGCGAGGCGGGGAAACCATCCGCCACCAGGCCGGAGTTGAAGTGCCCGAGAAACAGCGCGTCGATTTGTGCAGCCTCGATCTCAGCGTCGGCCAGGGCCTCGCGGGTAACCTGGACGATCAGGTCCTCGAGGTTCAGGCCGTCCAGGCGACCGAAAGGGCTATGGGCGGCAGCGACGATGGATACGGAATCGTGAATCATGTGATTTTCTTCTTCCTTGAAGCGGGTATTCCATACAATGATTCAACACCCGAATCACACGCTAGTTGGGGGAACTACGTACGGCAGTAAGTAGTCCCCCGCCCCCAAAAAAAAGAGACGCGCCGATAAACCCGAGGCAGGATGCCCGATGACTCTACACGCCCAGCAATTCCAGGACCTCGAGCGCCTGGCCTTCCAGGTTTCCCCCGCGCCGCAGATGATCACCGGGCATCGCCGGATGCTCGACTGCAACCAGGCCTTCGTACGCCTGTTCGGCTACGAGCGCGAACACTTGCAAGGCCACCTGACCCTGCTGTTGTACCCCTCCCAGGCCGACTACCAGAGCATCGGCGAACGCAGCGAGCACTGGCTGCGCAACGGACCCGGCACCTTCTACTCCGACGAACGCTTCATGCAGCATCGCAACGGCGAGGTGTTCTGGGCCCGCGCCCACGGTTTTTCCCTGACTGCCGAGGATCCGTTCAAGCTGATGGTCTGGCATTTCGAGCGCCTGGACCGCCAACCGGCGCCGATGATCCAGTTGACCCCGCGCGAACGGGAAATCTCGCTGCATATCGTCAATGGCCTGACCTGCAAGGAAGTGGCACGCAAGCTGGGCATTTCCCACCGTACCGTGGAAGTCCACCGCGCCCGGCTGATGAAGAAGCTTCAGGCCAAGAACAGCGCAGAGCTGGTGTCGAAGATCATCTTCATCAGCTGAGCGCCTGCCCAATCCTGTCGCGGGCACTGATGCGCAGCAGCTGCAATGGCCCGATATTCACGCCCTCCACCCTACCGCCCTCAGCCAGGATCTGGTTGACGGCATCCATCTCGACACTGCGTCTGGAGACGGTTTTGCTTCTGCAGGCCTCATCCACAAAAAAATCCGATGCCTTGCGACATCGGATTTTCATTGCTTGCCCTCAGCGATCAAGTCAACAGGCTTGACTGTCGAGCATCCGGCACGTCTGCCGGATGCCTCCTTGATCGAGCGCTAGTGGGCGGTCTGCGGGTGGGGCTCATCCTGGGTTGAGGAAGACTGCTTGCCACCGTTGATCAACGGCCCATAGCGCCGGCTGAATTCCTGGTTGTAGGGCACGTGGTCCTTGCTGAACCCATTGTCCCAGTTGACCGACCAGGTCATCAGGCCCTTGATCGACAGCCCTTTGGCGTGGAGGCGTTTGAACGCATTGGCAACGGCCGTCGGGTTGACCACGTATCCGGTGGCCGCCGCATCGACGTTGGCGGGCAGGCCAATGACGAATTTGTCAGCGGCAATCCTGGTGAAACCGCGAGTACCACTGACCAGGCTTTCGGTCAGGTAATAGAGGAAGTCCTCTTTCATGGCGTCGTTGTTCTGGGCGATCCAGGCCCCATTGCCGTTGTTGGCCTCCTGAACCCAGAGGCCATCGCCGCCCTGGTTGTAGAACTGCGGCGCGATGAAGTCGTAGTAGCCTTCCAGCGCCTTGAGGTAGTCGACGTATCGACCGGCAGCGGTCAGGTAGGGGAACTCCGGCGCCATGCTGATGATGAAATGCTTGCCTTCGGCAGCATAGTGATCCTTGACCAGCTTCAGCGCGGCCGGCAGGACGATCTTGTTGCTGGCGAAGTCAATCGCGCTCTGTTCAAGATCGATGTCCAGCCCGTCAAAACCGTAGGTTTCCACCAGGCGGATGATTTCATTGGCCAGAGGCTGTTCGTGGCCCGGGTTCAACGCGATATGAGCGTCGGCGCCCCCCAGGGACATCAGCACCGCCCTGCCCTGGCTGTTCAGCACGCCCACCTGGCGACGAAACTCGGCATCGGACAGGTTGTACGGCTTGAACGTCGGAATACCGCTGCCTTTCATGAACGCCACGGCCACCACGTTGTAGTCGCGGGGCACATCCTCCAGGTTCATATTGGCAAACTGCCCGCGCTGGTAGCCGTCCGAGGGGCCGGCCGGCCAGTTGTGCCAATAGCCCATGAGGATTTTCTTGCCATCCAGGCTCGGCATCCGCGACGCGGCATCATCGAGCGGCGCTTTCAGTTGGGTAAAGTCAATCTGTGACATGTTCTAGTCCTTCAGAACGTTTTAATGATCCGCAGACTTATTTGAAGTCGACGTCGAAGGCCTGATAGAAGGCGTTGCCGGTATTGGCCACGATCCACATCAGGACAATCACGTGACGGCCCTTTTTATTGGCCGGCAGCTTCACTTCATGATCGACCTTGGCCTTCAGTTCGCCGGCATGGCTGTAGTAAGGCACCTGCGGATAGAAGTCCTCGGCGAAAGGTTGAGCCTCCAGTTGGGCGCGGGTGATGCGCTGTTTCGGGTCCCAGCCGTCCTTGGTGATCAGCCAGCGATAGCCGCGGGTGGTATGCGGTGCGGTGTACTGCCAGGTCACCTTGAAGATCTGGCCAGGATCGACGTTGAGCGTCGGCCAGGTGAAGGCGCGGCCGAGTTTCTTGCTCATCTCCTCATCGGTGAAGTTGACGCAGTCCCGGGCATCGGTCTTGCCACCGCTGAGGATGAAGCCATCGGCCGGCGGCACGTCGCTCGGGTTGTCCGTGTTGAACGGTGCAGGGAACGGACCCGCCGCCAGGGCCGGGAAGTTCTTGCCGCCTTCCATTTCATTGACCTGCCAGCCGCCCAGCAGGCCGAGGTCGATGGCGACTGCGCCGCGGGAGGCTGGGGAGGTGACGCGACCGTGGCGAAGCGGTGATTGGGTTTGTGGTTGGTTCATGTTTATTGCTCCATTGATTTAAGAAACTCTCCCTTTCCAAAGGAGAGGTCTGCAAATTAACCGAGCTGGAATTTCTGTCCACGGGCCCATTTTTCGGTCTGCATCACGCTGGCAGAGGAATCTCCCGAGAATACTGGATATATAACCAGTACCACTAGATTTCTCCTACCCAACTTGAAGCAAAAGTCCTACCTGTCCAGGCGGCGCTTGCCGGCGATGCGGCCAATACCCAATCTGCATCTGCAGGAGTGCAGCTTGCTCGCGAAGCGTCGCATCAGGCACACCGCGTTGCCTCTATCGCCAGCAAGCTGGTTCCTACAAAGAACGGGTGCCCTCCTTTACGACGCTGGCTGCCATTGACCTCAGCGCGCCGCCCAGGCGTTGAAGCGCTGCTCCAGCTCCTCGCCATGGTCCACCCAGAACTCCGCGTCCACCGCCCGCGCGCCGGCCAGGTTGGCCTCGGCGGTGGGCAGCTGCCGTTGCACCGCCGCCGGCAGCAGCGCCAGCGCGTCACGGTGCACCGGCCCGTAGGGGATCTCCTCGGAGAACACCTTCTGGGTCTGCGGCTGGCTGGCGAAGGCGATGAAGTCTTCGGCCAGCGCCTTGTTCGGCGTGCCCTTGACCACCGCCCAGTACTCCGGGTCGTACAGGCTTTGCGGCCAGACGATGCTCAGCTTCATGCCTTCCTTCTGCGCCGAGGCGATCCGCCCGTTGTAGGCCGCGCTCATCACCACGTCCCCGGCGATCAGCCATTGCGGTGGCTGCGCGCCCGCCTCCCACCACTGGATATTGCCCTTGATCTGGTCGAGCTTGGCGAACGCCCGGGTCACGCCCTCGGGAGTCCCCAGCACCTGGTACAGCTGGTCCGGCTTGACCCCGTCGGCGAGCAAGGCGATTTCCAGGGTGTACTTGGCGCCCTTGCGCAAGCCGCGCTTGCCGGGGAAGTCGGCGACGTTCCAGAAATCCGCCCAGGAGGTCGGCGCCTTGGCCAGCTTGTCCTGGTCGTAGGCCATGACCATCGACCAGACATAGGTGGCCACCCCGCATTCGCTCAGGGTCCCCGGCACGAATTGCGCCGGGTCGCCGAAGCGCGCCGGGTCGAGGCGTTCGAACAGGCCTTCATCGCAGCCGCGCAGCAGCTCCGGGCTTTCGACTTCGACCACGTCCCAACTGGTATGGCCGACATCGACCATGGCCTTGATTTTCGACAGTTCCCCGTTGTATTCGCCGGCGACCACGCGTCCTGCGCCGCTGGCGGTGAAAGGTTGGAAGTAGGCCTTGTCCTGGGCCTGCTTGGTGGCACCGCCAAAGGAGATGACGGTGAGGCTCTGCGGCGCGGCCGCAACCGCGGTGCACAACAGGGCCAGGGTAAAGGGAACACAGCAACGCAAGGATCTGGACATGAAGCGGTTCCTCTCAATAGGCCGACGCGCCCGCGCGCGCCGGCCGCTTTGGGCTCACAGGCGACCGTATTCGCGGGCGGTCCGATCTACAGCGGTACGGGTCTTGTCGACCAGTTCATCAATGTCGGCGTGGCTGGCCACCAGGGCCGGGGCCATGATCATTCGGCCCAGGGTCGAGCGAATGATCAGGCCCTCTTCGAAGCCGATGGTGCGGCAACGCCAGGCCATGTCGTTTTCGTTGGCGAAGCGCTTGCGGCTGGCCTTGTCTTCGGCGAACTGCAAGGCGGCGACCAAACCTGCACCCTGCACTTCGCCAATCAACGGGTGGTTGTCGAAGACTTCGCGCAGGCAGCGCTGCAGGTACGGCCCGGTCTCGTGCCTGACCCGGCTGACGATGCCTTCGTCGCGCAGGGCCTTGAGGTTGGCGATGGCCACCGCCGCCGCCACCGGGTGGCCGGAATAGGTCAGGCCGTGGGCGAACACCCCGCCCTGCTCCACCAACACCTCGGCCATGCGCTTGGAGAGGATCAGCCCGCCCATGGGGATGTAGCCGCTGGTCAGGCCCTTGGCGATCGACAGGGTGTCGGGCTCGAAGCCGAAATGCTGGTGGGCGAACCACTCGCCGGTACGGCCGAAACCGCCGATCACTTCATCGGCGCACAGCAGCACGTCGTACTGGCGGCAGATGCGTTGGATTTCCGGCCAGTAACTCTCTGGCGGGAAGATCATGCCGCCGGCGCCCTGGAACGGCTCGGCGACGAAGGCCGCGACATTCTCGGCGCCCAGTTCGAGGATCTTCTCTTCCAGCTGGCGCGCAGCGCGCAGGCCGAACTCGGCCGGGGTCAGGTCGCCTTCGTGGGCGAACCAGTACGGCTCGTCGATGTGCGCCACGTCCGGGATCACCCCGCCCATGTCGTGCATGAACTTCATCCCGCCCAGCGCCGTGGCGCCGAGGGTCGAGCCGTGGTAGCCGTTCCAGCGGCCGATCATGATCTTCTTCTGCGGCTTGCCGAGGATCTGCCAGTAGCGGCGCACGGTGCGGATCAGCACCTCGTTGGCCTCGGAGCCGGAGTTGGTGTAGATCGCGTGGCTGTAGTGCGCAGGCAACAGGCTGAACAGCAGCTCCGACAGCTCGACCACCGCCGGGTGGGTGGTGTGGAAGAACATGTTGTAGTACGGCAGTTGTTCGAGCTGCTGGCTGGCGGCGGCGGCCAGGTCCTTGCGGCCGTAGCCGAGGTTGGTGCACCACAGGCCCGACATGCCGTCCAGGTAGCGCTGGCCGTCGTTGTCCCAGAGCGCCAGGCCCTCACCGCGCACGATTACCCGCGGCCCTTCGGCGTTCAGCGCCTTCTGGTCGAGGAACGCATGAATGTGGTGCGCGGCATCCGCGGCCTGGTAGTCGCCGGTGCTGCGCACGGGTTTCATCTGAACGGTCATTGCGAGTCTCCTTGCGGGTTTTTATCGAGGGTGCCGAGCACGCTGGCCAGCGGCTCCGGCTTGAACAGTGGCTTGCCCATCACGCCCTTGATCCACAGCACGGCGATGATCGAGACGATCAGCAGCACCAGGCCCGCGTAGGCAAAAATCGAGAAGGTCATCTCCGGGCTGGGCGACACGTTCCAGATCGCAAACAGCATGCCGACGATGCCGAACACCTGCGGCAAGGGGTAGAACGGCGTACGGAACGGCCGCGCCACCTGCGGGTAGCGCCGACGCAGGGCGATGACGTTGACGTGGGTGATGATGTAGGCCAGCAGCCAGGCCAGGGCCGCCGAGAGCAGCAGCTGGTTGATCGCGTCGGCATGGTCGTGCATCAGCAGCAACGGCAGGCCGGTGACCGCGGCGATGAACAGCACCGCGACCCAGGGCGCGCCGGTGCGCTTGCCCTGCAGCTTGAACACGCCGAAGGCCTGGCCATTGCGAGCCATGCCGAACAGCATGCGCGGGATCGCCGCCAGCGAACTGTTGAGGGTGCTGCAGGTGGCGGTGATCGCGGCGGTCACCAGGAACACCTTGCCCGCCTCGCCGAACACCGTGGTGGCGAACAGGTAATGCGGCAGGCCGTTACTGGCCAGTTCCGCCTGGGGCACGGTAAGCAAGGCGCCCAGGCCATACAGGCTGATGATCACGAAAATGATGGTCAGGCCGAGCATCATCGAGCCCGGGATATTTCGCTCGGGGCGCCGGGTTTCTTCCACCAGCGGGCAGACGAACTCGGCGCCGACAAAGCCCCAGACCGCCATCGCCGTCAGGGCGATTACCCCCAGGCCCAGGGGGTTCCAGTGGGCGCTGTCGAACAGCGTCGGGTTGGGCGCGACGATGTCGCTGTTCATCGCGCTCAGGCCCATCACCAGCAACACCACAGTCATCACCACCGCCAGCACCGTCTGCAGGCGGGCGAAGATGTCGATGTTGAACAGGTTGAGCACTGTGAACAGCGCCAGTACTCCCAGGGCCACGGTCAGCGGCGGCATGGCGTGCGGGTAGACCTTGTCGATGATGAACTCCATCAGCAACAGCTCGGCCGACAAGGCGAACATCGCCACCACTATGTAGCCGGAAAAGGTCGCCAGGATCGCCGGGAACTGGCCGATGGCGACCTCGGTGTAAGTGCTCAGGCTGCCGGCGCGGGGGATCATCAGCGCCAGTTCGGAGAACGAGCAGGCGTAGCTCAGGGCCAGCAGGTAGGCCAGGCCCAGGGGCACGATAAAGCCCAGGCCGGCGATGCCGACGCCTTGCAGCATCAGCACCATCACGCCTTGTGAGACCACCAGGCCGATGGCCACCGCCAACAGCGCGGTGAGGCCGAGTTTCTTGTGACTCGCGGACGGCGCCAGGGCGCCGGTTTGCACGCTTGCATTGCTGTTCATCGGTTGCTCCGTCTTGTTGTTCTATTTTTTTGAAGATCGGTGCCGCGCTCCGAGGCCTCAGCCGCGCAGTTGAATCCAGGTGGTTTTCAGCTGGGTGTACTTGTCGAACGAATGCAGCGACAGGTCGCGGCCAAAGCCCGACTGCTTGCCGCCGCCAAAGGGCACGGTGACATCCAGCGCATCGACGGTATTCACCGACACGGTCCCGGCATTCAGCCGCCGCGCCACTCGATGCGCGCGATTGAGGTCGTCGGTCCACAGCGACGCGGCCAGGCCATAGATGTGCTGGTTGGCCAACGCCACCGCCTGGTCTTCGTCGTCGAACAGCGTGACCGCCAGCACCGGGCCGAACACCTCTTCGCGGGCCAGGGTCATGTCGGCGGTCACGCCCGTGAAGAGGGTCGGCTCGATAAAGTTGTTCGAACCGTCGATGCTCAGTTGCCGACCGCCGCACACCAGCTGCGCGCCCTCGGCCTGGGCCTGCTCGATGTAGCGCTTGATGCGCTGAGTCTGCCGCGCATCGACGATGGCCCCGGCCCGGCTCGCCGGGTCCAGCGGATTGCCCGGCTGCCACTGGCGCGCCTTGGCCACCAGGCGCTCGATGAAGCCGTCGGCGATCGAGCGCTGCACCAGCAGGCGCGAGTTGGCCGAGCAGACTTCGCCCTGGTTGAAGAAGATGCCGAATGCGGCTTTCTCGGCCGCCAGGTCCAGGTCCTGGCAATCGGCGAACACCAGGTTCGGGCTCTTGCCGCCGCACTCCAGCCAGACCTGCTTGAGGTTCGATTGCGCGGCGTACTGCATGAAGTACTTGCCGACCTCGGTGGAACCGGTGAATACCAGGGCATCCACCTCCATGTGCAGGCCGAGGGCGCGACCGGCCTCCTCGCCCAGGCCCGGCACCACGTTGAGCACACCCTTGGGAAGGCCGGCTTCGATGGCCAGCTCGGCCAGGCGCAGGGCAGAGAACGGCGACTGTTCGGCCGGCTTGAGCACCACGCTGTTGCCGGCGGCCAGGGCCGGGGCCAGCTTCCAGGCGGCCATGTCCAGCGGGAAATTCCATGGCACCACCGCGCCGATCACTCCCAGCGGCACCCGGGTGATGGTCGCCAGGACATTGCTGGCGCTCGGCGCCACCTGGTCATAGAGCTTGTCGAGGCTTTCGCCGTACCAGGCAAATACATGGGCGGCGCCCGGCACATCGATATTCCAGGCATCCATCACCGGCTTGCCCATGCTCAGGGAGTCGAGCAAGGCCAGTTCGTCGCGGTGCTCCAGCATCAGCCGCGACAGGCGCAGCAGGATCGCCTTGCGCTCGCCGGGCGCCATCCTGGCCCAGGGGCCCTGCTCGAACGCACGGCGGGCGCTGCGCACCGCCCGGTCGACCTCGACCGCACCGCAGGCGGCCACTTGGGCCAAGCGTTTCTCGGTGGCCGGGTTGACCACATCGAAGCGTGCGCCGCTCTCGGCCTGGCACGCCTCACCGTCGATAAAGGCGCTGTCGATCAGGCGTTGGCGCTGCGCCAGGGCTGTCCACTCGTTGAAATCTTTCACCGCGAGTTCCTTGTTCTTATGAAGGGTCGTTTATCAGTGCTTGCAGAGGTATTCGGCCAGGCGCTCCATCAGCCGGTCGCAGGCCGCCATCTGCTCGACGCTGACGAACTCGTCCGGCTTGTGGCCCTGGTCCATGCTGCCGGGGCCGCAGACCACCGCCGGGATGCCGGCCTGCTCGAACAATCCGCCTTCGGTGCCAAAGGCCACGGTGCTGAAGTCCACGCTGCCACAGAGTTGCGCTACCAGCCGCGCGGCGGCGCTTTCAGGGGCAGTCGCCAACCCCGGATAGGCCGAGATCGCTTCGAAGCGGATCGCCGTATCGGCCTTGATTGCCTGCATCGCCGGCAACAGTTCCTGTTCGGCATAGCCTTGCAGTTCGTCCACCACCGCCCGGGGTTCGAAGGCTGGCAAGGCACGCACCTCGAAGTCGAAGCGGCAGTCGGCCGGGACGATATTCAGCGCCGTGCCGCCCTGGATCACCCCGACCTGCACGGTGGAGAACGCCGGGTCAAAACGGGCGTCGTGATGCTCGGGGGCCGCCAGGCGCCGGCCGATCTCCCCCAGCCGGCCGATCAGCCGCGCCGCCTGCTCGATGGCGTTGACCCCATAAGGCGCATAGGCCGAGTGGCATGGCGCGCCGTGCACATGGCAACGCATAGCCAGCTTGCCTTTGTGCCCGAGCACCGGTTTGAGCTCGGTGGGCTCGCCGATCAGGCACAGCATCGGCTGCGGGATGCGCTGTGGCAGCACTTCCAGCAGGCTGCGCACGCCGAGGCAACCGACCTCCTCGTCATAGGAGAACGCCAGGTACACCGGCCGGCGCAGCGGGCTTTCGAGAAACAGCGGCACCGCGGCCAGCACCGAGGCCAGGTAGCCTTTCATGTCGGCGGTGCCGCGCCCGTAGAGCTTGCCGTCGCGCTCGGTCAGGCTGAAGGGTTCAAGCGTCCAGGGCTGGCCGTCCACCGGCACCACGTCGGTGTGCCCGGACAGCACGATGCCGCCTTCCAGCGCCGGACCGATGCTGGCCAGCAGGTTGGCCTTGGTCCGTTCGGCGTTGTAGATCAGCTCGCAGCTCACGCCCAGGCCGTGCAGGTAGTCGCGCACGAACTCGATCAAGGCCAGGTTCGAATCGCGGCTGACCGTGGCAAAGCCCACCAGCCTGGCCAGCAAGGCGCGGCTGCGCAGCTCACTCATCGCCCGGCACTCCGTAGCTCGGCGCCAGGGTCGGATTGAGGGCGCGGGTCAGGTAATCCTGCAACTGCGGCTCGTAGGCGCTCCAGAGCCTGTGCAACTCGCCGATGGGGTTGGCCTCGGCCCAGTCCACCCGCAGGTCGACGATCGGCCAGACCAGCTCGCCGACCACCGACAGCGCCGCCGAATGCACCGCGCCCGCCTCGCCCCCGGCGTCCTGCCCGGCCTGCAGCGCGCTGAGCAGCCGCGCCGCCAGGCAGCCCTCGCTGCTTTCGAAGGCCTCGACCATGCGCTCGATCACCGCGCTGCTGGCCAGCAGGTTGCCGGCCGCCACGCATTGCTCACCGGCCACCGCGTTGTTAATGCCCAGCGCGTGATTGCCGCTGAACACCGCCGTGCGCCCCCGGGCATCCACCACCGCCACCTGGCGGTACTGGCTGTAGCCATTGCGGGTCAGCGCCTGGTCCAGGGCCTGCGCCGGCGCCAGGCCGTCGCCCAGGCCGTCGAGCACCTGGGGGCCGAGGGCCGGCAAGGTGATGTTCTGGCTCGACACCGCGCCCACCCCGCTGCGCAGCCAGGGACAACGGGCGCCGACGGCGATGCTCGACGAGCTGATGGCAATGCCCAGCTGGCCGGTTTCGGCGCAGCGGCCGACGATGGAAAAAGTCATGGCGCACTCCTTATTCGGGGATCACCGCGATCACGTCGATTTCCATCAGCCACTGCGGCTGGCCCAGGGCGCTGACCACCAGCCCGGTGGAGATCGGGAACACGCCCTTGAGCCACTTGCCGACCTCCTGGTAGACCGGCTCGCGGTAACGCGGGTCGATCAGGTAGGTGGTGGTCTTGACGATATGGCTGAGGTCGCTGCCAGCCTCTTCCAGCAGTTGCTTGACGTTGCGCATGGCCTGCTCGGCCTGGGCCCGCGGGTCGCCGAGGCCGACCAGCTGGCCATTGAAGTCGGTGCCGACCTGGCCGCGCACATACACGGTGTTGCCGGCACGCACGGCCTGGCACAGGTCGTTGTCCAGGCTTTGATTCGGGTAGGTGTCTTTGGTGTTGAACATGCGGATACGGGTATGCGTAGGCATCAGCGGGCTCCCATGCGGCTGGCGGGTTGAGTGGCGGATTCGCGCTCGGCTTGACGCTGCGCGGCGTCGCGGTAATCGAAGTAGAGGCGCTGTTTGACGATGTGCTCGGCGATGTGCCGGGCGTCGTGCCACACGCCCCAGATAAACGCCGAGCCACGGCGCGACAGCCACGGCAGGCCGACGAAATAGACCCCGGGCTCGCTGGACACACCGCGCTGGTGACGAGGCTTGCCGTTGTCCTTGAAAGCGTCGACCTGCAGCCAGCTGTAGTCCACCGAATAGCCGGTGGCCCAGATGATGGTGCCGACGCCAGCCTTGGCCAGGTCGAGTTCGAGGAGCGGCTGGGTCAGGCATGGCGGGTCCGGCAGCATCACCCGCGCTTCGGGCTCTTGCGGCAGGTCCAGGCCGTTGCGGGCGATGTAGGCGTCGGCGGCGTCGAGCAGCGCCAGGTAGTTTTCGTCGCCGCGGGCAATGTTCTCGGCCAGGTTGGCCTCGAAGCTGACCACACCGTTATCGAAGGCCTTGGTCAGGCCGACCAGGGTCATGCCCTGGTGGGCCAGCCGGCGGAAGTCCACGGTATGCCCGCCACGGGCGCCGCTGACGGCAATGGTCACGTGCTCCTTGCCTGGCTGCATGGTCTCGGCATCCCACTCGCCCAGTACCCCCAGCCACCAGCAGAAATCACGGTTGCGGTAGGCCCGCGGCGGACGGTCATGGGCGCCGACCGAGAGGTAGACCTGCTTGCCGGCACGTTGCAGTTCATCGGCGATCTGCACCCCCGACGAACCGGCGCCCACTACCAGCACCGCGCCTTCGGGCAGCTGTTGCGGATTGCGGTAGGCCGCCGAGTGCATTTGCAGCACACGCTGATCCTGCGGGGCGATCGGCGGGATCACCGGGCACTGGAACGGACCGGTGGCCACCACCACTTGCCGGGCTTCGATCACGCCGTCGCTGGTGTCCACGGTGAAGCCCGGGCGGTTGGCGTTACGCACCACCTTCCTGACTTCGACGCCGGTGCGGATCGGCGCATTGAACTTGCGGGCGTAGGTTTCGAAGTAGTCGGCGACCTGGTCCTTGCCCGCGAAGGCATCGGGGTCCAGTCCTTCGAATTCCAGGCCCGGAAAGCGGTCGTGCCAGGCCGGGCCGTTGGCCACCAGCGAATCCCAGCGCCCGGTGCGCCAGGCTTCGGCGATGCGGTTGCGCTCCAGCACCAGGTGCGGCACGCCCAGGCGGCTCAGGTGTTCGCTCATGGCCACGCCGGCTTGGCCGGCGCCCACTACAAGCGTGTCGATTATTGTTTTATGGGTTGTCATGTCTGCGCCCTGTTGAGTGATCCCACGTAGGCAGCCGTGGGAGGTGTAGGACGCATTCTGGGAGAAGGCGGGAAATGCCGAAATTATGATTTTTGTGGTTGCTAGAGAGTAAAAAACTGTCTGGCTATCGGGGGGCTCTGCATCAGCCCTACAACCGAATCAGCCACTGCCCAGCCTCTTGCAGAATCCTCCTAAATCCCTGCCCCAGCATTCCCGGTACGGTTTCCAGCGACCCTTTCGCTTGAACCAGGACCCGTCATGGCCAGCAACGGACCCGGGCCGATGCCCAGTGTTTTACGGCCCGCCAATCCTAACCAGAGCCCCGCCGAATGCGCCGCTGAAACCGAACAACCCAGCTACGGCGAACAGCTCTGGGCCCAGTACGAGAAGTACGCCAAGGAACCTGCGCCACCGCCTGAAAAAGTCCAGGTGGCGCTGCGCATTGGCGTGTTCTTTGACGGTACCGGAAACAATGCTGGCAACTCGGCTATGGGTGAGTTGTGTGGGGCTCAGCATCCTGTTGAAGCCAGGGATATCGATGGTAGTTGCAAGCCATATATGAGCGATCCGCAGAGCAGTTATGGGAATGGGGTGAGCAATATAAAACTGTTGAGAGAGCTGTACCACGCCCCCCAAAAAGTCGAAGGTGAAGGTCTACATAAGCAAGCCTTTCGCTCAATCTATATCGAGGGCATCGGCACAAAGACAGGCGAGAAAGACAGCGTGATTACCTCTGGAACCGGGCGTGGTGAAAGAGGTGTCTTGGGGTGTGTACAAAGGGCATTTCGGGAAATAGAGGAACTTGTCCGTGAAACCCATGAAGATAATCTCGAAAGTGAAATCACTTCACTGACCTTCGATGCCTTCGGCTTTAGCCGAGGCGCGGCAGCAGCCCGGCACTTTGCCAATGAGGTCGTGCGCTGGCTCGGACCGCTGCAACTGATTTTGCATAGCCATTCCGAGGCCCTCAGTCCCAACTTCAACCGGCAGTACGGCCACGATGTCGATATGGGTTTTATCGGTCTGTTCGACACCGTGCCTTCGATTGCCGGCTTGAGCAATCTGGGCAATGTGCGCAGTGCCATTGCTCCCGGTATCAAGCTCCACCTCGACCGCCGCTACTTTCGCTCGGTGGTGCAACTGGTCGCCCGCGACGAGTATCGGGCCAACTTCGCCCTGAGCCAGGTCAAACCTGATCATGCCGAGATCACGCTACCCGGCGCGCATTCGGATATCGGCGGCGGTTATCTGGAGGAGATGCAGGAGTGTGTACTGGTCACTCCGATGCAGGCGCTGGAAGTCTCAATCAATACCGATGTGACCCACACCTCGATTTACCGGGATGCGCTCCAGGCAAGAGCACACTGGCTGGCCAAGGGTTGGCCCGCGCAATGGCTGGAAATCGTCACACCGGAGCCGCTGTTGCTGCCCCAGGATCCACAGAATCGCCTCGGACCACGAAGAAAACGGGTATATGCCGGCCTGCAACTCAATAGGCCAATGAGCAATAAGCTGGCGGGAGTCACTTTGCGCGTCATGTATGAGCTGGCCAGGCAGAACGGTGTGCAATTCGAGGAAATCCCGGAGACACCCGAGTACGCGATTCCAACGGAGCTTCAAGCACTATGTGACAGGTTTGTCGCCGGTGACTACAGTACGACTCCAGCTGAGGAGATCATGCTCAAGCTGCGCTATATCCATCTCTCGGCCCACTGGAACCACCCGCTGGGTAAACGGGACGGCGGCAGTCTTAAAGTCGTCTACATCAATGCCCCCACGGTGGATGCCGTGCGTGTGCAACACCCTCACGTACCTGACTGGACACTTTGGTAATGAGAGCATTTATCGCACTGCTGGGCGCACTGCTGCTAAGTGGCTGCCAAGCCACTGATCCACTTTCTGGAAAGAATGACCCGAAAGCCCCCTGGTGGCAGCTTGGCTTTATCGAGCCGTTCTACATGAAAGTCTGGGTCGAAGACAGCGCCGTTGAAGACATCAATGGCCAGCTATTCACCCACACTGGCAGCGGCTCCGCGGCAGGTGGCGACCTCGGTTATGACACAGAGTGGGCCCGGGGCTGGGAAGATAAAGTTGGAGGCAATGGATGGTCAGTGGTGGGAGCCGACCTGCCCAAGCGTATTTACGTACGTTGGCAATCCATCGTGGAACCACAGACTTATCGGGCGTGGGTGGAGATCCCCGAAGAGGCCCGAAAAATCATGCGGGCCTCAACTAACCGACGCTGCTCGGAAACACCGGACCAGACCGCCCGCTATATGGCGTCCGTCTATCTGGGTTTGGCGCCGGGCGGCATTGTTCAAGTGTGGGTAAGAGATGAATGCCGCCACACAGTCAAAGTCGCTCGAGCTCAAGCTGAAGTCGAACCATTGGGACCCAGCCAAGGAAAAAACAACGGCCGTTATGCCTATAAGGTCAGCGAGAAATCCAAACGCTATATAGAGAAGTACGGCATCCCCTATGGCAGTTGGTAGACAGAGTTCTCTTGGTATCGACACCCTTTACGATGTGAACACATCCCCCACCCACCTGGCTGAACCCGTTGGTAATGAGAGTATTCATCGCCCTGCTGGGCGCACTACTGCTAACTGGCTGCCTGACCACCGATCCGCTATCCGGAAAAAACGACCCCAAAAATCCCTGGTGGGATCTAGGTTTCACCGAGCCCAATTACATGAAGGTCTGGGTTGAAGACAGCGCGGTAGAAGATATCAATGGAAAACTGTTTCGCCGCACCGGCGGCGGAACTGCAGCAGGCGGACAACCGGAGGACAACAGAGAGTCTGCAAGGGGATGGGCAGGAGTTGGTGTTGGTGGCAAATCCGTAGTCGGTGCCGACCTGCCGAAACGCATTTTCGTACGCTGGCAATCGGTGGTTGAACCGCAAACCTATCGAGCATGGATCAACATCCCGGAAGAGGCCCGACAGATCATGCGCAAGGCGACCGACCGTCGTTGCCCTGAAACGCCAAAACAAACCGCCAGCTATATGGCCTCGATCAATCTGGGCCTGGCCCCTGGCGGCATTGTCCAAGTGTGGGTAAGGGATGAATGCCGTCATCCGATCAAAGTAGCCCGGACCCAAGCCGAAGTTGAGCCTCTAGGCCCGGACCAAGGAGAAAACAACGGCCGTTACGCCTATAAGGTCAGCGAAAAATCCAAACGCTATATAGAGAAGTACGGCATCCCCTATGGCAGTTGGTAATGAAAGCACTCGCCTCCCTGCCCGGCAGACCGCAACCTGGGCGACAATCCTTGCGATAACACCTTATGCCGTCACCACCCTCGCCGTCCGACCCTTGCAATCGCGGAAACAATGAAATTCCGTTTAGGGAATTGATAGCCCCCTAACGAAAGGTGCATGCTAGAGGGCTTTCATCGCGCTTATATCATTCCGAATGATAGTTACCTTCGTCTCATTCGATTCGTGCGATACAACCCTGCCGAGCATCATCCGCCCATCTCAAATACATTGGCGGATGATCCATGGAACAGTCACTCAAACACTTACGCTTCCCTCTCGCACTCCTGGCCGTGCTGGTGATGAGCGCTTGTGGCAAGGCGCCGGAAACGGCCGCCAGCATGCCCGCCGCCAAAGTCAGCGTGGCCAAGGTGCTCGAACAGCCGGTCAACGAATGGGACGAGTTCACCGGGCGCCTCGAGGCGCCGGAAACCGTAGAGATCCGCCCACGGGTTTCCGGCCAGATCGACCAGGTGGCCTTCACCGAAGGCGCCCTGGTGAAAAAAGGCGACCTGCTGTTCCAGATCGACCCGCGGCCGTTCCAGGCCGAAGTGCGCCGCCTGGAAGCCCAGCTGCAACAAGCCCGCGCCACCGCCACCCGCAGTGCCAATGAAGCCCAGCGCGGCCAGCGCCTGCTGACCAGCAACGCGATCTCCGCCGAGCTGGCCGACACCCGCACCAGCGCCGCCCAGGAAGCCCGCGCCGGAGTCGACGCAATCCAGGCGCAACTGGACGTGGCCAAGCTCAACCTGAGTTTCACCCGGGTCAGCGCGCCCATCAGCGGTCGCGTCAGCCGTGCGCAAATCACCGCCGGCAACCTGGTGACCGCCGATGTCACCCCGCTGACCAGCGTGGTCTCCACCGACAAGGTCTACGCCTACTTCGACGCCGACGAGCGTGTGTACCTCAAGTACGCCCAGCTCGCCCGCCAGGGCCAGCGTGGCCAGACCACCCCGGTGTACCTCGGCCTGTCCAATGAAGAAGGCCACCCGCACCTGGGCCAGATGAACTTCGTCGACAACCAGGTCAACCCGCAGACCGGCACCATCCGCGGTCGCGCGGTGTTCGACAACGCCGACGGCAGCTACACCCCGGGCCTCTATGCGCGCCTGAAACTGGTGGGCAGCGGCACCTACTCCGCCGTGCTGATCAACGACGAAGCGGTGGGGACCGACCTGGGCAAGAAGTTCGTACTGGTGATGGATGCCGACAACAAGCCAGCGTACCGCGCCGTCGAGCTGGGGCCGAAGATCGAAGGCCTGCGCATCGTGCGCAACGGCCTGAACAAGGACGACACCATCATCGTCAAGGGTCTGCAGCGCGCCCGTCCGGGCGCGCCGGTCAGCCCTGAAGTGGTGCCGATGGCCAGCAAGGAAACCCTCGCCGCCCTGGCGCAACAAAGAAAGGCCCTGGAAGCCAGCAACCTGCCTCAAGTCGCCCCCGCCAAGGGCGCGTCTGAAGCGGCTGCGAAACTGGCCAGCGCTGCGACTCCACGCGGTTAAGGGAAAAGACTCAAGATGAATTTCTCCCAATTCTTCATTTCACGGCCGATCTTCGCAGCGGTGCTGTCGCTGCTGATCCTGATCGCCGGCTCCATCTCGCTGTTCCAGCTGCCCATCAGCGAATACCCGGAAGTGGTACCGCCGACCGTGGTGGTGCGCGCCAACTTCCCGGGCGCCAACCCGAAAGTCATCGGTGAAACCGTGGCCGCGCCCCTGGAGCAGGCCATCACCGGCGTCGAGAACATGCTCTACATGTCCTCGCAGTCCACCGCCGATGGCAAGATCACCCTGACCATCACCTTCGCCCTGGGTACCGACCTGGACAACGCCCAGGTGCAGGTGCAGAACCGCGTGACCCGCACCGAGCCCAAGCTGCCTGAAGAGGTGACGCGCATCGGCATCACCGTGGACAAGGCCTCGCCCGACCTGACCATGGTCGTGCACTTGACCTCGCCGGACAAACGCTACGACATGCTCTACCTGTCCAACTACGCCATCCTCAATATCAAGGATGAGCTGGCGCGCCTGGGCGGCGTCGGCGATGTGCAGCTGTTCGGCATGGGCGACTACTCGCTGCGGGTCTGGCTCGATCCGAACAAGACCGCTTCGCGCAACCTGACCGCCACCGACGTGGTCACCGCCATTCGCGAGCAGAACCGTCAGGTCGCCGCCGGTACCCTGGGCGCCCCGCCCGCGCCGAGCGCCACCAGCTTCCAGCTGTCGGTCAACACCCAGGGCCGCCTGGTGACCGAGGAAGAATTCGAGAACATCATCATCCGCTCGGGCGACAACGGCGAGATCACCCGCCTGAAAGACATCGCCCGGGTCGAGCTGGGTTCCAACCAGTACGCCCTGCGTTCGCTGCTGAACAACCAGCCGGCGGTGGCGATCCCGATCTTCCAGCGCCCTGGCTCCAACGCCATCGAGATCTCCAACGAAGTGCGGGCCAAGATGGCCGAGCTGAAACAGAGTTTCCCGCAAGGCATGGACTTCAGCATTGTCTACGACCCGACCATCTTCGTGCGTGGCTCCATCGAGGCCGTGGTGCATACCCTGTTCGAAGCACTGATCCTGGTGGTGCTGGTGGTGATCCTGTTCCTGCAGACCTGGCGCGCCTCGATCATCCCGCTGGTGGCGGTGCCGGTCTCGCTGATCGGTACCTTTGCCGTGATGCACCTGTTCGGCTTCTCGCTCAACGCCCTGTCGCTGTTCGGGCTGGTGCTGGCCATCGGTATCGTGGTGGACGACGCCATCGTGGTGGTGGAAAACGTCGAGCGTAATATCGGCCTCGGCCTGAACCCGGTGGAAGCCACCAAGCGCGCCATGCGCGAAGTGACCGGGCCGATCATCGCCACCGCCCTGGTGCTCTGCGCGGTGTTCGTGCCGGCGGCCTTCATCAGCGGCCTGACCGGGCAGTTCTACAAGCAGTTCGCCCTGACCATCGCGATCTCCACGGTGATCTCGGCCTTCAACTCCCTGACCCTGTCGCCGGCCCTGGCCGCGGTATTGCTCAAGGATCACCACGCACCAAAGGACGGCTTCTCCAAGTTCCTCGACAAGTTGCTGGGTGGCTGGCTGTTCAAACCCTTCAACCGCTTCTTCGACCGCGCCAGCCATGGTTACGTCGGCACCGTGCGCCGGGTGATTCGTGGCAGCGGCATCGCCCTGTTCCTCTACGCGGGCCTGATGGTGCTGACCTGGTTCGGCTTCGCCCACACGCCGATGGGCTTCGTCCCGGCCCAGGACAAGCAATACCTGGTGGCCTTCGCCCAACTGCCGGACGCCGCGAGCCTGGACCGCACCGAGGACGTGATCAAGCGCATGTCCGACATCGCCCTGAAGCAACCGGGCGTGGAAAGCGCGGTGGCCTTCCCGGGCCTGTCGATCAACGGTTTCACCAACAGCCCGAACAACGGCATCGTGTTCGTGACCCTCAAGCCTTTCGACGAGCGCAAGGACCCGAGCATGTCCGCCGGGGCCATCGCCGGTGCCCTGAACGGCAAGTACGCCGATATCCAGGAAGCCTACATGGCGATCTTCCCACCGCCGCCGGTACAGGGCCTGGGGACCATCGGCGGGTTCCGCCTGCAGGTCGAGGACCGCAGCGGCATGGGTTACGAAGAGCTGTATAAAGAAGTGCAGAACGTCATCGCCAAGAGTCGCAGCGTGCCGGAACTGGCCGGGCTGTTCACCAGCTATCAGGTCAACGTGCCCCAGGTCGACGCGGCTATCGACCGGGAAAAGGCCAAGACCCACGGCGTGGCCATCAGCGATATCTTCGACACCCTGCAGGTCTACCTGGGCTCGCTGTACGCCAACGACTTCAACCGTTTTGGCCGTACCTACCAGGTCAACGTCCAGGCTGAACAGCAGTTCCGTCTCGAAGCCGAGCAGATCGGCCAGCTGAAAGTGCGCAACAACAAGGGCGAGATGATCCCGCTGGCGACCTTCATCAAGGTCAGTGACACCGCCGGTCCCGACCGCGTGATGCACTACAACGGCTTCGTCACCGCGGAAATCAACGGCGCGGCCGCACCGGGCTACAGCTCCGGCCAGGCGGAAGCGGCGATCGAGAAACTGCTCAAGGAAGAACTGCCCAACGGCATGACCTACGAATGGACCGAGCTGACCTACCAGCAGATCCTGGCCGGTAACACCGCGCTGTTCGTCTTCCCGCTCTGCGTGCTGCTGGCGTTCCTGGTACTGGCCGCGCAATACGAGAGCTGGAGCCTGCCGCTGGCGGTGATCCTGATCGTGCCCATGACCCTGCTGTCGGCCATCGCCGGGGTAATCCTGTCCGGTGGCGACAACAACATCTTTACCCAGATCGGCCTGATCGTACTGGTGGGCCTGGCGTGCAAGAACGCGATCCTGATCGTCGAGTTCGCCAAGGACAAGCAGGAAGAAGGCCTCGACCCGCTGGCCGCGGTCCTGGAAGCCTGCCGCCTGCGTCTGCGGCCGATCCTGATGACCTCGTTCGCCTTCATCATGGGTGTGGTGCCCCTGGTGTTCTCCAGCGGCGCCGGCGCGGAAATGCGTCATGCCATGGGTGTCGCGGTGTTCTCCGGGATGCTCGGGGTGACCTTCTTCGGCCTGCTGCTGACCCCGGTGTTCTACGTCCTGATCCGCAACTATGTGGAGCGCAGCGAAGCCCGCAAAGCGACCCGTGCCCTGAAACTGGAGGCGCAACAATGAGCCTGAAAGTCTTCCTGCCGAGTTTGCTGGCACTGGCCCTGAGTGCCTGTGCCGTCGGCCCGGACTACCAGACCCCGACCACCGAGGCGGCCCATATCGCGGCCGCCGCCGATGGCGCCGCGGGCCAGAAGAATTTCGACCGCGCGCGCTTCGAAGGCATCTGGTGGCAGCAGTTCGACGACCCGGTGCTCAACCAGCTGGTGACAAAGTCCCTGCAGGGCAACCGTGAATTGCGCGTGGCCTTCGCCCGTCTGCGGGCCGCCCGGGCGATCCGCGACGATGCCAGCAACGATGCGATGCCGACCATCACCAGCCGCGCCAGCAGCGATCTGGCCAAGGGGCAGATCCCCGGCCAGACCACCCGCCGGGTCAACAGCGAACGCTACGACCTGGGCCTGGACATGGCCTGGGAACTGGACCTGTTCGGCCGCATCCAGCGCAACCTGGAAGCCAGCGAAGCCGACCAGCAGGCCGCCGAGGCCGACCTCTACCAGCTGCAAGTCACCATGATTGCCGAGCTGGTGGACGCCTACGGCCAACTGCGCGGCGCCCAGCTGCGGGAAAAGATCGCCCTGGCCAACCTGGACAACCAGCAGGAGTCGCGCAAGATCACCGAAAGCCTGCGTGACGCCGGCGTCGGCGACCAGCTCGACGTGGTCCGCGCCGATGCGCGCCTGGCCGCGGTAGAGGCCAGCGTGCCGCAACTGCAGGCCGAACAGGTGCGCCAGCGCAACCGTATCGCCACCCTGCTGGGCGAGCGCCCGGACAAGCTCAGTGTCGATCTCAAGCCCGCGCAGTTGCCGGCGATTGCCAAGGCCCTGCCGATCGGCGACCCGGGCGAACTGCTGCAGCGCCGCCCGGACATCCTCAGCGCCGAACGCCAGCTGGCCGCCGCCACCGCGCGGATCGGCGTGGCCAAGGCCGACCTGTTCCCACGGGTCAGCCTCAGCGGCTTCCTCGGCTTCACCGCCGGCCGTGGTTCGCAGATCGGCTCCTCGGCCGCCAATGCCTGGGCCCTGGGCCCGAGCATTACCTGGGCGGCCTTCGATCTGGGCAGCGTGCGCGCCCGCCTGCGGGGCGCCAATGCCGACGCCGACGGCGCCCTGGCGACCTACGAGCAGCAAGTGCTGCTGGCCCTGGAAGAGTCGGAAAACGCTTTCAGCGACTACGGCAAGCGCCAGCAACGCCTGATCTCGCTGATTCGCCAGAGCGAGTCGAGCCGCGCCGCGGCCGACCTGGCGGAAATCCGCTACCGCGAAGGCACCGTCGATTTCCTGGTGCTGCTCGACGCCCAGCGCGAACGCCTGGCCGCCGAGGACTCCCAGGCCCAGGCCGAGGTCGACCTGTACCGTGGCATCGTCGCCATCTACAAGGCCCTGGGTGGCGGCTGGCAGCCGGAGACGGTCGCCAGCAAATAAGGCTTCAACCGAGCTCCTTTGGTTGGCCGCAACCAACCAATTTTTTGCCCCGTGTTCTCATTCGGTCACGGGGCTTTTTTTCGCCTGGCAAAAAGCATCGCCTATTCCAGCACCGTCACCGTCGCCGTGGTGCCGGCGCGCAACCTGTCCTTGCCCGGGTAATCGGGGTCGATGGCGATCCGCACCGGCACCCGCTGCGCCAGCTTGACCCAGGTGTAGCTGGGGTTGATGTTGGCCAGCAGGCGGCTGCCCTGGGAGTTCTCGCGGTCGGTAATGGCGAAGGCGATGCTCTGCACCTTGCCGTTGAAGGTCTCGCCGCTCATCAGCTGGATGCGCACCGCGCTGCCCTCCTCGATCCGCGGCAGCTTGGTCTCCTCGAAATAACCACTGATATAGAAAGAGTCGCTGTCCACCAGGGCCAGCAAGGCCGCGCCGGCACTGGCGTAGTCGCCCTGGCGGGTCTGCAGGTTGGTCACGTAGCCGCTGACCGGGGCTTCGACCCGGGTGCGCTGCAGGTCCAGTTCGGCCTGCTTCAGCGCGGCCTGGGCCAGGTGCACGTTGGCCTGGGCCAGGCCGAGGTTGGCCTGGTCGCGCAACAGGTCGGCCTGGGCCACCGCCACATCGGTATTGGACTTCTCCCACTCCTCGCCGGAAATCGCGAAGCCCTGCTTCAGGCTGCGGCGCCGGCGTTCTTCGCTTTGCCGCTGCTTGAGCTGCGCCGCGCTGGCGGCAATCGCCGCCTCGGACTGGCCGAGGGTGGCGACCGCCACTTCCACCGAGCGTTTGGCATGCTCCACGGCCAGGGCATATTGCGCCGGGTCGATCTCCAGCAGCAGTTGGCCCTTGTCCACGTGCTGGTTGTCCTGCACCCGCAGGCTGACGATGCGCCCGGCGACGTCCGCCGACAGGGTCACCACATCGGCCCGCACCCGCGCATCGCGGGTCCAGGGCGCGCGGGTGTAATGCTCCCAGGCGAACCAGCCCAGCACGAGCGCCAGCACTACCGCCACCAGGGTGATCGAGCGGGCCAGGGTGTTTTTCAGATTCATAGGCTTCCCATCAGCAAAATGACCGTGGCGCAGACGCAGGCATACAGCGCCCCTTCGAACAGCGCTTCGTGCCAGACGAAACGCAATACACCGAGGCGCCGCAGCCCCCAGTCGAGCAGCAGGAAAATCGGCAAGGCCAGCAACAGGGCCTGGGCAATGGGCGGCAGGTAGACGCCGCCGAATTCGAAATCAATGGGCAAGGGCCGGTTCTCCTGTTTCCGTGGGTTGCAGCATGGGGCGGTAGCGCTCCAGGAAGGCGCCGACGATCAGCAGCGAGACGCGCATGCGGAACACCGACCACAGCTGTTCGTGGGCCTCTGGCCGGTCGTCGGCGTGCAACTGGTCCAGGTGGTCGCCCAGTTCCCGCAGGCGCGCCAGCAGTGGGTCCACATCCAGCCCCGGGCGCCCCGCCACATAGCGCCCGACCCGCCGCAGCAACTGCTGCAGGTCGGCGTTGGCCGCGCTGCTCAACCAGGGGTTGTCCAGGCTCTGCTGCTTGAGCTGGTTCATCGACACGCCCAGGGTCATGCAGGCCAGGCTGGTCTCGAAACGTTCGGCGGAAGCCCGGTCGCCGGCGGCGGGCAACAGCCCGAGCATCTGGGTCAGGCGGTCGACCATGCGGCTCTCGAAGACAAACTGCTCCTCATCGCTGGCCGTGGTTTTCTGTAAGGCGTACACCTGCTCGCGGGTGTCGCGGAACAAGCGGCGAATGCGCAGCACCGGGTTGAACGGGAAAATGAACGCATAGACCAGCAACGACAGCACCCCGCCGCTGACATAGGCCCCGGCGAACTCGAACCACTGAGCGGCATTGTTCTGCCAGGCGCCGATGTTCTGTGGGCCGATCATCAGCAGGCTCGACAGCCCCAGGCCCATGCCGATGCCGGCGGTCATCGGGCTGGCCAGGCCCACCGCGACCGTATACAGCAGCGGCACCAGCAACAGCGCCAGCCATTCGAAATCGCCGATCAAGGGCACCAGGGCGAAGACGTAGACCGCCGAGATCACCAGCGCCAGGGCCTGGCCGCGCATATAGTTTTGCGCCGCCGCCAGGGGCCGCGGGAAGGTCGCCATCAGCGAACAGAGAATGCCCACCAGGACCATGCTCGAACGTGCGCCGTCCCAGGCGGTTTCGATCCAGATCAGCCCGGCGACCAGCAGCGCGGTGAAGGCCCGCAGCGCATTCATCGCCGCCAGCGGCCAGTCCAGGTGCAGTGGGTTTGAGCGACCCTGGCGGTACAGGCAACTGGCCTGGCGACCGTCCTGGATGGCATCGCTGAATTCGAGAATGTCTTCGAGCTGCTTGAGCATCCGCGCCTGCTCCCAGCGCAGGGCCCAGGCCAGGGAGCGCAGGGTCGCGGGCAAGGCATCGGCCTCGCGCTCGGCGCGCCGCGCCTGTTCGTCGAAGCGCTGCTGCAAGTGCGCGAACTGCTGCCGCGAGGCGGCGGGCAAGGCACGCCCGTGCTGCGCCAGTTCGTCGAGAAACGCCAGTTCGTCGGCGCGCAGTTGCTGGATCGCCTCCGGCAGCTCGCCGACCCAGCGCGCCCGCAGCAGCTCGCGCTGGTGGCGCAGTACGGTGAGGCGCGAGGTCAGCAGCACCAGCTGGTTGCCCAGCAGCTGCACCAGGCCGTCGGCGCTGCGCAGGCGTGGCGCATCGAAGTACAGGTGGCGGCGCAAACCTTCCAGGGCGCTGATCTCGCCCAGCAACTGCATCTGCCGCTTGTGGAAGTCGGCCTCGCTTTCGTCGGTGCGGATCGCCGCCGCGGCGTGGGTCGCCAGCAACTTGAGCACCTGGTCGATCTTGGCGAAGTAACCATGGGCCACGGCCTCCGGGCGCGCCGTCAGCAGGCTGACCACGCAGACGCAGGCCACCGCCAGCAGGGTTTCGGTGACCCGGGTAATGGCCAGCATCAGGGTGTTGCCTTGATCGGGGATCGCCAGCATCGCCACCACCACCGCGGTGTAGCCACTGAGCACGAAGGCCTGGGAGCTGGTGTAGCGCAGCAAGGTGCCGCCGGCGGTGCACAACGCCAGCCACAGGCCGAGGGTGACCAGGAACGGCAGCGGCGCCTGGGGGAAGATCGCCATGATCAGCACCGCAACCGCGGCCCCCAGGGTGGTGCCGACCACCTGGCCGAAACTGCGGGCCAGGGCCATGCCGGCCAGGGGCTGGCTGACGATGATCACCGCCATCAGCGACCACTTGGGCTGGTCGAGGTCGAAGATGAACGCCAGGTACAGGGTCAAGAGGCCGGCGGCGATGGTACGCAGGGCGAAGCGCAGCACCGCGCCTCCCGGGTGGATCACGACCTTGAAGTAATTGATCAGTGGCTGCATGAGTGGGTTCTGGACAAAGGGGCACCTGCGGCTAGCGTAGTCAGTCTGCGGCCGGGAAAGCTTATCGTCCCGGCCTTCCCGGCAGGAAGGCAATTTTTCCCGAACTGTCGATCCTTCGCGCCAACCGCGTCGTCAAGCAGAGTGATTGGACCAGCCGGCGCGGCTCTTCCAGCCTTGCCCTGCCGCGAAAACCCGAGTCCTGCCCGCCGCCCCGCAAGCGGGTTTGACTCCGAGGGGAACCTGACCGAAGCTTGCGCCTTCGTAAAGCCGCCCCTGCCATGGATGCCTGCATGACCAAGCCCCGCCGCACCCTGTTGATCAGCCTCCTCGTCGTATTGGCCCTGGGCCTTGCGTGGCTGTTCCTGCGTACCACGCCCCCGGCGGTGCCGGATGCGATCAGGCACGGTTACGGCAAGGCGCTGGAACAGGCGCGCAACGGCCAGCCCGGCGCAGCGCGGGTGCTGTATCAGCAGCTGGGGCGTCCAGACCTGTCGGACAGCCGGCGCATCCGCCTGCTCGCCGAGCTGCACAACTACCCCAGCCCACAGGCGCTGAAACTGGCCGACGCCGGCCTGCACCACGCCGAGCCCGAGGTCCGCGAGGCCGCCATCCAGGCGGTGCTCGGCCTGGTCCCGGCGCGCCAGCGCAGCCTGCTGATCGGCCCGCTGCTGGACGATGAAGTGCAAGGCGTGCGCTTCGCCGCCGTCACCGCCCTGCTCGGCCTGTCGCCGGATGAACAGGGCCTGTATTTCGGGCCGCTGCAGCAAGTGATCGATGAGTACACCCAGGTGCTCAAGGCCCAGCCGGAGAACGTCGAGGCGCAATACCAGCTGGCGCGCCTGTACCTGCACAACGCCAACCTGGACCAGGCCCAGCAGACGCTGGAGCACGCCTTGAGCCTGCAACCGGACAACCTGCAAGCGGTGATCCTGCAACTGGAGGTGCTCGACCGCCAGGGCCGCAGCGAAGCCGCCCGCCAGTTGCTGGCCAAACAGCTGCAGGCGCAACAGGATTCCGCCTACCTGCAACACGCCCTGGGCATGTGGCTACTGCACCACGACCAGAGCGAGTTCGCCCTGCTCGGCCTGTCCCGCGCCGTGGAGCTGGAGCCGAACAACGCCGACTACCGCTATGACCTGGCCACCACCCTGCACAGCGAAGAGGAGCTGGAAGCGGCGCAGAAACAGCTCGAGGAAATCGTCCAGCGCCAACCCGCCAACCGCAAGGCGCGGGTGCTGCTGATCAAGTACTGGAAGGAAAGCGGCCAGCTGCAGAACGTGCAGATCCTGCTGGCCCAGCTGGAACAACAGAACCCCGACGATCCGGCCTTGCAGCAAGGCCTGTAAAGGCTATTCCCTGTAGCCGCTGCCGAGCTTGCGAGGCTGCGATCGACAACGCAGTTGTCGCAAAACCTGATTCTGCGGTGGACCAAGTGGAGTGCGCGGCCTGGATTTACGCCTGCTTTGCAGGCGAGCGCAGCCTCGCGGGCTCGGCAGCGGCTACAGGAGCGCGGCAGGCTTCATGTAGCCGCTGCCGCAGGCTGCGATCGCCTGCGCAGCAGGCGCAAGTCCTTGAACATGCATGTTGTGTGATACGGCCGCGAGGGTCGATTGACGATCTTGCGAGCGGCTACATGCCCGGTGCCGGCTGCGGGAGGTCACGCCAGCAGGCGCTGGATCTGTTCTTGCAGGCTGTCGAGGTCGAAGGGCTTGGCCAGGATCGGCGCGCTTCTCGCGATGGGGCTGCCGGACTCGAGAATCTCGGTGGGATAGCCACTGATGAAAATCACCTTGAGGTCGGGGCGCAGTTTCACCGCGGGTTCGGCGATCATCACCCCGGTAATCCCGCCCGGTAGCCGGTAGTCGGTGATCATCACATCCAGGTGCGGCTTGCTGGCGAGGATCTCGAATGCCTGCTCGCCGTTTTCCGCCTGCAGCACCCGGTAGCCCAGGCCCGACAGATAGTCGGCGAGCAACATCAGAATCACCGGTTCATCTTCGACGATCAGTACGACGTCTTGTGCATCTTCACTCATGAGAAGCCTTTGTTCGGTCAATAGCTGCTGATACGACCATCCGGTCATCCAGAAGGTTGCGTGGGAGCCGGTGTTTTCCTACAGCGGCAGACAAACGCGAAACAGGGCACCTTCGCCGATCCGGCTGTCGACTTCGATGGTGCCGCCATGGGCGGTGACGATCTGCTCGGAAATGAACAACCCCAGCCCGAGCCCGGCCACCGCATGATTGACAGAGACGCGCTCGAACTGCTGGAAGATACGCGCCTGGTTTTCCTCGCTGATGCCGATCCCGTGATCGCGCACTTCGACCCGCGCCTGCCCGTCCGCGCTGTAGACCCGTACTTCGATCGGGCTCTTGGCGCCATAGCGCAAGGCATTGGTCAGCAGGTTGGAGATCACCTGTTCGATGCGGAACTCGTCCCACTGGCCGAATACCGAGTCTTCGGCGTTCAGGGCAATCGACGACTCGGCGGCCTCGACCTGGGGCGCGAAATTCTCCAGCAGGCCGCGCACCAGTTGCACCAGGTCGACCCGGCTCGGGCGGATCGACAGCTTGCCGGTACGGATCCGCGAGATGTCCAGCATGTCCTCGATCAGGCGGATCAGGCTTTTGATCTGGCGCTCGTCGCGTTCGACCATGGCGTGCATCTTGTCCAGGGTGAACGCGGAAGCGTTGTCGCGGGCCAGGTGCATCTTGCGCAGCTGGGTTTCCAGGATCAGGCCGTTCAGCGGCGTGCGCACCTCATGGGCGACGATCGACATGAAATCGTCACGCATGCGCACCGCCTGCTCCAGTTCGTTCTGGGTCGCCTGCAACTGCTTGAGCAACGCCTCCTGCTCGCGCCGGCTCTGCTCCAGGGCTTCGACCTGCTGCTTCATGGCCTTGCTCTGCCGGTACAGGTCGACGAACACATTGACCTTGCTCTTCACCGCATGGGTATCCAGCGGCTTGTGCAAAAAGTCCACCGCGCCGCTTTCGTAGCCCTTGAAGGCATAGTCGAGCTCGCGCCCGGCGGCGCTGACGAACACGATGGGGATGTTCTTGGTCTTCTCGGTGCCGCGCATCAGTTCGGCCAGCTCGAAGCCGTTCATGCCGGGCATCTGCACATCGAGGATGGCCATGGCGAACTCATGCTGGAGCAACAGCGACAATGCCTCGTCCGCTGACAGCGCCTTGTACACCTGGCGGTCCTCGCGCTTGATCAGCGCTTCGAGGGCCAACAGGTTCTCTGGCAGATCGTCGACGATCAGCAGCTTGGCTTGGATATTACTTAACATGCGATTCGTTCCAGCTCGACAAGCAAACGGCTGATGCCGTGCAAAGGGAGAATGTAATCCGGTCGGTGCAGCGCGATGGCCGCCTCGGGCATGGTCGCCACCTGGGCCTCGGCCGGGTCCTGGACAATGCTCAGGCCACCGCGCCGCTTGACCTGGGCCAGGCCTTGCGCGCCGTCCTGGTTGGCCCCGGTCAGCAGTACTGCGGCCAGGCGCGGGCCATAGGCATCGGCGGCGGAATCGAACAGGTAATCGATGGCGGGACGCGAATGATGCACGCGCTCCTCCTGGCTCAGGGACAGGCTGCGGTCCTGCTCCACCGACAAGTGATAACCGGGCACGGCGAAATACAGGGTGCCGCGCTCGATGGTCTGCTTGTCGCGGGCCTCTTTCACGGGCAGCGCCAGGCGCTGGGCGAACAGCTCGGCCAACTGGCTGCGATGCTCTTCGGGCAGGTGCAGCACCACCACTATCGGCAGGCTGAAGCCCTCGGGAAACGCCGTGAAGATTTTCAGCAACGCCTCGACGCCGCCAGCCGACGCACCTATCACTATGGCCTCGACCCGCGGCAAGGCGGATTGCCCGTTGGCGTCATCGTTCATGATTTGCGGTAGACCCGTTCTTGTTTGACCAGCGGCTCGAAATGCTCGCCGTAGGCCGAGAAGTCCAGGGTTTCCTTGCTGCCCAGCACCAGGAATCCACGATGGCAAAGCGACTCGTGGAACAGGCCGAAGGCCCGGTCCTGCAACTTCTTGTTGAAATAGATCAGCACGTTGCGACAGGAAATCAGCTGGGTTTCGGAGAACACGCTGTCGGTCGCCAGGCTGTGATCGGCGAAGGTCACGTTGTCACGCAAGGTCTTGTCGAAGATCGCGTAGTCGTAGGCTGCCGTGTAGTAGTCGGCAAAGGAGCGCAAACCGCCGGCCTGCTGGTAGTTCTGGGTATAGGCGCGGATGTTCTCCAGGGAAAAGATGCCCTGCTTGGCCTTCTCCAGGGAGCTGGGATTGATATCGGTGGCGTAGATGATGGTGCGCTCGAGCAACCCTTCCTCGCGCAACAGGATGGCCATCGAGTAGACCTCCTCGCCGGTGCTGCAGCCGGCGATCCAGACCTTGATCGAGGGATAGGTCTTGAGCAGCGGCACCACTTCCTGGCGAATCGCCAGGAAGTGCGACGGGTCGCGAAACATCTCGCTGACCGGAATCGTCAGGAACTGCAGCAGTTGCATGAACGCGCCCGGATCGTGCAGCACCCGTTCCTGCAGGGCGGAAATGGTCTTGCATTCGAACTGGCGCAGCGCATGGTTGATCCGGCGCTTGATCGAGGCGCCGGAGTAATCGCGGAAGTCGTAGCTGTACTTGAGGTAGATAGCTTCGATCAACAGGCGCAGTTCGATCTCGGTATTGCGCTCCACTAGATTCTTTCCATCTTGGGTAACCAGACTCGAATGAGGGAAAACAGCCGGTCGAGGTCGATCGGCTTGGCCAGGTAATCGTTGGCCCCGGCCTGCAGGCAGCGCTCCTGGTCGTCCTTCATGGCCTTGGCGGTCACCGCGATGATCGGCAGCTTGCGCCAGCGCGGCTGCTTGCGGATTTCCTGGGTGGCTTCGTAGCCGTCCATCTCGGGCATCATCACGTCCATCAGCACCAGGTCGATGTCCTCGACTTCATTGAGCTTGGCGATCGCCTCATGGCCATTGCGGCCGATGACCACGATCGCGCCCTTCTGTTCCAGGGCGCTGGTGAGGGCGAAGATATTGCGCACATCGTCGTCCACCAGCAGGACCTTGCGCCCCTCGAAGACCTTGTCGCGGCTGCGGGCGGCCTTGAGCATCTTCTGCCGCTCATGGGACAGCTGGGACTCGACCTTGTGCAGGAACAGGGTCACTTCGTCCAGCAGGCGCTCGGGCGAGCGCGCGCCCTTGATGATGATCGAGCGCGAATACTTGCGCAGCTCCGCCTCTTCGTCGCGGGTCAGGTTGCGCCCGGTGTAGACGATCACCGGCGGGAACGAGCAGATATCCTCGGTGGACATGCGCTTGAGCAGGTCGTTACCGAGCATGTCCGGCAATTTCAGGTCGATGACCATGCAGTCGTAGAGGTTGTCGCGCAGCAGTTCCAGGGCCTCCTGGGCCAGGCCGACGGCGGTGATCTCGATGTCGTCGTCGCCGATCAGCCGGGCGATGCTGTCGCGCTGCAGGTCGTCGTCCTCCACCAGCAGCACACGCTTGACCTTCTGGGTGAGCTTGGCTTCCAGGCGGGCGAACACGTCCTTGAGCTCTTCGCGGGTGGTGGGCTTGACTGCATAGCCGATGGCGCCCATGTGCATGGCGGCCTCGACCCGGTCTTCCACGGAGATCACATGCACCGGGATATGCCGGGTGGTGGCATGCGCCTTGAGGCGCTGCAACACCGTCAGCCCGGAATGATCCGGCAGGCGCATGTCCAGCAGGATCGCGTCCGGCACGAACTGCTCGGCCAGGCTGTAGCCCTCGTCGGCGCCGTGGGCCACCAGGCACTGGTAACCCAGCTCGTGGGCCAGGTCATACAGAATGTGGGCAAAGTTCGGTTCGTCCTCCACCACCAGGATGCAGCGGGTGGCGAACGGCGCCTTGTCGCGATCGTCGGCGAAACGCGCAATCTCCACCTCGGGCACCGGCGGCGCAGCCGGTTTGCTCGGCGCCGGCGCCACCCGCACGGCGGCGGGCCTGGCCGCCTCTTGCGGCTCTGGTGCGCGCTCGACGTACTGTTCCGGCAGCACCAGGGTGAAGACACTGCCCTGCCCCGGCTCGCTGGCGACCGTGATCGAACCGCCGAGCAGCGCCGCCAGGTCGCGGGAAATCGACAATCCCAGGCCCGTGCCGCCGTAACGGCGATTGGTGGTGCCATCGGCCTGGCGGAAGGCTTCGAAAATGCTTTCCTGCTGTTCCGGGGCGATGCCTATCCCTGAGTCGCGCACAGCAAAGGCAATGCCCGCCTCGGGCTCGCGCGACACGCTCAGGCTGACCTGGCCCTTCTCAGTGAACTTCACCGCGTTGGACAGCAGGTTCTTGAGAATCTGCTCGACCCGCTGGCAGTCGGTGAACAGCATCGAAGGCGCGCCGGGCTGCAACTCGACACAAAATTCCAGGCCCTTGTCCGCGGTCAGCGGCTGGAACAGCCCGCGCAGGCCTTCCACCAAGCGCGCGACGCTGGCGTTTTCCGGACGCACTTCGAGCTTGCCGGCTTCTACCTTGGAAATATCGAGAATGTCGTTGATCAGGTTGAGCAGATCGTTGCCCGCCGAATAAATCGACTCGGCGAACTGCACCTGTTCGGCAGTGAGGTTTTCCTCGGCGTTTTCCGCCAGCAGCTTGGCCAGGATCAGCGAGCTGTTCAGCGGCGTGCGCAGCTCGTGGGACATATTGGCGAGGAATTCGGACTTGTACTTGCTCGAACGCTGCAGCTCCTCGGCACGCTCCTGCAGCTGCACCTGGGCCTGGTTCAGCTCGCCGTTCTTGCGGTCCATGGCGTCGCGCTGCTCCGCCAGTTGCTCGTTGGTCTGCTCCAGCTCCACCTGCTGGGCCTCCAGGTGCACCTGGGACTCCTTGAGCACCCGCGACTGTTCCTCAAGCTCCTCGTTGGCGGTCTTCAATTCTTCCTGTTGCACTTGCAGCTCTTCGTTGAGCTGCTGGGTTTCGGCCAGCACTTCCTGCAGGCGCTGGCGATAACGCGCGCCCTCGATGGCGGTGCCGATATTGCCGGCGATCAGTTCCAGCAGCTCGACGTCACGTTCGCTGAGGGCCCGCAGGAAGCCCAGCTCGATCACCCCGTTGACCCGGTCGTCGTCGCTGGTCGGCACCACCAGCACGCTGCGCGGCACGCCTTCGCCCAGGCCGGAGCTGACCTTGAAGTAATCGGCGGGCACCTCGTCCAGGCGGATCAGCCGGTCCTGCTGGGCCGCCTGGCCGACCATGCCTTCACCGAGGAAAATCGACTGTTCGCGCTCTTCCTGCTCGCGGGAGAAGCCGTAGGCGGCCACGCGCTTGAGGCCGCCGTGCTCTTCACGCACATACAGCGCCGCCACCACGCTGCCCAGGTATTGCGCGCAGAACTGCAGGAGGTTGCGCCCCAGCAGGTTCAGCGTCAGTTGCCCCAGCAACTGCTCGGCCAGTTCGGTCTGGCCACTGCGCAGCCAGGCCTGTCGCGCCAGGCTCCGAGCACTTTGCTGCTGGGCCTCGAGGTTGGCGCTGTAGCTCTTCGACAGGTTGAGCAGGTCGCGGCGCCCGATATAGGCCAGCAAGCCGCTGATCCCCACCACGAACAGCAGATACAGGACCACGCTGAGGACCGTGGTGCGCGTGACATTCTCGTTGCGATCGACCCGCAGTTGCTGCTCCATCGCCACCGCTTCGTCGTATTCCTTGCGCATCTGGTCGGTCAGGCGCTTGCCCCGGCCGGACTGTACCGAGCGGCGATAATCGCCCTCCTGGCGACGCATCTCGATCATGTTTTTCGCGTGCAGGCCCCACTCTTCCTGCAAGGCTTCCAGGCGCTTGAAGCGATCCACCTGCTGTGGGTTATCCGCCACCAGCCCCCGCAGCTCGCGCAATTCGCTGAAGATCTGCGGCTTGGCCACTTCATACGGGTCGAGAAAATGCTCGTCGCCGGTGATCAGGAAGCCGCGCATGCCGGTTTCCAGGTCGACCGTCAGCTTGGCCGCCTGGTTGATGCTGTTGATCACCCGATCGCTGT
Organism: Pseudomonas sp. NFPP07; assembly: GCF_900115645.1. Taxonomy (NCBI): domain Bacteria; kingdom Pseudomonadati; phylum Pseudomonadota; class Gammaproteobacteria; order Pseudomonadales; family Pseudomonadaceae; genus Pseudomonas; species Pseudomonas sp. NFPP07. Next base: position 243,698 of record NZ_FOXG01000008.1, read on the forward strand.
GCTGGACCCACTGGATCGCCGAGAGCAGATAGCTGATCAGGGACACGAAGACCACCGCGCTGAGCACGCCCACGCCCAGGGGAAGCGCGATGTTGCGGCTTAGCAGCTTGCGAAAACTCTGTTCATCGACCGAAGACGAAGAGATCATTGAAAGGCCTTGGTGAAGGGTAAAAACCATGGAGTTTGCCCCAAAGGAGGGCAGCGTATCTATGCTTGCGACAAGCTCGGTGGCAATTTTTCATCCTGCACTGCCCGCCCTCGATCAGACAGGTTATTCTGGCACAGCTTGTACAGGATTACTTTTTTGTACAGGTTCGGGAACTTGTCATTGCGCGTTATTTACTGATGCAAGAGACAAGCACTTTTTTCCGCTGCCGTCCTTTTTTTCCATTTTTTCGAGAGCCTTGCCATGTCCCCCACCGATTCCACCATCCTGGTCGTCGAAGACGATGCCATCGTCCGCATGCTGATTGTCGATGTGCTGGAAGAGCTGGAATTCAAGGTACTGGAAGCCGCGGGCAGCGAAGAGGCCCTGGCCCTGTTGCGGGACAGCGCGCTGCGGATCGACCTGATGATGACCGACGTCGGCCTGCCCGGTATGGACGGCAAGGAACTGGCGGCCAGCGCCCGCGCCTTGCGCCCGGAGTTGCCGGTGCTGTTCGCCAGCGGCTACGCGGAAAACATTGAGGTGCCCGCCGGCATGGCGGTGATCGGCAAGCCCTTCTCCATCGACCAGTTGCGCGACAAGGTCCGCGCCATCCTCGGCTGAACCCTCGGTAACCCACGCCGACCCGCCGAGCACCTCGGCCATGGGCGCCAGGGCGGTCGCGCCAGCGCCCTGCTGTGGTTTAATGACGCCCCCCGCAGACACCCCCGCGCTTTTCAGGAATACCCACTCATGAGTCCGACCGCCGCCACCAAAGTCCTGGTCATTGGTTACGTCTGGCCCGAACCCCGCTCATCGGCGGCCAGCGGGCACCTGATGCAGATACTCCAGGTCTTGCTCGGGCAAGGCTGGGACATCACCTTCAGCAGCCCGGCCAACCCCGGCGAGCACAAGGAAGACCTGAGCACCCTGGGCATCCGTGAATGCCCGATCGAACTGAACAACAGCAGCTTCGACCGCTTTATCGCCGAACTGGCGCCGGATATCGTGCTGTTCGACCAGTTCATGATGGAGGAACAGTTCGGTTGGCGCGTCGAGCAACAGTGCCCCGGCGCGCTGCGCGTGCTCGAGACCTCCGACCTGCAGAGCCTGCGCCACGCCCGACATCAGCGCCTCAAGGAGCGCCTCAAAGCCAGCGACGACAACGATGACTTCAGCGCCCTGTTCGCCCCCGCCGCCGCGCAGGAGTTCGCCGCCATGGCCGACACCGACCAGGCCCGGCGCGAAATCGCCGCGCTGTACCGCTGCGACCTGAGCCTGATGATCTCCGAGTTCGAGATCGAGCTGCTGGTCGGGCAATTCGGTTTGCCACCGGCCTTGCTGCACTGGTGCCCGCTGATGCCCGAGCAGATGCCGCACAGCTATGTGCCCTTCGCCGAACGGGCGCACTTCCTGAGCATCGGCAACTTCCGCCACGCGCCGAACTGGGACGCGGTGCTATGGATGAAGAACGCCGTGTGGCCGCTGATCCGCCAGCAGCTGCCGGGCGCACAGCTGCATATCTATGGCGCCTACACCCCGCCCAAGGCCGCGGCCCTGCACAACCCGGCCCAGGGTTTCCAGGTGATGAACTGGGCCGAGGATGCATTAGAAGTCATGTCCGCCGCGCGAATCTGCCTGGCCCCGCTGCGCTTCGGCGCGGGCATCAAGGGCAAGCTGCTGGATGCCATGCTCTGTGGCACGCCGAGCGTCACCACTCCGGTCGGCGCCGAAGCCATGCACGGCGACGCGCCCTGGCCGGGAGCAGTGGCCGAGTCGGCCAGCGCCATCGCCGCGGCGGCGGTGCGCCTGTACCAGGACCAGGCGCTGTGGAGCGCGGCCCAGGAACAGGGACGCCAACTGTTGCTTGCGCGCTATCGGCAGCAGGTCCACGGCCCGGCCCTGATCGAGCGCCTGCAGCACTGCCGGGCGAACCTGGCGCAACTGCGCCGCGACAACTTCACCGGCGGCATGCTGCGTCACCATCACCACAAGAGCACCCAGTACATGGCGCAGTGGATCGAAGCGAAAAACCGCCTGGCCTGAGGCACGCCCGCCGATCCCGGACACCCGCCCCTGTAGCCGCTGCCGCAGGCTGCGATCGACCCCGAAGGGGGCGCCGCTCTTGAGGGCCCGGAAGGTCCTGCGGACCTTATCGCAGGCTGCGCCAGCGGCTACAGGTGTAACGGCCGGCACTGGTGCTGAGGGGTTGAAGGAGGCATGATCGGGCGCAACAACGATAAAAAGCGCAGCGCCATGAGCCGATCAGCGAGAGTCACCGACCCTTCCTACGAATTGATGGACGACCACAACGGCCTGTCGATCATCTATCGCCAGCACGGCTTCCCCTGCCCCCTGGTGCGCTGGCACTTCCACAAGGAGTACGAGCTGCACCTGATCGTCGCCAGCTCCGGCAAGGTGTTCATCGGCGACTACATCGGCAACTTCTACCCCGAATCGCTGTTCCTCACCGGCCCCAACCTGCCCCACAACTGGATCAGCCAGGTGGCCGAGGACGAAGTGGTGGCCAAGCGCGACATGCTGGTGAACTTCACCGACGAACTGTTCGAAAGCGGTTATCAAGTGTTCGCCGAACTCAAGAGCCTGACGCCGCTGCTGGAGCGCGCGCAGTACGGCATCGAGTTTCGCTGCAAGCGCACCATCGCCCAGGCCATGGACCTGATGCAGCGCATCGCCGACTCCAGCGGCATCACCCGCCTCGGGCACTTTTTCATCCTGCTGGAACTGCTGGCCACCTGTGACTATTACCAGTTGCTGTCCGGCGCCACCAACGTGCAACTGGCCGACGAGCACAACGTCGACCGCACCAACCGCGCGGTGGACTACATCTTCGCCCACTACGCCCGCGAACTGCCGCTGGAGGAAGTCGCCGACTACCTGGGCATGAAACCCACCTACTTCTCCCGGGTGTTCAAGCAGGCCACCGGCCGCTGCTTCGTCGAGTTCGTCAACCGCCTGCGCATCAGCAAATCCTGCGAACTGCTGGCCGACGGCGACAAGCCGGTGACCGACGTGTGCTTCGAGTCCGGCTTCAACAACATCTCCAACTTCAACCGGCGCTTCCAGCAGCTCAAAGGCATGACCCCTTCCCACTACCGGCGCCTGGCCGTGCAGCGCCTGACCGAACAGAACCTCGCCTGACCTCCCCGCGCCCTATAAGAGCGAGCTTGCTCGCGATCAATCCGGTTAGCACCGCGGGCATCTGGTCTGGCGCTATCGCGAGCAAGCTCGCTCCTGCAGAAAGCCTCACCCCCAAAGACCAGAGGCCGACCTGACAAACGCGCCCTGTTCAGCTGACGTTCAGCAAATGGCAATCATAGCCATTTGTGAATACGTATCATTATGTTACAACTTAGCTCCCTATCTATCTCCCCGCCGGTGCTGAATGCTCGTTCCATTTCTGATCATGCTGCGCGAAGGGATCGAAGCCGCGCTCATCGTTGGCATCATCGCCAGTTACCTGCAACAGACCGGGCGCGGCCAGTGGATGCCGGCCGTGTGGATCGGCGTGTTTCTCGCCGCGGCCCTGGCCCTGCTGGTGGGCGGTGGCCTGGAGCTGATGAGCGCCGAGTTTCCGCAAAAGCAGCAGGAACTCTTCGAAGGCATCGTCGGCCTGGTGGCCGTGGGCATCCTCAGCTCCATGGTGTTCTGGATGCGCAAGGTCGCGCGTTCGCTCAAGCATTCCCTGCAAGCCTCGCTGGACCAGGCGCTGACCGGCTCCCGGCACCAGGTCACGGCGCTGATCGCCATGGTGTTCTTCGCCGTGGCCCGCGAAGGCCTGGAAACCGTGTTCTTCCTCCTCGCGGTGTTCCAGCAGAGCCAAGGCCCGGCCGCGCCCATCGGCGCCCTGCTCGGCCTGGTCCTGGCGATCGTCGTCGGCTGGCTGATCTACAGCGGCAGCATGCGCCTGAACCTCAGCGCGTTCTTCCGCTGGACCGGCCTGTTCATCCTGGTGGTGGCCGCCGGCATCCTCGCCAACTCGGTGCAGGCCCTGCATGAAGCCGGGGTCTGGAACCACCTGCAGGGCGTGCTGTTCGACTTCAGCGCCAGCCTGCCGATGGACGGCCCGCTGGGCTCGGTGCTGGCCGGCATGTTCGGTTACCAGGACGCGCCGACCGTCAGCACCCTGGGCGCCTATCTGATCTATCTGCTGGTGACCCTGGTGCTGTTCTTCCTGCCCGGCGCGGCACCCGCCGCCAGCCCATCGTCTTCCGTTTCCAGCCAGTAAGGCCTTTCCATGACCCAGCAAGCCTCCCCACAGCCCCCGACACCGAGCGCCCTGCGCTGGGCGCTCGCGGGCTCCGTGATGGTGATGATCGCCGCCGGCGGGCTGTTCTATTACGCCTCGCAGCTGGCCGCCAGCAAGCGCCAGGCGCATAAGGACGAAATCACCGTGACCATCCACCCCCACAGCTGCGAGCCGAACGCCCTGAGCATGCCGGCCGGACCAGCGAGCTTTCGTATCGTCAACCGCTCGGACCGCGCCGTGGAATGGGAAATCCTCGACGGCGTGCTGGTGGTCGAAGAGCGGGAAAACATCGCGCCGGGCCTGAGCCAGGTGATCAACGCCAGGCTGCAGCCCGGCGACTACGCCATCACCTGCGGCCTGCTGAGCAACCCGCGCGGCACCCTGCATGTGACCCCGACCGCCGAGTCCGACGCCCAGGCCAAGGCCCGGCCGTCGATGGTCGCCTTTATCGGCCCACTGTCGGAGTTCCGGGTCTACCTGAGCCGCCAGAGCAGCGCCCTGATCAAGGCCGTGAGCGAGCTGGAGCACGCCATCCAGGCCGGCGACCTGGCCCAGGCCCAGGCCTTGTACCTGCCGGCGCGCGCGGCCTACCAGCGCCTTGCCCCGGCTGCCCAGCGCCTGGGCGAGCTGGACAACCGCATCAACGCCCGCGCCGACTACTTCGAAAAACGCGAGCAGGACCCCGCCTTCGTCGGCTTCCACCGCCTCGAATACGCGCTGTTCCAGCAACGCGACCTGAGCGGCCTGGCGCCGATCGCCCAGCGCCTGCTCAGCGATGTCGCCAGCCTCAAGCAACAACTGCTGGCCCAGTCGCTACCACCGGAGCAACTGGTCAGCCTCGTCGCGCGCACCCAACGCAGCATCGCCGAGGTGCGCGCCGGCAGCGGCGAGGAAGAACGCTACAGCCACAGCGACCTCAACGGCTTTGCCGCCAACCTGGAGACCACGCGCAAGGTCGTCGACCTGCTGCGCCCCTTGCTGGCCAAGCCCTCCGCCCCGTTGCTGGCGCAGATCGACAGCGCCCTCCGCGCCCTCGACAGCCAGTACAGCGCCTTGCGCAACACCGAGGGCTACGCCTCCTACGACAGTGTCGGCGCCGATCAGCGCAAGCGGATCGCCGACCAGGCCAAGGTTCTGGCCGATGCACTCGATGGAATCGATCCCGCCCTTGGCCTCTCCGGCCTGTAAGCAGAAGACGCCCGCCCGATGAACGACTCAAACGCTTCCAATCCAGATTTCTCCGCCCAACGCCGTCGCGTGCTGCTGGGCATGGGCGCCGCCGGTGTGGCTCTGGCCGGCAGCAGCCTGAGCTGCCCGGCGCTAGCAGCCCAGGGCGGGAAAGCCGCCGCCCAGGTCACGCAAGCACCGAGCAGCGACCAGACCCAGGACCGCCACGACTTCCATGGCCAGCATCAAAGCGGCATCGTCACCCCGCGCCCGGCGGCCGGCATGCTGGTGGCGTTCGACGTGCTGGCCAGCGACCGCGAGGACCTGGAGCGGCTGCTGCGCACCCTGGACCAGCGCATCCGCTTCCTGATGACCGGCGGCCCGGTACCCCAGGTCGACCCGAAACTGCCGCCGCTGGACTCGGGCATCCTCGGCCCGGTGGTGACCCCGGACAACCTGACCATCACCGTCTCGGTGGGCGCCTCGCTGTTCGACGAGCGCTTCGGCCTGGCCGCGGCCAAGCCCAAGCGCCTGATACGCATGGTCGGCTTCCCCAACGATGCGCTGGAACCCGACTGCTGCCACGGCGACCTGAGCCTGCAGTTCTGCGCCAACACCGCCGACACCAATATCCACGCCCTGCGCGACATCGTGAAAAACCTCCCGGACCTGCTGCTGGTGCGCTGGAAGCAGGAAGGCAGCGTGCCGCCCCAGGCCCCGGCGCGTCCTGGCGAGCCGGCGCAGAGCGCGCGCAACTTCCTGGGTTTTCGCGACGGCTCGGCCAACCCCGACTCCAACGACCGCAAGGCCATGGAGCGGATCGTCTGGGTCCAGCCAGGCGGCGACGAACCGGCCTGGGCCGCCCACGGCAGCTATCAGGCGGTGCGCATCATCCGCAACTTCGTCGAACGCTGGGACCGCACACCCTTGCAGGAACAGCAAAGCATCATCGGCCGGGTCAAGGCCTCGGGCGCGCCCATGGACGGCCAGCAGGAACATCAGGTGCCGGATTACCGCAAGGACCCGCACGGCCAGCTGACCAAGCTCGACGCCCACATCCGCCTGGCCAACCCGCGTACCGCCGAAACCCAGCGCAACCTGATCCTGCGCCGGCCGTTCAATTACTCCAACGGGGTGAACAAGAACGGCCAGCTGGATATGGGCCTGCTGTTCATCTGCTACCAGGCCGACCTGGAGCAAGGCTTCATCGCGGTGCAGACCCGCCTCAACGGCGAGCCCCTGGAGGAATACCTCAAGCCGGTGGGCGGCGGTTATTTCTTCAGCCTGCCCGGCGTCAGCGGCGACCAGGACTTCCTCGGCCGCACGCTGCTCGAGGCCACCCAAGCGAAAACCAGCGCCTGACCATCACCCACACCCCCACGGAAACGTCCCATGAAAAAGTCGCCCCTCGCTGTGTTGCTGACCCTTGGCTTGCTGCATGTTCCGCTGTCGGCGGTTGCCGCCACCTCGCCGCTGGAGCTGGTGGGGCCGATTTCCGACTACAAGATCTACGTCACCGAGCAGCTCGACGAGCTGGCGAGCCACACCCAGACCTTTACCGACGCGGTAAAGAAAGGTGATTTGGCTACGGCTAAAAAACTCTACGCACCGACCCGGGTGTACTACGAGTCGATCGAGCCGATCGCCGAACTGTTCAGCGACCTCGACGCGGCCATCGACTCGCGGGTCGACGACCACGAAAAAGGCGTCGAGGCCGAGGACTTCACTGGCTTCCATCGCATCGAGTATTCGTTGTTCGCGCAGAACTCCACCCAAGGCCTGGACGCCCTGGCCGACCGCCTGAACAAGGACGTCAAGGACCTGCAGGCCCGCGTCGCCGGCCTGACCTTCCCGCCGGAAAAAGTCGTCGGTGGCGCCGCCGCCCTGCTCGAGGAAGTGGCCGCGACCAAGGTCTCCGGCGAGGAAGACCGCTACAGCCATACCGACCTCTACGACTTCCAGGGCAACATCGACGGGGCGAAGAAAATCGTCGACCTGTTCCGTGCGCAGATCGAGCAGCAGGACCCGGCCTTCGTCGCCAAGGTCGACAAGAACTTCGCCACGGTGAACAAGATCCTGGTCAAGTACAAAACCACCGACGGCGGCTTCGAGACCTACGACAAGGTCAAGGACAACGACCGCAAGGCGCTGGTGGGCCCGGTCAATACCCTGGCCGAAGACCTCTCGACCCTGCGCGGCAAGCTGGGGCTGGACTGAATTCCAAGTATCCAAGCCGATTCTGTAGGAGCGAAGCTTGCTCGCGATAAGTTCGCCAGGACAACATGGTGAAATTTGACGACCGCCGCTGCGCGGCTATCGCGAGCAAGCTTCGCTCCTACAGACAAGCGTCCGGCCGGCGTGCCGATGACTCGCCGCATCACCCAGGCTGCTGATCTACCCTCACCTGCGCCGATAACCCTGGGCGGCGGCGCGTTTTAGCGATAACGTCCCGCGCACTCCTGACTTTCATGGAAGATTTTGTATGCCAACTGCCACGGCCCAACCGCCGCAGACCGCCGCGCCGTTCAAACTGCTGCCGCTGATGCTCGCCTACATGGCCTGCACCATGTCGATGATGGCCTTCGTCTCGTTGATCGGCCCGATCGTGCGCGTGCTCGGCCTGGCCACCTGGCAGGCCGGCGCGGCGGTGACCGTCTCCGGGGTGATCTGGATGCTCCTGGCGCGCCCCTGGGGCCAGGCCAGCGACCGCTTCGGGCGCCGTCGGGTGCTGCTACTCGGCACGGCCGGCTTCACCCTCGCCTACTGGGCGCTGTGCCTGTTCATCGATGTTTCGCTGCACCTGTTGCCGGGCATGTGGCTGGCCTTTATCGGCCTGATGCTCGGGCGCGGCCTGATCGGGGTGTTCTACGCGGCCATCCCGGTGGGCGGCTTTGCCCTGATCGCCGACAACGTCGAACCCGAGCATCGGGCCCGCGCCATGGCCACCCTGGGCGCCGCCAACGCCGTCGGCCTGGTGCTGGGGCCGGCCGCGGCCGCGCTGCTGGCCCGGGTCAGCCTGAGCCTGCCGCTGTACGCCATGGCCGTGCTGCCGCTGGCGGCGTTCCTGGTGCTGCTGTACAAGCTGCCGCGCCAGGAACTGCACCTCAAGCAGGCACCGCGCTCAGTACGCCTGAGCGACCCACGGCTGCGCCGGCCGATGGCAGTGGCCTTCGTCGCCATGCTCTGTGTGTCCATCGCGCAGATCACCGTAAGCTTCTACGCCCTCGACCGCCTGGGCCTGGACAGCGCCGACGCCGCCCAGGCCGCCGGTATCGCCCTGGCCATGGTCGGCGTGGCGCTGATCTGCTCGCAACTGGTGGTGCGCAAACTCGAATGGCCGCCGCTGCGGATGATCCGCGCCGGCGCGCTGCTGGCCGCCAGCGGTTTTGCCGGCTGCATGCTGGTGGAGAGCGCCTGGGGACTGTGGCTGGGGTTCTTTGTCTCGGCGGCGGGCATGGGCGCGATCTTCCCGTCCTTCTCCGCCCTGGCGGCCAACGCCGTGGACGCCTCCGAACAAGGCGCCACCGCCGGCTCCATCGGCGCGGCCCAGGGGTTCGGCGTGGTCATCGGCCCCCTGGCCGGCTCGCTGATCTACGCCCTCGAACCGCGCCTGCCCTACCTGATTGCCACGCTGTTGCTGCTGTTGGTGGCGGTCTGGCCAGCGGCGAAAAGCCCCAACTGATCCGACCGCCGATACCCCTGTAGCCGCTACCGCAGGCTGCGTACGTCCCAAAGGGGCGCGGCGATCTCGAGACCGATGAAGGCCCTGCGGGCCTTGTCGCAGCCTCGCGGGCTCGGCAGCGGCTACAGAATCTGTGCCTGGCTTCGTGTAGCCGCTGCCGCAGGCTGCGATAAGCCCCGCAGGGGCTTCAGGGCCAGCAAGAACGAACCCATCGTGGATCGTTCGCCGTGGACCTCAGAGGATGCGGTAGAGCAACCGCTCGATACGCACCCGGCTGACCCGACGCAGGAACTTGCCGACGGCTGCCGGGTAGTCCACCAGGGTTTCCAGGCGCTGGAAGTGCTCGATGCGCCGGGTGTGGCGGAAGATCGTTTCCAGCTCCTGGCGCCGCGGTTCCAGCAACTCGCCCTTGGGGTCGTCGAGCAGCAAGGCGTTTTCCAGGTCGAGGCGGAAGGCCCGCGGGTTGAGGTTGTTGCCGGTAAGCAAGGTGTAGCGCTGGTCCACCCACATGCCCTTGAGGTGGTAGGTGTTGTCGCCGTCGCGCCACAGGTGCAGGTTCAGGCGACCGCTGTCGATGGCCTTCTGATGCCGCTTGGCGAAGCGCCGCAGGCTGATCTCGTAGAGGTACGGCAGCGCGGCGATGACCTTGAACGGCTCGCTCGGCGGAATGTAGAAGTCGTTGGCGGTCTTGTCGCCGACGATGATGTCGATCTTCACCCCGCGCGCCAGGGCGCGGTTGATTTCCCGGGTCACCGCCAGCGGCAGGTTGAAGTACGGCGTGCAGATGGTCAGTTGTTGCTGGGCGCTGGCGATCAGTTCGCAGATGACCCGGCTCAGCGGGTTGTTCTTGCCCACCCCGAGCAGCGGGCTGACCGACAACTGGTCCTTGAGCACCCCGCCGGCACTGGTGTCGTAGGCCGCGTGCTTGAGGCGGCTGCGCAGGTCGCCGATGTCGTTGCGCAGGCTGCGGGTGGTTGGCAGGTTCGGCAGGTCCAGGCGATGCACCGCCCGCGACGCCACCAGGCCATGCTGGACCAGGTGCTGCATGGAGTCGGCCAGCTCGCGGTTGTGCAGCAGGTGGTAGCGGTCGAAGCGGTATTTGTCGAACTTGTGCAGGTACACGTTGTTCAGGCTGGCGCCGCTGTAGATCACGCAATCGTCGATCACGAAACCCTTCAGGTGCAGCACGCCGAACAGCTCGCGGGTCTGCACCGGCACGCCGTACACCGGCACTACGCTTTCGTGGGTGCGGGTCATTTCCTGGTACCAGGCCGAGTTGCCCGGCTGCTTGCCGGCGCCGATCAGCCCGCGCTGGGCGCGCAGCCAGTCGACCACGACCACCACATCCAGCTCCGGACGCGCGGCCTTGGCGGCGTGCAAGGCATCGAGAATTTCCTGGCCGGCCTCGTCCTGTTGCAGGTACAGCGCGACGATATAGATGCGCCGGGTGGCCTGGGCGATCTTCTCCAGCAGGCAACGGCGGAATTCGGCGGCGCCATTGAGGATGGACAGGTCATCGGCAGCCAGCGGGAAGCTGCGCAATTTTGGCAGCAGGGAACGTTTGAAAAGCGACGGCATAGGGCTCGCAGAAGGTCGAATCCAAAAGAGCGCAAGAGCTTACACCAAGGTGCCGGCCCGGGTCTTGCGGGGCGCTGTGAAGATTTGTCGCCTGCCCTCTCGCGCCTGCCGCGCAAGCGCGGGTGACGGGATCGGCCGCGACCATGAATCCATCTATTGAAAATAACTTATTGACCAAGGAGAACGATCGTTCTACTGTACGCCACATGAACGAAATCACTAGCAACGACACACGCGACATCATTCTGGATGTCACCGAAAAGTTGATCTATAAAAGTGGCATCGCCGCCACGGGCATGGATCTTCTGGTGAAGACCGCCGGCGTCTCCAGAAAGAGCATCTACCGCTACTTCACCACCAAGGACGAACTGGTGGTGGCCGCCCTGCAACGCCGCGACCTGCGCTGGATGCACTGGTTTCGCAGCGAAGTGGACAAGGCCCCGACCGCGGCCGCGCGCCTGCTCAACCTGTTCACGGTACTGGGCGGCTGGTTTGCCTCGGAGGACTTTCGCGGCTGCGCCTTCATCAATACCAGCGGCGAGACCGGCGACCCGCAGGACCCGGTACGGGTGGTGGCCAGGGCGCACAAACAGAAACTGTTCGACTACGTGTTCGAGCTCTGCAAGGAACACGCCTCGGAAAAACCCGGCACCGAAGATCCGCAGGAGCAAGCCAGACAGCTGCTGATCCTGATCGACGGCGCCATTACCGTTGCACTTGTGATGGGTGATCGCAGTGCCGCCGATAATGCGCAATGCATGGCGCGAAAGTTATTGGACCTGTAATCGTTTAAAACAAGTTCGACACTGCTGAACCTCAACTTTCATTGGAGACTTTAAATGTCATCTAACGCTGAAGTTCGTCCGCCACTTCCCCCTTTCACCCGCGAATCGGCCATTGAAAAGGTCCGCCTGGCCGAAGACGGTTGGAACTCCCGCGACCCGCAGCGGGTGTCCCTGGCCTACACCCTGGACACCCAGTGGCGTAACCGCGCCGAGTTCGCCCACAACCGCGAAGAAGCCAAGGGCTTTTTGACCCGCAAATGGGCCAAGGAGCTGGACTATCGCCTGATCAAGGAACTCTGGGCCTTTACCGACAACCGCATCGCCGTGCGTTATGCCTACGAATGGCACGACGACTCGGGCAACTGGTTCCGTTCCTACGGCAACGAGAACTGGGAATTCGACGAGCACGGCCTGATGTCCAACCGCTACGCCTGCATCAACGACATGCCGATCAAGGAAAGCGAGCGCAAGTTCCACTGGCCGCTGGGCCGGCGCCCGGATGACCATCCGGGGCTATCCGACCTGGGCCTGTAACCCCTTGTAGGAGCGAGCTTGCTCGCGATGCCGGCACTGCGGTCTGCCCGACAGACCGCTATCGCGAGCACGCTGCGCTCCTGCAATTATCCCTCTCAAGCCGCGGCATCCTCGCGCTTCAGCGCCGCCTTGGCTTCCAGCTCGCGCACCAGTGGCAACACCCGCTTGCCGAAGTACTCCACCTCTTCCTGGAAATGCAGGAACCCCGCCAGCACCAGGTCCACACCCACCGCCTTCAAGGCGACGATGCGCTCGGCGATTTGCTGCGGCGTGCCGATCAGGTTGGTCTTGAACCCGTCGTTGTACTGCACCAGGTCCTCGAAGGTGGACTTGGCCCAGTTGCCCTCGCCTTCCGGCGACGCCTTGCCCGCCTGTTTCGCCGCGTCGCCAAAGGCGTTCACCGCTTCCGGATCGGCCTGGTCGATGATCTCGGCCAGCACCGCGCGTGCTTCCTCCTCGGTGTCGCGGGCAATCACGAAGGCATTGACCCCGACCTTCACCGAATGCTTGTTCGCCGCGGCCTTGGCGCGGATGTCGTCAACCTGGGCCTTGATGCCTTCCGGCGTGTTGCCGTTGGTGAAATACCAGTCGGATACCCGCGCGGCCATGTCCCGCGCGGCGCGGGAACTGCCGCCCTGGAACACTTCCGGCTGCCCCAGCGGCTTGGGCTTGAGGCTGTAGTTGTCGAAGCGATAGAAGTCGCCACGAAAAGTGAAGTTGTCCTGGCTCCAGATGCCCTTGAGGGAACGGATGAATTCTTCGGAACGCCGATAACGCTCGTCGTGTTCCAGCCAGTGTTCGCCGATAGCCTGGAATTCGCCCTTGAACCAGCCGCTGACGATGTTCACCGCGATCCGGCCATTAGTCAGCTGGTCGATGGTCGCCAGCTGCTTGGCCGCCAGCGCCGGCTGCCAGGGGCCGGGCAGGATCGCGGCGATCACCTTGAGCTTGTCGGTGGCGGCCAGCAGCGCATGGCTGAATGCCACGGACTCATGCTGGAACTCGGCGCCGTAACCGGCGGTGAAACGGATCTGGGTCAGGGCGTACTCGAAACCGGCGGCTTCGGCCAGCTGCGCCAGCTTGCGGTTGTAGTCGATGCCCCAGTGGGTGCGCTGCTCGATCTTGCTGACCACCAGCCCGCCGCTGACGTTCGGTACCCAGTAGGCAAATTTGACGGCTTGCTGACTCATTGGCTTGTCCTCGCGACTGAAGTGTTCGAATAACAGTGTCCGGGGAACAGAGCAGCAACCGTGCCAGCCGGAAAACTCCGGGGCCGCGCGCCCCCTATAGCCGCTGCCGCAGGCTGCGCAAAGGCCCGAAGGGCCTTCCTGCGCCGGCAAAGGCAGCGTCTGCTGCGCAGCCGATCGCAGCCTGCGGCAGCGGCTACAGGTAGACCGTCGAACCCTGCGTGAACAGGTCGATTTGTTGATGCGCTGTTGGCTGGGCAACAGTTGACGACCAGCCACCCTGCGCCCGGCCCGCTGATTACGGCCACCCGCCTCCCGGCACGGACCGTGCAATCCCGTCCGCAGAAACCACGTTTTCACTGCCGAGCCAATTTATTGCCGAGAAGGAGCTGTGCCCATGACCGAACACCAGGTAATCAACCCATTGTCCGTAGGCGTCGACTACGAAGCCCTGGCCGGGCGCTTCCGCCCGATCTTCAAGCGGATCGCCGCCGGCGCGGTGGAGCGCGAGCAATCGCGCAGCCTGCCGTACGAGGCGATCGGGTGGCTCAAGGAAGCCGGTTTTGGCGCGGTGCGGGTGCCCGTGGAATACGGTGGCGGCGGCGCCTCCCTGCCGCAGTTGTTCCAGTTGCTGATTGAACTGGCCGAGGCCGACTCCAACGTGCCGCAAGCCTTGCGCGGGCATTTCGCCTTTGCCGAGGACCGCCTCAACGCTGCCCCAGGGCCGGCACGGGACCTGTGGTTCAAGCGGTTCGTCGAGGGCGACATCGTCGGTTGCGCCTGGACCGAGATCGGTAGCGTGGCCATTGGCGAGGTGATCACCCAGGTCTCGCCGGCCGGCGACAAGTGGCGGCTCAATGGCGAGAAGTTCTACAGCACCGGGAGCATTTTCTCCGACTGGATCGATGTCTACGCCCGACGCAGCGACACCGGTGGCGACGTGATCGCCGCGGTGCGCACCCGCCAACCGGGCATCGTGCAGAGCGACGACTGGGACGGCTTCGGCCAGCGCACCACGGGCAGCGGCACCTCGCGCTTTGTCGATGCCGAAGTGGAGGCCGAGAACCTTATCGACTTCGCCACCCGCTTCAAATACCAGACCGCCTTCTACCAGTTGGTGCTGCTGGCGACACTGGCGGGCGTCGGCCGCGCCGCGGTGCGCGATGTGGCTCACGAGGTGCGCACCCGCAAGCGCATCTACAGCCACGGCAACGCGCCCCGGGTCAGCGAGGACGCCCAGGTGCAGCAGGTGGTCGGGGAAATCTCGGCCCTGGTGTACGCCGCCGAGGCCAGCGCGGTGCGCGCGGCGGAACCGGCGCAACAAGCGTATCTGGCGCGTTTTGCCGGTAACGACGAGGCGGAGCGGGCAGCCAATGTCGCGGCGGAAATCCAGTCGGCCACGGCCCAGGTGGTGGTCAGCGAGCTGATCCAGCGCGCCACCAGCGAGCTGTTCAATGCCCTGGGCGCTTCGGATATCCGCCAGGGCAAGGCCCTCGACCGCCACTGGCGCAACGCCCGTACCCTGTCGTCGCACAACCCGGTGATCTACAAGGCACGCATCGTCGGCGATTGGCTGATCAATGGCAGCGAACCGCCGTTCGTGTGGCAGATCGGCAACGGGCCGGAGCGCAAACAAGCCTGAGGGGCTGGGAAGACTGAGGGATCTTTCGCGAGCAAGTTCGCTCCTACAGGAGTCAGGCCATTCTGTAGGCGCGAGCTTGCTCGCGATAAGGCTCTGGCACGGTCGCAGGCATCCGAGCTTACGGGTAAGATACCGACCTTTCGCGCAGCTCTTCTGCGCCCCGCCGAAATAAGTCGATCCCATGCCTTTCGAACTCAGCGTAGATTTGACCACCCTCGCCATTCTGGCCCTCGTCGCCTTCATTGCCGGCTTTATCGATGCCATTGCCGGCGGCGGCGGCCTGCTCACCACCCCGGCGCTGCTCACCGCCGGCCTGCCGCCGCACCTGGTGCTGGGCACCAACAAGCTGAGTTCGACCTTCGGCTCGGCCACCGCCAGCTTCACCTTCTACCGGCGCAAGCTGTTCCACCCGCGGCAATGGACCCACGCCATCGTCGGCACCCTGGTGGGCGCGTTGACCGGCGCGGTGGTGGCCCATTACCTGCCGGCCGAGTGGCTGAACAAGATGCTGCCGGTGATCGTCTTCGCCTGTGGCGTGTACCTGCTGTTCGGCGGCACGCCGAAAGCGCCGCTGGACAGCGAAGCGCCGATCAAGAAAAAGTGGCAATCGACCCAGGGCTTCAGCCTCGGCTTCTACGACGGCGTGGCCGGCCCCGGCACGGGCGCCTTCTGGACCGTCAGCAGCCTGCTGCTCTACCCCATCGACCTGGTCAAGGCCAGCGGCGTGGCGCGCAGCATGAACTTCGTCAGCAACGCCGCGGCGCTGTCGATCTTCATTTTCTCCGGCCAGGTGGATTGGGCCATCGGCCTGAGCATGGGCCTGTCGCTGATGGTCGGCGCCTTCTTCGGCGCCCGTACCGCGATCAGCGGTGGCGCGAAATTCATTCGCCCGGTGTTCATCACCGTGGTCCTGGGCCTGACCGTGCGCCTGGCCTGGCAGCACTGGTTCAGCGCCGTTTGACCCACTGAAACGACAGCGGGCGAACCCAATGGATTCGCCCGCGCTGTTTGTTTCCAACTCCTTCCAGCTTGCTTCCTGCCGGGGCTCAACCCGGCAATACAGGCTCCGCCAAGCCCAGGCGCCGCGCCACATACAGATCGATCAGGTAACGGGCAATCGAGCGTGACGCCGGCAGCGGCGGCAACGCATGCACGTTGAACCACTGCGCATCCTCGATCTCGTCTTCCTGCGGCACGATCTCGCCGCCGGCGTACTCGGCATGGAAACCCAGCATCATCGAATGCGGGAACGGCCAGCACTGGCTGCCGATGTACTGGATATTCTTGACCTCGATCTGCACCTCTTCGCGCACCTCGCGCACCAGGCAGTCCTCGGCCGATTCGCCCGGTTCGGCGAAGCCGGCCAGGGTGCTGTAGACCCCGGGGACGAAACGCGGCGAGCGCGCCAGCAACACCTCGTCGCCACGGGTGATCAGCACGATCATGCTCGGCGAAATCCGCGGGTAGCTGCGCAGGTCGCAGGGCTCGCAGTACATCGCCCGCTCGCGCATCACCTGGGTCATGGGCTGGCCGCAGTTGCCGCAGAAGCGGTGCTCGCGGGCCCAAGTGCCGATCTGCGCGGCATAGCCCAGGACCTTGTACAGGGTGTGATCGCCGTCGAGCATGAACGCCCGCAGGCCTTTCCAGTTGCACCCCGGCACCTCGGAAACGCTCTTGAGCTCCAGCAGGTAGACCGGCTCGCCATCCAGGTGGCCGATGCCGTGCTCGGCGAGGATCGGCAGGTCCTGGCGCTTGAGCCATTCGCGGGGGAACAGCGCGCCGTTGTCGTCGAACAGAAAGCCCTGCGGGCCGCGGGCCACGGCCCAGCCGCCGGGAAGGTCGATATCCAGTACTGCGGTGGTCCAGCGTGAAGTCATGTTCAATCAGTCCAGAAATTCAGGTTTCTGTTTGCTCATATGGGCGGCCATGGCCACGCGCAGGTCGGTGGATTGCAGCATGGCGGCGTTCCAGGTAGCGATGTATTCCAGGCCGTCGTCGATACGATGGTCGCGCATGTAGCCGATCATTTCCTTGGTACCGCTGACGGCGATCGGCGACTTGCTGGCGATTTCCCAGGCAATGCTCATCACGCCGTCGAGCAGGCTTTCGCTGTCGGCGTAGGTGCGATTGACCAGGCCGATGCTGCGCGCCTCCTCGGCGCCGAAGGTGCGCCCAGTGTAAGCCAGTTCGCGCAGCATGCCGTCACCGATGATACGCGGCAAACGTTGCAACGTGCCGACATCGGCGGCCATGCCGATATCGATTTCCTTGATCGAGAATTGCGCGTCCGCGGCGGCGTAGCGCATGTCGCAGGCGGCGATCAGGTCGATGGCGCCGCCCAGGCAGTAGCCCTGAATCGCCGCCAGCACCGGCTTGCGGCAGTTGTCGACGGCATTGAAGGACGCCTGCAACTGCAGGATCTTGCGCCGCAGCAGGCGCGCGTTGCGCCCGACGTCCTTGCCCAGTTCGTTGGCCACGCCGGCCAGCATCATCAGGTCGATGCCCGAGGAAAAGTGCTTGCCGGCGCCGCTCAGCACCACCACGCGGACCGCGTCGGTGTCGTCGATCCAGCGGAAGATCTCGATGATCTCGCTCCAGAACGCGGCGTTCATCGAGTTGATCTTTTCCGGCCGGTTGATCTGCACATGGGCGATGTTGTCAGCAAGTTCGACGCGAAAGGCTTGATATTCGGACATGGCAGCAATCCTTAGCGGAGAAAAAATGAGGCCCGAACTATAGCAAGGGCCCATGCCGTGCAGTAAGGCAGCGCATCGGCCAAAACCGGGACTGCTCTCTCCTGCAAAAGCAATCAGGGGATTTTGTGGGCCCAGAACGCCGCGGTTTCGTAAGGCACGCTGACCACGCATTTATCCCGCAGCTCCGGTTCTTCGGCGATCAAGGCGGCGATCTGCCGGTCGACCTCCGCCCTCTGCGCATCCGGCAAGGCCGCAATAAAGCTGGTGGAGCGCACCCGGTCGAAAATCACGTTCTGCGGCGCGCCGCTGTGGCTGTTGCGAAAGTGCTGCTCCTGCAAAGGCGTGAAACTCGGATGGGGAAAGGCCTGGCGCCAGGCCCCGGTGTAATAGCGCGGCGTGTCGCCTTGCAGGGCGTTGACGATCCGGTCCAGGCGCTGCACCCACGGCACCCGCGCATCGCGCAGGTTCCACACCAGGCCCAGGCGGCCGCCCGGCTTGAGCACCCGGGCGATTTCGCTCAACGCCTCATGACTGGCGAACCAGTGAAAGGCCTGGGCGCAGACCACGGCGTCCACCGATTCGTCGGCCAGCGCAATAGAAGTGGCGGTGCCGCCCAGGGCTTCGGCCTGGGGATAGCGGGCGGCGAGCCTGGCGCGCATCTGCGCCACCGGCTCCACGGCGATCACCCGTGCCCCGGTGGCCAGCAGGCGCCCGGTGAACTTGCCGGTGCCGGCGCCGAGATCGACCGCCACCTGCCCGGCCTGCAAGCCCAGGCTTGTGCGCAGCCACTGATCCAGCGCCGGCGGGTAGTCCGGGCGGCCACGCACGTAGGTGTCAGCCGCGCCCTTGTAGCCGTCGGCGGCAGCGTGATGGATCGCAGGTTGCGGGTCTTTCATCGGTTGGCTCCAGATCATTGCCCAGTGCTGCCCAGCATAGCCCCGCCCAGGTGACTGGCGGCATGAAAAATCTGTCAGTTTGGGCGGCGCGGCCAGGGCGATGGACCTTTAATGGGGGGGACCGCTATCCCCATGGAGACCGCGCGATGAACATCCCAGCCCTCGTCTTCGGCGCCCCGCTGCTGCTCGCCGGCAGCCTGCTGACGACCTTGCTGGCGGTCGCCGCCAACTGCCCGGACGGCCAGGTCTGGGACAGCAAGAACCAGCGCTGCGTCAGCCAGCGCACCACCCGGCTACCGGACGCCGCCCGCACCAACCAGGCCAATGGCCTGCTCCCTCATGACCGCTACGAAGAAGCCATCGCCGCTGGCGGCAAGACCCGAGGTCAGTCGCTTCCCACGCCCTGACCGGTGGAACGGCGCCATGGAACGGGCACGCTATGCTCTGGGAGAATGGACTCATTGCTCAACCCAGGGAGCTTGCACATGCCTACTGCCAAAACCGCCAGCCGCCGCTCACGCAAGGCGCTGCTGGTGATCGACGTACAGAACGACTTCATCCCCGGTGGCGCGCTGGCCGTGCCCGGAGGCGAGCAGATCGTGCCCTTGATCAATCGCCTGGGCGGCCACTTCAAGCAGGTGGTGATCGCCCAGGACTGGCACCCGGCCGGGCATATCTCGTTCGCCTCCAGCCACGACGGCCACGCGCCGAACGACATCATCCAATTGCCCTATGGTCCGCAGGTGCTCTGGCCGGACCATTGCGTGCAGGCCAGCCGTGGCGCCGAACTGCACCCCAAGCTCAACCTGCCCCACGCCCAGTTGATCCTGCGCAAGGGCTGCAATCCGGATATCGACAGTTACTCGGCCTTCGTCGAGGCGGACCGCAGCACCACGACCGGCCTGGCCGGCTACCTGAGCCAGCGCGGCATCGACACGGTGTATCTGGTGGGGCTGGCCCTGGATTATTGCGTGGCCTGGTCGGCGCTGGACGCGCGGGCGGCGGGGTTCAATACCTTCGTGATCGTCGATGCCTGCCGGGCGATCGATATGGACGGCTCGCTGGACAAGGCCACCCGGCAGATGCGCGCGGCGGGGGTGAACCTGATCAAGGCCAGCGAACTGCAGCCGACCGCCTTGTGCTGATGCAACACCTTCCCTAAACGCCGGTTTGCCGGGCATTCCCCGTCGCCGGGGGGGCCCGGCAAGGCTCAGGCCGGTGTCGGCAGCCACAGGCGGAAACGCGCGCCGCCCAGCGGTGAGGCTTCGACGGTCAGGGTCCCGCCCTGGGCTTCCAGGGCCCGGCGGCTGATGGCCAGGCCGAGGCCGAAGCCGCCGGTGGCGCGATCGCGGCTGCGGTCCAGGCGGTAGAAGGGTTCGAACACCCGCTCGCGCTCGTCGTCGGGAATGCCGATGCCATCGTCGTCGACCCAGATTTCACAGCCGCGCTCGCTGACGTGCACCCCCACCTGGATACGCTTTTCGCAATAGCGCGTGGCGTTGCGCAGCAGGTTCTGGATCGCCCGGGCGGTCAGCCGCGGGTCGAGACTGAAGCGTTCCAGGCTGCCGTGCAGCAGCACATCGATGACGATGTCCGGGGATTCCAGCTCGTCGTCGACGCTGCCAAGGATGCTGTCGATGAATTCGTCCAGCGACACCTCCACCTGTTCCGGCAACTGCGCCGGGTTCTGCAAGCGGCTGTAGGACAGCAGCTCGAGCACCAGTTCGTCCAGCTCGCGAATATGCGCCACCAGCCCTTGCAGGCGCTCGCGACTGGTCGCCGGCAGGTCGTCGGAGAGCGCCAGCGCCAGGCCGAAGTCGAGCCGGGTCAAGGGTGTGCGCAGCTCGTGGGACACCGCATTGAGCAGGTCGCGTTGCTGGTTCAGCAGGTTCTCGATGTCGCCGGCCATGGTGTCGAAGACATTGGCCAGGCTGCCGATATTGGAGCTCGAGGGGATCTGCGTGCGCTCGCTCAAATGGCCCTTGCCGAAGCGCTCGGCAGCGTGCTTCAGACGCTCCAGGTCACGCCAGTGCGGCCGCAGCCAGAGCAAGAGGCAGGCGAGCATGGTCGCGCCGATCAGCACGTTGATGCTCCAGTACAGCAGGCTGACGTCGATCGGGTCCGGCGGCACCACCATCTGCACCGCCATCTGCTCGTCCAGCGGCGCCACCGCGAGGGTGCGCCAGCCCCAGTCGCCGACCCGCACCACGTTCTCGCCGCGCTGCAGGCGTTCGCGCTCGTACAGGGTGAAATCGGCATCGTCGTTGCGGGTCAGGACGATGTGCAGCGGCTGGAACTCCTGGTCCATTTCCGCGGCCAGGGCCGGCCACTGCTCTGAGGGCAGGCCGCGAAACTGTTTGACGATCAGGGTCTGCAGGCCCCGGGAATAATCCAGGTTGTAAGTGACGAAACGCTCGTGGAAGACCTTCACCACCAGCTCCGGTACCAGGTAGATCGCCGCGCTGAACGAGACGATGGTCACCAGGTACAGGCGAATCAGGATTCTCAGCATCGATTCAGCATTCCCATTCGGAACGGCTGAACAGGTAACCCTTGCCCCACACGGTCTTGATCTTGCGCGCCTCGCCGGCGTGGTCGTCGAACTTGCGCCGCAGCTTGGAGATCGCCACGTCCACCGAGCGGTCGGTGCCATTGAACTCGATGCCCCGCAAGCGTTGCAGGATCTGGTCGCGGCTCAGCACCTCGCCGGCATGCCGGGCCAGCACCACCAGCAGGTTGTATTCGCCGCTGGACAGCTCCACCAGCTGGTCGCGCCAGCTCACGGTGCGCTCCGACAGGTCGATGCACAGGTTGCCCATGAGGATCCGGTCGCTGGCGGTCTGCGGCTCGCCGAGGCTGCTGCGGCGCAACAGGGTGCGCACTCGCGCCAACAGTACGCGCGGCTCGCAAGGCTTTGTCACATAATCGTCGGCGCCCATTTCCAGACCCAGCACCTGATCATGGCTATCATCACGGGCGGTCAGCATCAGGATCGGCAGCGACGCCGAATCGGCCCGCAGCAGGCGGCAGACCTGCAGGCCGTCCAGGCCGGGCAGCATCAGGTCGAGAATCACCAGGTCCGGCGGATTGACCCGCGCCCGTTCGCGCACCTGGTCGCCGCGGCTGATGACATTGACCTGATAGCCGTTGCGCTCCAGGTAACTGGCGATCAGTTCGGAGAGCGCGGAGTCGTCTTCGACCAGAAGGATGTTGGGCATGGGGATTGAAGTCTTTGAGTGAATAAAAACACAGCGACAACGTTCCTTAGAATGTTCCCTGGGAAGCCGTCGCCCGATCAGCGAGGCACAAAGGATATACAACCTCGCGCACACCCGAGCATTCGTTTCACACTTTTTCACACAGCACCTACACAGCTTCACAGCGGTCCTGGCGGCATGCCCTTAGCATGCCGCAGTCATCATTGGGGTATCAGCATGTCGAAAAACCTGTTTGCGCCGTTCTGCCTGTTGTTGCTGGCAGCCGCGCTGAGCGCTTGCGACCGGGCCTCCACTGCCGAAGAGCAGGCGCCGTTGGCCAAGGTCCGGATCGAAACCGTCGAGACTCGCCCGTTGTCGATCAGCAGCGAACTGAGCGGGCGCATCGCCGCGCCGCGTATCGCCGAGGTGCGTGCACGGGTGGCCGGGGTGGTGCTGCAGCGGACCTTCCGCGAAGGCACCGACGTCAAGCAGGGCGACGTGCTGTTTCGCATCGATCCGGCGCCGTTCAAGGCCGACCTCGACAGCGCCCTGGCCAGCCTGCGCAAGGCCGAGGCCAACGCCTTCCAGGCTCGCTTGCAGGAGCAGCGCTACGCCCAGTTGATCGAAGACCAGGCCATCAGCGCCCAGGAATACGACAACGCCCGGGCCAACGCGCGCCAGACCGCCGCCGACGTAGCCGCCAACCAGGCCGCCGTGCAGCGCGCCCGGCTGAACCTGGGCTATGCCACCGTCACCGCGCCGATTTCCGGGCGCGTCGGCCGCGCCCTGGTCACCGAAGGCGCGCTGGTGGGCCAGAACGAGACCACGCCGCTGGCGCTGATCCAGCAGTTGGACCCAATCCACGCCGACCTCACCCAGTCGACCCGCGAGCTCAACGACCTGCGCCGCGCCTTCCGCGCCGGCCAGTTGCAGCAGGTCGGCCAGGACCAGGCCAAGGCCACGCTGATCCAGGACGACGGCAGCCTCTACCCGCTGCCGGGCAAGCTGCTGTTCGCCGACCTCAGCGTCGACCCGAGCACCGGCCAGATCATCCTGCGCAGCGAGTTCCCCAACCCGGACCTCGACCTGCTGCCCGGCAGCTTCATTCGCGTACGCCTGGAGCAGGCGGTGAACCGCCAGGGCATCAGCGTGCCGCAGCGGGCCATCCAGCGCGACAGCGCCGGCATCGCCCAGGTGCTGCTGGTGGATGCCGAGCAGCGGGTGGTGCAGCGTCCGGTGCAACTGGGCGCCGTGCAACAGGACCGCTGGATCGTCAGCGAAGGCCTCAAGGCCGGCGACCGTATCGTCGTCGAGGGCCTGCAGCACGCCCGTCCGGGCGAAAAGGTGCAGATCGACGACAGCCCTCTTCCCCTTGCCCAGACCACTGGACAGTAGGTAGGAACCCTCATGCCGCAATTCTTTATCGACCGTCCGGTGTTCGCCTGGGTGGTCGCCCTGTTTATCCTGCTGGCCGGCGCCCTCTCCATCCCGCAGTTGCCGGTGGCGCAGTACCCCAACGTCGCCCCGCCGAGCATCGAGATCTACGCCGTGTACCCGGGCGCCTCGGCGCAGACCGTGGACGAAAGCGTGGTCAGCCTGATCGAGGAAGAGCTCAACGGCGCCGACCACCTGCTGTACTTCTCGTCCCAGAGCAGCCTGGGCAGCGCCACCATCACCGCCACCTTCCAGCCGGGCACCAACCCGGAAATGGCCCAGGTCGACGTGCAAAACCGCCTCAAGGTGGTCGAGCCGCGCCTGCCGCAAGCGGTGACCCAACAGGGCTTGCAGGTGGAGAAGGTCTCGGCCGGCTTCCTGCTGCTGATCACCCTCACCTCCAGCGACGGCAAGCTCGACGACACCGCGCTCAGCGATTACCTGGCGCGCAACGTGATGAACGAGATCCGCCGCCTGGACGGGGTCGGCAAGGCCCAGCTGTACGGCGCCGAGCGCGCCATGCGGGTATGGATCGACCCGCAGAAGCTGATCGGCTTCAACCTGACCCCGGCCGACGTCAACGCGGCGATCGTCGCGCAGAACGCCCAGGTCTCGGCCGGCAGCATCGGCGACCTGCCGAGCCACTCGAGCCAGGAAATCACCGCCACGGTCTTGGTCAAGGGCCAGCTGTCGACCCCGCAAGAGTTCGCCGACATTGTCCTGCGGGCCAATCCGGACGGCTCCACCGTGCGCATCGGCGACGTCGCCCGGGTGGAAGTCGGCAGCCAGGAATACCAGTTCTCCACGCGCCTCAACGGCAAGCCTTCCACCGCGGTCGGCGTGCAGCTGTCGCCGGGGGCCAACGCCCTGAGCACCGCGACCCTGATCCGGGCGAAGATGGACGAGCTGTCGCGCTACTTCCCGGCCGGCGTGGAATACAAGATCCCCTACGATACCTCGCCCTTCGTCAAGGTCTCGATCACCAAGGTGGTCTACACCCTAGGCGAAGCCATGTTGCTGGTGTTCGCGGTGATGTTCCTGTTCCTGCAGAACATCCGCTACACCCTGATCCCGACCCTGGTGGTGCCCGTGGCGCTGATGGGCACCTTCGCCACCATGCTGGCGCTGGGTTTCTCGATCAACGTGCTGACCATGTTCGGCATGGTCCTGGCCATCGGCATCCTGGTGGACGACGCCATTGTGGTGGTGGAGAACGTCGAACGGATCATGGCCAGCGAGGGCCTGTCGCCCCGGGAGGCGACGCGCAAGGCAATGCAGCAGATCACCGGCGCCATCGTCGGCATCACCCTGGTGCTGGTGGCGGTGTTCCTGCCGATGGCCTTCATGCCCGGTTCGGTGGGCGTCATCTACCAGCAGTTCTCGCTGTCGATGGCCACCTCGATCCTGTTCTCGGCCTTCCTCGCCCTGACCCTGACCCCGGCCCTGTGCGCCACCCTGCTCAAGCCGATCGCCAAGGGCGAGCACCATGAAAAAGGCGGCTTCTTCGGCTGGTTCAACCGGCGCTTCGAAAACCTCAGCGACGGCTACCAGCGCTGGGTCGCCTACGCGCTGAAACGCTGCGGCCGCTACCTGCTGGTGTACGGCGTGCTGCTGGTGGCCCTGGGGCTGCTGTTCAGCCGCCTGCCCTCTTCGTTCCTGCCGGTGGAAGACCAGGGCTACACCATCACCGACATCCAGCTGCCACCGGGCGCGAGCAAGAACCGCACGATCCAGGTGGTGGAACAGATCGAGGCGCACAATGCCAGCGAGCCGGGGGTCGGCGACAGCACGGTGATTCTCGGCTTCAGCTTCTCCGGCAGCGGGCAGAACGCCGCGCTGACCTTCACCACCCTCAAGGACTGGTCGCAGCGCGGCAGCGACGACTCGGCGCAATCCATCGCCGACCGCGCCAACGCCGCCTTCAGCGAAATCAAGGACGCGGTGTCCTACGCCGTGCTGCCACCGCCGGTGGACGGCCTGGGCACCTCCAGCGGCTTCGAGTTCCGCCTGCAGGACCGCGGCGGCCTCGGCCATGCCGCGCTGATGCAGGCCCGCACCGACTTGCTGGCCGCCGCGGAAAAGAGCCCGATCCTCGCCAACGTGCGCGAAAGCGCCCTGGCCGAGGCGCCGCAGGTGCACCTGGAAGTCGACCGCAAGCAGGCCAATGCCCTGGGCGTGTCCTTTGCCGACATCGGCAATGTGCTGTCCACCGCGGTCGGTTCCAGCTACATCAACGACTTCCCCAACCAGGGGCGGATGCAGCGGGTGGTGGTCCAGGCCGAGGGCGATCGACGCAGCCAGGTGGAAGACCTGCTGAAGATCAACGTGCGCAACAACCTCGGCAAGATGGTGCCGCTGTCGGCCTTTGCCCAGGCGCGCTGGACCCAGGGCCCGACCCAGTTGACCCGCTACAACGGCTACCCGGCCATCAGCATTTCCGGCGAGCCGAGCGCGGGCCACAGCACCGGCGAGGCCATGGCGGAAATCGAGCGCCTGGTCAGCCTGCTGCCCACCGGCCTGGGCCAGGAATGGACCGGCCTGTCATTGCAGGAACGCCTGTCCGGCAGCCAGGCGCCGCTGTTGCTCGGGCTGTCGCTGCTGATCGTGTTCCTGTGCCTGGCGGCGCTGTACGAGAGCTGGTCGATTCCGACCTCGGTGCTGCTGGTGGTGCCCCTGGGCGTGCTCGGCGCGGTGCTCGCGGTGACCCTGCGCGGCATGCCCAACGACGTGTTCTTCAAGGTCGGGCTGATCACCATCATCGGCCTGTCGGCGAAAAACGCGATCCTGATCATCGAGTTCGCCAAGAGCCTGTACGACGAAGGCCACGACCTGGTGGACGCCACGGTGCAGGCCGCGCGCCTGCGCCTGCGGCCGATCGTCATGACCTCGCTGGCCTTCATCCTCGGCGTGGTGCCCCTGGCCATCGCCAGCGGCGCCAGTTCGGCCAGCCAGCAGGCCATCGGCACCGGGGTGATCGGCGGCATGATCACCGCGACCCTGGCGGTGGTATTCGTGCCGGTGTTCTTCGTGGTGGTGATGAGGCTGGTCAGGCGCAACGGCAAAAAAGCGGTGAGCGTCACGGCGCCAGGAGCGGCCGAATAGTCATGCGGCGGCGGGTCTTCAGCGTATCGCGTGATCGCTGAAGACTTATCGAGCGATCGTTGAAGGCTTATCGAGTCATCGTTAAAGACTCATCGCGAGCAAGCTTCGCTCCTCCACAAGAGCCATGTAACCGCAGGGGCCACCGCCCCTGCGGCGACGGCATGCTAAGGTTTGCGGCAAATCCGCCACTGCGAGCCGCCATGTCCCTTCTTGTACGTACCCACCCTCGCCTGACCATCGGCGCCCTTATCGGCCTGGCCGCAGGCGTCCTGGTGCCGGCCGACACCCTGATCAGCAAGATTCTCATCGGCTGGAACGCCGGGGTCTGGAGCTACCTGGCGCTGATGTGCTGGCTCACCGCGCAGTCCAAGGCCGACGATGTGAAACGCATTGCCGAGGTCGAGGACGAAAACGCCGGGCTGGTGTTGTTCATGGTCTGCATCGCGGCCATCGCCAGCCTCGCCGCCATCACCCTCTCGCTGTCCGGCAGCAAGGACCTGGAAACCGGCCGGCGCCTGCTGCATTACGCCTTTACCGGCCTCACGGTGATCGGCTCCTGGCTGCTGATCGGGGTGATCTTCAGCGTGCACTACGCCCGCCTCTACTACACCTGGGGCGGCAAGGACCCGGCGCTGCGTTTTCCCGAAGGCCTGACCACCCCCAATTACTGGGACTTCCTGTACTTCTCCTTCACCATCGGCGTGGCGGTGCAGACTTCCGACGTCGGCGTCGCCACCCGCGAGCTGCGCAAGATCGTCCTGGCCCAGTCGCTGATCGGTTTTCTGTTCAACACCGCGATCCTCGGGTTTTCCATCAACATCGCCGCCGGGCTGTTCGGTTGAAGCCGCACAAATCTTCTAGACCCGCCCTGGCCGGCGGGTGCTAACTGTCACGCTCGCCCTTGCCACGGACACTTCATGAACGCGCACAACTGGATCGATCTGGCCCAGGACGCCGACACCGGCATCGAAACCCTGCGCGCCCATTTCACCGGCCATGCCTACGACCCTCACTGGCATGACAGCTACCTGGTGGGCGTGACCGAAGAAGGCGTGCAGCAGTTCCACTGCCGGCGCGAGCGTTTTCACAGCACCCCGGGCAAGGTGTTCCTGCTTGAGCCCGGGGAAATCCATGACGGCGATGCCCCTACCGAAAGCGGCTTCACCTACCGCATGCTGTACCTCGACCCGCACTGGCTGGAGCGTGAACTGAGCGCGCTGTTCGAAGAGGCGCCGGCCGACAGCCAACTGAGTTTCGCCACCACCCTGGCCAGCGACCAGCGCCTGGCCCTGGCCACCAGCAATGCCTTCCAGAGCCTGCACCACGGCGAGCTGCGCATCGTCCGCCAGAGCGCCATGGACCAGTTGCTCGACCAGCTCACCGGCCACCTGCACTGGCGCAAGCGCTACCACGCAGACCCGCGCCTGCCCCTGGTGGCGCACAAGGCCCGGGATTATCTGCATGCCCACGCCCAGCAGGACATCAGCCTGGACGAGCTGGGCGCGGTCTGCGGCGTCGATCGCTTCCGCCTGACCCGCGCCTTCAAGGCCGCCTATGGCCTGCCGCCCCACGCCTACCTGGTGCAATTACGCCTGGCCAAGGCCCGGCGCCTGCTGGCCCGCGGCGAACAGCCGGCCGAGGTGGCCATGGCCCTGGGGTTCGCCGACCAGAGCCATATGGGCCGCTGGTTCGTCCGCGCCTATGGCCTGACCCCGGCGGCCTACCGCAAGCGCTGCTCAAACCTTCCAGACGCCTGAACCCGCACCGGCGAAGATCGCCTCCCTCGATCTTCACTGGAGCCTGCCCACGATGTTCTCCTTCTTGCCTTCCCTGCCTAGCCTGCTGCCCTTCCTGCTGTTCGCCTTCGTCGCCTCGATCACCCCGGGGCCGACCAATATCCTGGTGCTGAGCAACAGCGCCCGCTACGGCTTCAAGGCCGCGCTGCCGATCGTTCTCGGCGCCTGCCTGGCCGCCTCCGGCATAGTCGTGCTGGTGGGCAGCGGCCTCGGCCGCACGCTGATGGAAGTGCCCGGCCTGCCGAGCGCCATGCGCTGGGCCGGGGTGATCTGGTTGAGCTACCTGGCCTGGCAGATCTTCCGTGCCCCGGCCGCGTCCCTCGACCCACAAGCGAACACCCACCACCAGCGCCTGGGCCTGCTTGGTGCCGCCAGCCTGCAACTGGTCAACCCGAAAACCTGGATGATGGCCCTGGCCGTGATCAGTGTGTTCGCCGGCAACGGCAGCGAACGCCAGGACCAGGTGTTGTACCTGTCGCTGGTGTTTTTCCTGGTGTCCCTGCCCTGCCTGGGCGCCTGGGCGCTGCTCGGCGCCGGCTCCGCCCGGCTGCTGCGTTCGCCCCTGGCGTTGCAGCGTTTCAACCAGGGCATGGCGCTGTTGTTGCTGGTCTCGGCCTGGGCGAGCCTGTGGGCCTGAGGCCAGCGAGTCGCCCCAGTGCAAGAGCCGGTCGCCTGAGGGCGCGTTCATAACGGTCTGCGTTACCTAAAGTGGTGGGCACGGCGCAACAAGACGCCGCCTCTGACAATAACGACCTGCCGGACGAGACCCTGTGATGAAAACCCTGTTCAAGCCTTGTCTCCCGCTGCTCTGCGGCGCCCTGCTCCTGAGTGCCAATGCCTGGGCCAGCGAGCCCGCTTCCTGCAAGACCGTGCGCATGGGCGTGGTCAACTGGACCGACGTCATCGCCACCAGCGGCATGGCCGACGTGCTGCTGACCGGCCTCGGTTACGACAGCAAACAGACCAGCGCCGTGCAGCAGATCATCTTCGCCGGCATCCGCGACAAGCGCCTGGACATCTTCCTCGGCTACTGGCAACCGGCGATGGACAAGAACATCGCGCCGTTCCTCGAGGCCGGGCAGGTCAAGGTCCTGGACCAGCCGAGCCTGGCCGACGCCCAGGCCACCCTCGCCGTGCCGGATTATGTCGCCGCCGCGGGCCTGAAGACCTTCGCCGACATCGCCCGCTTCAAGGAGCAACTGGGCGGCAAGATCTATGGCATCGAGCCCGGCAGCGGCGCCAACACCACCCTCAAGACGATGATCGATAGCGACCGCTTCGGCCTCAAGGGCTTCAAGCTGGTGGAGTCCGGCGAGGCCGGCATGCTCGCGGCGGTGCAACGGGCGATCAACCGCAAGGAGTTCGTGGTCTTCGTCGGCTGGACCCCGCACCCGATGAACATCAACATGCGGATCGCCTACCTGACCGGCAGCGAAGACGTCTACGGCCCCAACGAAGGCGCGGCCAGGGTGTCCACCGTCACCGCGCCGGACTACGCCGAGCGCTGCCCCAACGTCCAGCGCCTGCTGCAAAACCTGACCTTCAGCGCGGCCCAGGAAAGCCAGCTGATGGTGCCGATCATGGAACGCAGGACGCCCCAGGACGTGGCGCGGCAATGGCTGCGCGAGCACCCCGAAGACCTGCAACGCTGGCTGGCCGGGGTCAGCAGCTTCGAAGGC
The DNA here is from genome assembly GCF_900115645.1 of Pseudomonas sp. NFPP07. Lineage (NCBI taxonomy): Bacteria > Pseudomonadati > Pseudomonadota > Gammaproteobacteria > Pseudomonadales > Pseudomonadaceae > Pseudomonas > Pseudomonas sp. NFPP07. The sequence continues at coordinate 273,488 of NZ_FOXG01000008.1, forward strand.
AAGGACGGCGTGGCGGCGGTGCAGGCCAGCTTGAAATAGTGGCGTCCTGCCGGTCTCATCGCGAGCCAGCTCGCGATGGCCCTCTTCCAGACAACGGACACTCCCGCCCATGCGCCACTACCCGCTCTCTCGCCAACTCGCCGCCTTCGTCGAGCGCACCCTGAGCTTCACCAGCCCCGACAACAGCCCCCAGCGCCTGCGCGACAACTACAGCCGCATGTGCCAGGCATTCACCCCGCCCCGTCCCGAGGGCCTGCGGGTCAGCGAATTGCAACTGGCCGGGGTGCCGGCGCGCGCCTATTGCCCCGCCATTCCGATGCCCGCGGACGGCTGGCCTTGCCTGTTGTACCTGCACGGTGGCGGCTGGGTGGTGGGCGACCTGGATTCCCACGACTTCATCACCGCCTACCTGGCGGCGCAGTTGCAGGTGCTGGTGATTGCCGTGGATTACCGCCTGGCGCCGGAGCATCCGTTTCCCGCCGCCTTCGACGATTGCCTCGCGGCCTGGCGCGCCTTGCAGGCCGGCGCCAGCCCCTTTGCCCTGGATGCCCGGCGGCAGCTGGTGATCGGCGACAGCGCCGGCGGCAATCTCGCCGCGGCCTTGTGCCTGGCCCTGCGCGATGCCGGCGAACAACTGCCCGCCGCCCAGGTGCTGCTGTACCCCGGCCTCGGTGGCGCCGCCGACCTGCCCTCGCGCAGCCAGTGCGCCGACGCGCCGCTGCTCGGCAGCAATGACCTGGACACCTACCAGGCCCTGTACCTGCCCGGCCCGGAACGGCATTCGCCCTATGCCCGGCCCTTGCTGGCCACGGATTTCAGTGGCCTGCCCGCTGCCTTTATCGCCCTGGCGCAGTTCGACCCGCTGCGCGACGACGGCGCGCTGTATCACCAGCGGCTGCTGGCCGCCGACGGCCACAGCCAGCTGTACCCGGGCCTCGGCCTGGTGCATGGCTGCCTGCGCGCCCGGGGCCTGGCGCCGGAGGTGGATGCGCTGTACCGCGCCTTGCTCGACTACCTGCAGGCCTGTCTCGAATAGTCTTTCTTCAGCGAAACCGCGTGGTCCTTTCGCGGGCTAGCCGGATCGCCGCCCGCTCGCTCCTACAGACAACTCGCAACCCCGTAGGCGCGAGGCTTGCCCGCGATCACCTGCAACGCCGGTGCCAGACACCTCCTCTGCCAAAGAAGACCGCCCGCAATCGACTGCATGACATTTTTTTCATGCCGCTGGCGCTGATCGCGCTTGACGGCGAAAGCGCTTTGTTGTTTCCTGAAACCGGTTTCAGCAATGCGGCAGAACGTCGCACCTGGAGCGGATACACCCCATAACAAGAACGCTAAAGACAGGTCGCCGCCCGTGAACAGTTTTTCCGCCGCCCAGCGCAGCCGCGTCACCATGCTCGATGTCGCCGAACGCGCCGGGGTCTCCAAGGCCAGCGTGTCGCGCTTTATCGGCGAAGACCGCGCCCTGCTCTCCGATGCCATCGCCCTGCGCATCGAACAGGCCATCAGCGAGCTGGGCTACCGCCCGAACCAGATGGCCCGTGGCCTGAAACGCGGGCGCACGCGCCTGATCGGCATGCTGGTGGCCGATATCCGCAACCCCTATTCGATTGCCGTGATGCATGGCGTGGAAACCGCCTGCCGCCAGCACGGCTACAGCCTGGTGGTGTGCAACACCGACCGCGACGACGAGCAGGAGCGCCAGCACCTGGCCAACCTGCGCTCGTACAACATCGAAGGCCTGATCGTGAACACCCTGGGCCATCATCTGGACGAACTGCGCGAACTGCATCGGGAAATGCCCATGGTCCTGGTGGACCGCAAGGTCGAGCAGCTGCACAGCGACCTGGTTGGCCTGGACAACCCGCAAGCCGTGCGCAGCGCCATCGAACACCTGCAAGAACGCGGCTACCGCGACCTGCTGCTGGTCAGCGAACCCCATGACGGCACCAGCTCGCGGATCGAGCGCAGCAACAGTTTCAAGGCGCAGATCGAGCAACGCCCGGCGTTGCAAGGCGCGGCGGTGGAAACCGGCGCCGCGCTGAGCCAGCAGCTGCAACAGTTCCTCGCCGCCCCCGGCCCCGGTCCGAAAGCGCTGTTCTGCGCCAACGGCGTCGCCGCCCTGGCCGCGACCCGGGCCTTGCGCGAGCTGGGCTGCCCGTTGTTCGACGAGATCGGCCTGATCGCCCTCGACGACCTCGACTGGTACCCGCTGGTGGGCAGCGGCATCACCGCCCTCGCCCAACCCACCGAACGCATCGGCGCCAGCGCCTTCGAGTGCCTGCTCAAGCGTTTGCGCGGCGATGTCGAGCCGCTGCGGGTGCTGGACTTCCCGGCCGAGCTGATCGTCCGCGGCTCCACCCGTCAACGAGGCCCCCTGTAACCACTGATCGACTGGGGAATCGCGCTGCCGGTGTAGCCGCTGCCGAGCCTGCGAGGCTGCGATCGGCAACGCAGTTGCCACAAAACCTGCGTCGGCGATCTGCCTGGAAAACGCTTCGGCCGGGTTACCACGGCTACGCCGCCGATCGCAGCCTGCGGCAGCGGCTACAGGGAACGGCGCAGGCATGAAGATAGGGAAATGAGCTTCTTTTTGGGGGCTTTTTTTGAGCAGAAAATGAAACCGGTTTCAGAGGCCATGACCATGAATAAATCGCCTGTCTCCATCAGCCTGTCCAGCTACGGCGCCGACCGCGTTCGTGAGCAGGGCCAGGGCAGTTTCATCGAGGTGCTGGCCGCCGCCGGCGCGTCGCGCATCGAATGGCGCGAAGAGCTGCTGACCGTCGAAGACCCGTCCCAGCTGGCCCGGGCCACCCGCGAGCGGCAACTGGAAAGCGTGTTTTCTTCGCCGCTGGAACTCTGGGTGGCCGGGCGTTCCCGGGCCAACCCGCTGCTGGAACAGGCGCTGCAACGGGCCGAGGCCTTCGGCGCAAAAAGCCTCAAGGTGTCCCTGGGGTATTTCACCGAGCACAACGACCTGTCCCAGCTGGCCCTGCTGCTGGCGCAGTCCCCGGTGCATTTGCTGGTGGAAAACGACCAGACCCTGCACGGCGGGCGCATCGAACCCTTCCAGCGCTTCTTCGCCGAGGTCGAGCGCCATCGCCTGCCGGTGCAGATGACCTTCGACATCGGCAACTGGCAGTGGCAGGACCAGTCCGCCTCCGTCGCCGCGCGCCTGCTCGGCCGACATGTCGGCTACGTGCACTGCAAGGCCGTGGCCCGGCGCGCCGACGGCAAGCTGGTAGCGATACCGCCGGGCATGGCCGACCTGCACCTGTGGGAACAATTGCTGCGGCACATGACTCAAGGCGTGACCCGGGCCGTGGAATACCCGCTGCAAGGCGAAGACCTGGTGCAGCTGACCCGCGAACACGTCGCCACCCTCGCCCGCCTCGGCCAGTCCCGCCTGGAGCACGCCCATGTCTGAGCTCGATATCCTGTCGTTCGGTGAAACCATGGCGATGTTCGTCGCCGAACAGAGCGGCGACCTGGCCCAGGTCGGCCACTTCCACAAACGCATCGCCGGCGCCGACAGCAACGTGGCCATCGGCCTGTCACGCCTGGGCTTCAAGGTCGGCTGGCTGAGCCGGGTCGGCGCCGACTCCCTGGGGCGCTTCGTCGTCGACAGCCTGCAGGCCGAAGGCGTGGACTGCCGCTACGTCGCCACCGACCGGCAACACCCCACCGGTTTCCAGCTCAAGTCCCTGGAAGAACACGGCGACGATCCGCGGGTGGAGTACTTCCGCCGCGGTTCGGCGGCCAGCCACCTGAGCGTCGCCGACATCGCCCCCCAGCTGCTGCGCGCCCGGCACCTGCACGCCACCGGCATTCCCCCGGCGCTCTCGGCCTCGGCCCGGGAGCTGTCCCACAGCCTGATGAGCAAGATGCGCGCGGCCGGCCGCAGCGTGTCCTTCGACCCCAACCTGCGGCCCGGCCTGTGGGGCAGCGAACAACTGATGATCGACGAAATCAACCGCCTGGCCGTGCTCGCCCATTGGGTGCTGCCGGGCTTGAGCGAAGGCCGCCTGCTGACCGGCTATGAAGACCCGGCCGATATCGCCGCGTTTTACCTGGGCCAGGGCGTCGAGGTCGTGGCGATCAAGCTCGGTGCCCATGGCGCCTATTACCGCACCCCGTTGCACGAAGGTTTCGTCGAAGCCGTGCCGGTGACCCAGGTGGTCGACACCGTGGGCGCCGGCGACGGTTTCGCCGTCGGCCTGATCAGCGCCCTGCTGGAAAACCACAGCGTCGCCGAAGCGGTGCAGCGCGCCAACTGGATCGGCAGCCGCGCGGTGCAGAGCCGCGGCGACATGGAAGGTTTGCCGAGCCGCGATGAATTACCGACGGTCGCTGCGCGACCGATCGCGAGCAAGCTCGCTCCTACAGGGGCTGCGCAAGTTCTGTAGGAGCGAGCTTGCTCGCGATAAAACCGTGAAAACAACACCGCCTGATTGAACCAACGCGTTACCTGTTGCGACAAAAACAACAAGCTCAGGAGCACCCTTATGCAAACGCTGAAACTCGCCACCCGCCGCTGGTGGTACATCATGCCCATCGTGTTCATCACCTACAGCCTGGCGTACCTGGACCGCGCCAACTATGGGTTCGCCGCCGCCTCCGGGATGGCCGCCGACCTGATGATCACCCCGGGCCTGTCGTCCCTGCTCGGCGCCTTGTTCTTCCTCGGTTACTTTTTCTTCCAGGTACCGGGGGCGATCTACGCGCAAAAACACAGCGTCAAGAAGCTGATCTTCGTCAGCCTGATCCTCTGGGGCGGCCTGGCCACCCTCACCGGCGTGGTGTCCAACGCCTACTGGCTGATCGCCATCCGCTTCATGCTCGGGGTGGTCGAAGCCGCGGTGATGCCGGCGATGCTGGTCTACCTGTGCCACTGGTTCACCCGGGCCGAACGCTCGCGGGCCAACACCTTCCTGATCCTCGGCAACCCGGTGACCATGCTCTGGATGTCGGTGGTCTCGGGGTACCTGGTGGAGCATTTCAGCTGGCGCTGGATGTTCATCATCGAAGGCCTGCCGGCGGTGCTCTGGGCCTTTATCTGGTGGCGCCTGGCCGATGACCGCCCAAGCGCGGCAAAGTGGCTCAGCGACCAGGAAAAACACGACCTGGAAAGCGCCCTGGCCGCCGAACAGGTGGGCATCAAGGCGGTGAAGAACTACGCCGAAGCCTTCCGCTCGCCCAAGGTGATCATCCTCGCCCTGCAGTTCTTCTGCTGGAGCATCGGTGTCTACGGCTTCGTCCTGTGGCTACCGTCGATCCTCAAGCACGGCGCGCAGATGGACATGGTCGAGGCCGGCTGGCTGTCGGCGCTGCCTTACCTGGCCGCGGTGATCGCCATGCTCGGGGTGTCCTGGGGCTCGGACCGGATCCAGAAGCGCAAGCGTTTCGTCTGGCCGCCGCTGCTGATCGCCTCCTTCGCCTTCTACGGCTCGTACCTGCTGGGCGCCGAGCACTTCTGGTGGTCCTACAGCCTGCTGGTGATCGCCGGCGCCTGCATGTACGCGCCTTACGGTCCGTTCTTCGCCATCGTCCCGGAGATCCTCCCGGCCAACGTCGCCGGCGGCGCCATGGCGCTGATCAACAGCATGGGCGCCCTGGGCTCGTTCGGCGGCTCCTACCTGGTGGGCTACCTGAACAGCGCCACCGGCTCGCCCGGCGCCTCCTACCTGCTGATGAGCGGTGCGCTGCTGCTGTCGGTGCTGCTGACCCTCTTTCTCAACCCGGGCGCCAGCGACCGCCAGCGCAGCGCGCTGCCGGTACGTCGCCGCCTGGCGCATTCCTGAATCGAACAAGGTGAACCCCATGAAAAAACAGGTCGTGCTGTACAAGAAACTCTCGCCGCCGCTGATGGCCCGCCTGCACGAGCAGGCCCAAGTGACCCTGATCGAAGACCTCAGCGCCCAGGGCCTGGCCAAGCTGCGCAGCGCCCTGCCCACCGCCCAGGGCCTGCTCGGCGCCAGCCTGCGCCTGGACGCCGAACTGCTGGACCTGGCGCCACGCCTGGAAGCGGTGGCCAGCGTGTCGGTGGGCGTCGACAACTACGACATCGACTACCTGACCCGGCGCCACATTCTGCTCAGCAACACCCCGGATGTGCTCACCGAAACCACCGCCGACACTGGTTTCGCCCTGATCCTGGCCAGCGCCCGGCGCGTGGTGGAGCTGACCAACCTGGTGCGCGCCGGCCAGTGGAGCCGCAATATCGGCCCGCTGCATTTCGGCAGTGACGTGCACGGCAAGACCCTGGGCATCATCGGCATGGGGCGGATCGGCGAAGCCCTGGCCCAGCGCGGTCATTTCGGCTTCGGCATGCCGGTGATCTACCACAGCAACAGCCCGAAGCCGGCGGTGGAACAACGTTTCGGCGCCCGCTACTGCAGCCTGCCGGAGCTGCTGCAACAGGCCGACTTCATCTGCCTGACCCTGCCGCTGACGGAGCACACCCAGGGCCTGATCGGCCGCGAAGAGTTCGCCCTGATGCGCCCGGAAAGCATCTTCATCAATATTTCCCGGGGCAAGGTGGTGGACGAACAGGCGCTGATCGAAGCCTTGCAGCAACGGCGGATTCGCGCGGCCGGGCTGGATGTGTTCGAGCGCGAACCCCTGGGCCACGACTCGCCGCTGTTGCAGCTGAACAATGTGGTGGCCACCCCGCACATCGGCTCGGCGACCTTCGAGACCCGCGAGGCCATGGCCCGCTGCGCGGTCGACAACCTGCTGGCGGCCCTGGCCGGCCAGCGCCCGGCCAACCTGGTCAACCCCCAGGCCTGGGAGCGCCGCAAGGCCGCGGTGTGACGCGGTGACCGTGCGATCCACCCTGTAGCCGCTGCCGCAGGCTGCGACAGGTCCGCAGGACCTCGGCGTCCTGAAGATCGCCACGACCGTTCCGGTCGATCGCAGCCTACGGCAGCGGCTACAGGGGCGGCGGCGTTTCGACGATCGCAGCCTGCGGCAGCGGCTACAGGCTCAGCGGCGTTTTGAGGTTCGGCCTTCGAGCAGGTCCTGGGTGCAACGCACGATCCGCTGGCAGGCGTCCGCCAGACGCTGTTGATCCACCACCAGGCCGATACGGATATGCCCCGCCGCGCTGGGGCCGAAGGCCTCGCCGGCGAGCACCGAGACGCCGTGCCCTTCCAGCAGCAGCTCGGCGAATTGCTGGGCGCCCAGGCCGGTTTCCCGCACATCGACCATGACGAACATGCCGCCATCGGGCTTGACCGGCTTCAACCCCGGGCATTGGCTCAGTTGCGCACACACCAGGTCGCGGCGCTGGCGATATTCCTCGCGCATCTGTTCCAGTTCCGGCAGGTCGGCGTCCAGCGCCACCACCGCGGCGTTCTGCACGAAATCCGGCAACCCGTACAGCATGCACAGCGCCAGATGGCTCAAGTGCCCGGCCAGGGCCTGGGGCGCTACCACCCAGCCGACTCGCCAGCCGGTCATGGCATGGGACTTGGACAGGCTGTTGATGGTCGCCGTGCGTTCGGCCATGCCCGGCAGGCTGCCGGGGCTGATGTGTTCGCCGTCGAACAGCAGGTCGCTGTAGACCTCGTCGGAGATCAGCCACAGGTCATGCTCGACGCACAGGCGCGCCAGGGCCTGCCAGGTTTCCCGGGACAGGCTGGCGCCGGAGGGGTTGTTCGGGCTGTTGAGCATCAGCGCGCGGGTCTTGGGCGTGATACGCGCGGCGACCGCGGAGGGCTCGACGCGAAAACCGTTCTCCGGGCGCACCGGAATCGGCAGCACCTTGGCCCCGCAGGCACCGAACACCCCTTCGTAGGTGACGTACATCGGCTCGGCCACCAGCACCTCGTCGCCGGGGTCGAGCAGGCACTGGGCCACGGAAAACACCGCGCACTGCGCCCCCGGCAACACCACCACATGCTCGGCGTCCACCGCCTGGCCGCTGCGGGAGGCATGGCGGTGGGCGATGCGGGTGCGCAGCGAACGATTGCCGCGCACCTCCGAATAGTGAGTGTCGCCCGCCAGCAGGCTATCGATGGCGGCCTGGACGATCGGCCGCGGGGTGTCGAAATCCGGGTCGCCGATGGTCAGCAGCAGCACATCGACGCCCTCCTCGCGCAGCTCCAGGGCACGGTAGTGAATCTGCCAGGCCGCGGCACCTTCGCCGGCGATCCGTTGGGTCAAGGCTGAATAGCGCATCTCGCTCTCCTTGGGCACGCATTCCAACAACCCTAACTCAAATCACAAAGCGCGCCACCATCGCATTCAAATCCACCGCCAGGCGCGACAGCTCATGGCTGGCGGCGCTGGTCTGGTTGGCCCCGGCGGCCGACTGGGTGGCCAGGTCGCGGATATTCACCAGGTTGCGATCGACCTCGCGGGACACCTGGGCCTGCTCTTCCGAGGCGCTGGCGATCACCAGGTTGCGCTCGTTGATCAGGTTGATCGATTCGGCGATCTGCTCCAGGGCCACGCCGGCGGCGCGGGCCATTTCCAGGGTGCTCTGGGTACGCTGGTTGCTTTGCTGCATCGACTGCACCGCCTCGCCGGTGCCGTTCTGGATGCCGGCGACCATCTTTTCGATTTCCTGGGTCGATTGCGCGGTGCGATGAGCCAGAGCCCGCACCTCGTCGGCCACCACCGCGAACCCGCGCCCGGCCTCGCCGGCGCGAGCCGCCTCGATGGCCGCGTTGAGGGCCAGCAGGTTGGTCTGCTCGGCGATGGCACGGATCACGTCAAGCACCTTGCCGATGTCGCGGCCCTGGGTGGCCAGGCCTTCGATCATCACCGAAGTGCTCTGCACGTCGTGGGTCATGGTCTGGATCGCGTCGACGGTTTCTACCACCCGGTCGCGGCCTTCGCGGGCGGCCTGGGTCGACTGGTGCGAGGCTTCGGAGGTCGACACGGCGTTGCGCGCCACCTCTTCCACGGCGGCGGTCATTTCGTTGACGGCGGTGGCCGCCTGTTCGATTTCGTTGTTCTGCTGCTGCAAGCCACGGGAGGCTTCCTCGGTGACCGCGCTGAGTTCTTCCGAGGCCGAGGCCAGCTGGGTGGCCGAGCCGGAGATCTGCTCGATGGTCTTGCGCAGGTTGCCCTGCATCTCGTTCAGCGCCACCAGCAGGCGGGCCGGCTCGTCCTTGCCGTCGACCTCGATGGCCTGGGTCAGGTTGCCCCCGGCGATGGTCTGCGCGGCCAGCAGCGCGCGGTTCAACGGGGTGACGATGCTGCGGGTCAGCAGCAGGGCCAGTATTACCGTGAGCAGGGCCGCGACCACCGCCACGGCGATGATGCCGGTGATGGCGCCGCGGTAATGCTCACCGGCCATATCCGAGGCCTGGGTGGCCCCGGCGTTGTTGATCGCCACCAGCTTGTTCAACTGCTCGCCCATCTGGTCGGTGCCGTCCTTGATCCGCGTGTTGATCAGGGTGCGCAGCTCCTCGAGCTTGTTCTGTCGCGACAGCTCCAGCATGTCGTTCTGCGCTTGCAGGTACTTGTCCAGGGTGGCCGCGAAGGTCTTGTACAGGGCCACTTCCTCTTCCCCCGCCGGCAAGGCGGCGTAGCTGGCCTGGGCCTGCTTGAGCTTGTCCACCAGCACGCCGATGCGCGTCTGCGCTTCCTGCAGGCCGGCCGGCTCGCGGTTGACCAGTACCCGGAACGAGAGAATCCGCAGGCGCAGCACGTTTTCGGTGACGTTGCCGAGGAACCCTACGCTGGGCAGCTGGTTGCTTTCCATTTCCAGGGAGGCCTGTCGGATGATCGACATGCGGTTGACGGCGAACACACCCAGCGCGATGACCAGCAACGCGATGAACGCAAAACCGAGGAAAGCTCGAGGCGCGATATTCATATTACGTAGGGACATAGGATGACTCTCGGGAATTGAGGACTGCGAGCATCCATGCACTGAACCCTGTCACCAGCGGCGGCTGGCGGCCTGACAGGTGGGCGCCACTGTTGTAGTTGGTCTGTGGGCCTAATAGCGATATCGGCCGGGCTTTAGGTTTTTTGCAGGCCCCGGCGAAAATATTTTTCGTCGCCCGGGAGTGTTTCACCGCTGAGACAGATCGCCTGGCAAGCTCGCTGCCAGCCTCCATGACCGGCCTCCATGCCCCCATGACCACCCCATGACCACCCCATGAAAAGTGCAATTCATTCGCCGGAAAAGCCATTCAGTCGCCGCCCCGTCCTGCCCATCATGGGCCCCAGCTCGCAATGGCAATTCATAACAACAACGACTGGAGTGGATGATGAAACCCGAAGACTTCCGTGCCGAGACCAACCGCCCGCTGACCGGCGCCGAATACCTGGCCAGCCTGCGCGACGATCGCGAAATCTACATTTATGGCGACCGGGTCAAGGACGTGACCCGCCACCCGGCGTTTCGCAACTCCGCCGCCTCCATGGCGCGCCTGTATGACGCCCTGCACGACCCCGAGACCAAGGACAAGCTGTGCTGGGCCACCGACACCGGCAACGGCGGCTACACCCACAAGTTCTTCCGCTCGGCGAAAAGCGCCGACGACCTGCGCCAGCAGCGCGACGCCATCGCCGAGTGGTCGCGCCTGACCTACGGCTGGATGGGCCGCAGCCCGGACTACAAGGCCGCCTTCGGCAGCGCCCTGGGCGCCAACCCGGAGTTCTATGGCAAGTTCGCGGACAACGCCCGCACCTGGTACAAGCGCATCCAGGAAGCCTGCCTATACCTCAACCACGCCATCGTCAACCCGCCGATCGACCGCGACAAGCCGGTGGACCAGGTCAAGGACGTGTTCATCTCGGTGGACGAGGAAGTCGAAGGCGGGATCATCGTCAGCGGCGCCAAGGTGGTGGCCACCAACTCGGCCCTGACCCACTACAACTTCGTCGGCCAGGGTTCGGCGCAGCTGTTGGGCGACAACACCGACTTCGCCCTGATGTTCATCGCGCCGATGAACACCCGCGGCATGAAGCTGATCTGCCGCCCGTCCTATGAACTGCAGGCCGGCATGACCGGCTCGCCGTTCGACTACCCGCTGTCCAGCCGCTTCGACGAGAACGACGCGATCCTGATCATGGACAAGGTGTTCATCCCCTGGGAAAACGTGCTGATCTACCGCGACTTCGAGCGCTGCCGGCAGTGGTTCCCACAGGGCGGTTTCGGCCGGCTGTTCCCGATGCAGGGCTGCACCCGGCTGGCGGTCAAGCTCGACTTCATCACCGGGCTGCTGGTCAAGGCCTTGCAGTGCACCGGTTCCCTGGAGTTTCGCGGGGTGCAGGCGCAGGTTGGCGAAGTGGTGGCCTGGCGCAACCTGTTCTGGTCGCTGACCGACGCCATGCACGGCAACGCCAGCGAATGGCTCAATGGCGCCTTCCTGCCCAGCGCCCAGGCCTTGCAGGCCTACCGGGTACTGGCGCCCCAGGCCTACACCGACATCAAGAAGATCATCGAGCAGGTGGTGGCCAGCGGCCTGATCTACCTGCCGTCCGGCTCCCGCGACCTCAAGGACCCGATGCTCAACCAGTACCTGAGCACTTATTGCCGGGGTTCGGCGGGCATGGGCCACGAGGAGCGGATCAAGATCCTCAAGCTGCTGTGGGATGCCATCGGCACCGAGTTCGGCGGCCGCCACGAGCTGTACGAAATCAACTACGCCGGCAGCCAGGACGAAATCCGCATGCAATGCCTGCGCCATGCCCAGGCCACCGGCTCGATGAAAGCCATGACCGACCTGGTGGACCAATGCCTGGGCGACTACAATCTCGACGGCTGGACGGTGCCACACCTGACCAATCCGGACGACATCAACATGCTCGACCGCATCCGCCAGTAACCACTGCCTCGCTTCTGTAGGAGCGAAGCTTGCTCGCGATAAGACGTGAACGATGACGCGCGGCATCTGCGACTCCACGTTGGCTTGAGGTTTTTCGCGGCAATCGAGCGTCGAGCGACGGCTCCTGCAAATACCGTGGTTCAATCCCGAGGAAAGGAATCTCTCATGACTCAACTTGATCCCAAGCAACAAGCCTTTCGCAACGCCATGGCGCACATGACCGCGGCGGTCAACGTCATCACCAGCAACGGCCCGGCCGGACGCTGCGGCATCACCGCCACCGCGGTCTGCTCGGTCACCGACAGCCCGCCCAGCCTGATGGTCTGCGTCAACCGCAACAGCGCCCTGAACCCGGTGTTCAAGCGCAACGGCCAGCTCTGCATCAACGTGCTCTGCGGCGAACACGAAGAGGTCGCCCGGCACTTCGCCGGCATGACCGGGGTGGAGATGGAGCAGCGCTTCAGCCTGCACCCCTGGCGCGACGGCCAGGGCGCCCTGCCGGTGCTCGACGGCGCCCTGGCCAGCCTGCAGGGACGCATCACCGAGGTGCAGGAAGTCGGCACCCACTCGGTGATGCTGGTGCAGCTGGATGAGATCTGCGTGGGCGAACACGGCGATTCGCTGGTGTATTTCAGCCGTGGTTTCCATCGTTTGCAGCGGGCTGTCCAGGCGGCCTGATCTTCTGATCTTCTGTAGGAGCGGCCGGTCGACGTTCGATTGCTCGCGATAGCCGCGCAGCGGCAATGGACCTGCCAACGCGCGTTATCGTTGCAGATTGATCGCGAGCAAGCCTCGCTCCTACAGAAACCAATATCCCCGCCAGCCCCCTTCATCCTGCATCTGTAGGATAGCGATCCCCCACCAACCCGACGATACTCGTGCCCAGGCCCTGCCCACGTCCCTGGACGTTCCGGTCCTTACTGACTCCGTGACGAAAACAATAAGAACGTCGCACAGAGGAACACCCCCATGAGCCGTCATGAACATGGTCACGCCAGCCTGCTGCAAGCCTTCAGCTCGCTGACCCTGGAGTTGCAGCGCCTGGCGCAGCACAAGGACATCGAACATTTCCATGGCCATGCGCTGAACCGCATCGGCCAGTTGCTGCCCTTCGACAGCGCCTGGTGGGGCCGCGCCGCGTTGATCGACGGCCTGCCGGAAGAACACAGCTCCTACCTCCATCACTTGCCCCCCAGCTACCTGCCGGACTGGCAATCGATCAAGCACGTCGACGTCACCGTCGGCCGGGTCCATGCACACCCGGGCCGGGCGGTGATCGTCGACATGCGCGACCCGGCCAACGGCCCCGGCCTGAACTGGCTGGGCACAACCTATGGCATCGGCGAGCTGCTGTGCGTGGTGTACATCGACCCGCAGACCCACCTCAGCGACCACCTGGCGCTGTACCGCGCCCCCGGCGCCAAACGCTTCGACGCCGACGACTGCCTGCTGCTGAACAACCTGATGCTGCACCTGGTGGCCGCGGTGTCGGCCAACCAGATCCGCACCCTGGTGGCCATGCGCGAAACCCTCACCAGCCCGCGCAACCTGGCGCTGGCGGTGTGCGACCAGCGCGGCACCCTGCACTGCGCCGAACGCGGCTTCGTCGACCTGCTGCTCGGCGAGTGGCCGGACTGGAGCGGCCCCTGCCTGCCCGTGCCCATGGCCGATGGCGGTTACGAAGGCCGGCACCTGCAATACGAGGCCTCGCCGGTGGGCGACCTGTTCCTGCTCGCCGCCCGCGGCCGCACGCTGCTGACCCAGCTCAGCCCACGGGAAAACGACGTGGCCCTGGGCTTCGGCGAAGGCAAGACCTACAAGGAAATCGCCCGCGAGCTGGGCCTGTCGCCGAACACCGTGCGCCATCACATCCGCGCCATCTACAACAAGCTCGGGGTCAAGGACAAGACCCGCATCGCCCATCTGCTGCACGCCCCACCCGACTGACGTTTACCTCCCTCGCTGACTGACTTTCGCGCTGTCGTTTTGACGGCCACGGGCCGCTTTTGCCCTTTTTCCAGCCACTGCCGCGTACCGGCGAGCGCTTCGCCGCACAACAACTCAAAGAAGAGAGGTTACGCCCATGACCAGAACGCTTGCGCACCACACCGCCCTGGCCGTCACCGGCGCCCTGCTGAACCTGGACGCCAGCGCCGCCGACCTTAACGCCCGCGACTTCTTCGGCGCGCCCTCGGGCACCAGCCTGGGCGTGCTGTACCTGCCGGCGACCCGCGCCGACGACTTCCACGGCCCTGCCGACAGCACCGGCAAGGCCGAGCTGAAGGTCAACGCCCTGGCCTATCGCCAGGTATTTTTCACCGACATCTGCGGCACCCTGTGCACCCCGCAATTCATCGTGCCTTTCGCCGATATCGACGCGCGCCTGCCCGGTGCCAATCGCCACACCGGGGAAAGCGGCTTCGGCGACCCACAGGTCGGCGGCACCCTGTTTTTCATCAACGACCCGGCCAGCCGAACCTACAGCGGCCTGCTGACCCTGATCACCCTGCCGGTGGGCGAATACCACGGCGACAACCCGGATGTCTCGCCGGGCGCCAACCGCTGGGGCGCGACCTTCGTTTACAACTACACCCAGGGCGTCGGCGAGAAGTGGGTGCTGGAAGCCAACCTCGAAGCCCAGCTCTACGGCAAGAACGACGATTACTTCGGCAGCGACCTGAAGCAGGACCCGCTGTACCGCCTGCAAGCCTTCGCCTCCTATGACTTCACCAGCAGCACCTATGGCGCCCTGCGGCTGATCCACGCCGACGGTGGCGAGCTGCGGATCAATGACCAGCGCATCGACGACACCCACAAGCGCTACACCCAGGTCGGCTTCGAGGTCGGCCACTGGCTGGACCAGCAGAACCAGCTGATGTTCGGCCTCTCGCAAAACGTCGCCACCCGTAACGGCTACCACGGCACCGACGCCTTGCTGCGTCTGGTCCACGTGTTCTGAAGCGTTTTTCCGGAGCTACCCACCATGACGCCCCCCATGATCGACAAGAGCCAGGCGCTCACCGGCGAGCAGCCGCACACCACGTCATCCCTGGCTTTGCTGGCGGCCATCGTGCTGTTCGCCGCCATCACCCCGACCATCCTCATGACCGCCCCGGCGGTGGCCGCGCAACTGGCCAGCCAATGGCAACTGAGCCCGTCGCAGATCGGCGACCTGTTTTCCACCGAACTGGGGGCCATGAGCCTGGCCACCCTGCCCGCCTTCTGGTGGCTCAAGCGCGTCGACTGGCGCCGCGCGGCGCTACTGGCCGGGGCGCTGTTCATAGTCACCAACCTGCTGTCGATCTGGGCCCAGGGTTATGGCGCGCTGCTGGCCCTGCGTTTCTGCAGCGCCCTGGCCGGCGGTTCGCTGATGATCATCTGCCTGTCCAGCGCCGCCTCCACCGCCAACCCCAGCCGGACCTACGGCCTGTGGGTCATGGGCCAACTGGTGGTTGGGGCAATCGGCCTGAGCATTCTGCCGCGGTTGTTCGAGCATTACGGCCTGGCGGCCTGCTACCTGCTGCTGGCGCTGCTGATGAGCCTGTGCCTGCCCCTGGCGCGTTACTTTCCCCAGGGCGCGCCGCCCCCGGAAAAAACCGCGGGGCAGGCCGCCGCCGCGCCGAAGTGGCAGGCGCTGTGCGGCATTCTCGGCATCCTCGGCTTCTATATCAGCCTCAGCGGGGTCTGGACCTTTATCGGTTCGATCAGCGCCAAGGCCGGCATCTCCGCGCAAGCCAGCGGCGAGCTGCTGGCCGTCGCCACGGTCATGGGTATCGTCGGCGCCGGCTGCGCCTCGCTGATCGGCAATCGCCTGCCGCGCCTGCTGTTGCTGCTGTTCGGCTACAGCCTGATGGCCGGCTCGGTGCTATTGCTGCTGGGCGCGCCGCCCCTGGCGCGCTTCGCCCTCGCCGCCCTGGTCTTCAAGTTCACCTGGACCTTCATCCTGCCGCTGATCCTCGCCTGCCTGGCCGACCTCGACCGCTCCGGCAAGCTGATGAACGCCTCCAACCTGGTGATCGGCGGCGGCCTGGCCATCGGCCCCGCGCTGGCCGGGCGGCTGATCGAAAGCACCGGCGGCTTCCAGCCCCTGCTGATCGGCGGGGCCGGCCTGACCCTGCTGTCGCTGGCGCTGATCCTCGGCTGCCGGCGCGGCACCTGAACCCCTGCCCCCCTGTAGCCGCTGCCGAAGGCTGCGATCGGCCCGCAGGGCCGTTGCGGTTTCCAGATCGCTGAAGGCCTTCGGCCTTATCGCAGCCTTCGGCAGCGGCTACAAATTTTCGCCCCATAGATGGATATGCCCATGACCCGTAAAACCGCGTTTTTCTTCGATGAACTCAGCCTCTGGCACAGCGCCGGGCTGCATGCGCTGACGCTGCCGGTGGGCGGCTGGGTGCAACCGCCCGCCGCGGCCGGGCACGCCGAATCGCCGGAAACCAAGCGCCGCCTGAAAAGCCTGCTGGACGTCTCCGGCCTGACCCGCCACCTGCAGGTGCGCAGCGCCACGGCTGCCAGTGAGGAAGATTTGCTGCGGGTACACAGCGCCGAGTACCTGCAACGCTTCAGGGCCCTGAGCGAGGCCGGTGGCGGCGAACTCGGCCCGCAAGCGCCGATCGGCCCGGGCAGCTACGACATCGCCCGGCTCTCCGCCGGCCTGGCCATCGCCGCGGTGGACACGGTGCTCGGCGGCGAAGCCGACAACGCCTACTCGCTGTCGCGTCCGCCGGGGCACCATTGCCTGGCCGACGGCGCCATGGGCTTCTGCTTCCTGGCCAATATCGCCATCGCCATCGAGGCGGCCAAGGCCAGGCGCGGCCTGGGCAAGGTCGCGGTGATCGACTGGGACGTGCACCACGGCAACGGTACCCAGTCGATCTTCGAGGAGCGCGGCGACGTGCTGACCCTTTCCCTGCACCAGGACGGCTGCTTCCCGCCCGGCTATAGCGGCGAACAGGACCGTGGCCGCGGCGCCGGGCTGGGGGCCAACATCAATATCCCGCTGCTGCCCGGCAGCGGTCACGACGCCTACCTGCATGCCCTGCAACGCATCGTGATCCCGGCCCTGGAGCGCTTCGAGCCGGAGCTGATCATCGTTGCCTGCGGCTACGACGCCAACGCGGTCGACCCGCTGGCGCGGATGCTGCTGCACAGCGACTCGTTCCGCGCCATGACCCGCCAGGTGCGCGAAGCCGCCGAGCGCCTGTGCCAGGGCCGCCTGGTGCTGGTGCATGAAGGCGGTTATTCCGAGGCCTATGTGCCCTTCTGCGGGCTGGCGACGGTCGAGGAGCTGGCCGGCATCAGGACCGCGGTGACCGACCCGATGCTGGAGTTCGTGCAGCTGCAACAGCCGAATCCAGGGTTCCAGGCCTTTCAACGCCAACTGATCGACGATCTGGCGCAAACCTTCTTCAACGACCACTGACCGTAGCCGCTGCCGAAGGCTGCGATCGACCGGAACGGGCGTAACGATCTCCCGACCGCAGGAGGTCCTTCGGACCTATCGCAGCCTGCGGCAGCGGCTGCATGGGTTTGCGAATCTCGCTTGAGGCTGGCCGTAACGG
>NZ_FOXG01000008.1:291119-316205 GCF_900115645.1 Pseudomonas sp. NFPP07
CTCCCGACCGCAGGAGGTCTTTCGGACCTATCGCAGCCTGCGGCAGCGGCTACATGGGGTTGCGAATCTCGCTTGAGGCTGGCCGTAATGGGGCTTAAATGCCGCGAAATGCGTCTGGCTGGCCACCGACCTGTAGCCGCTGCCCAAGGCTGCGATCGACCGGAACGGGCGCTGCGATCTCTCGGACGCTGGAGGTCCTTCGGACCTATCGCAGCCTGCGGCAGCGGCTACAGGGTTTTGCGCACTTCGCTCGGGGTCTGGCCGTAATGGGCCTTGAACGCCCGGGCAAAGTGGGCCTGGCTGGTGAAGCCATGACGGTAGGCGATTTCGCCGATATCCAGGCCGGCTCCCCGTGGGCTGCTCAGCAGGTCATGGGCCTGTTGCAGGCGTTTTTCCAGGATAAATCGGCTGGGCTGGCTGTCTTCCAGGGCGAACAGGCGGCTCAGGTGCCGCGGGGAAATGCCAGTCTGCGCGGCCACCCGCTCGCAGCTCAGGCCAGGGTCGGCCAACTGTTCGCTGATGCACTGCTTGGCCGCCAGCAGATAGGACGCGCTCAGCGCATTGATCCGCCGCTCTCCCGCCTGCCCGGCGATCAGGCTGGCCAACAGCTCCAGCGCCTGGTTCTGATAACTCTCGGCGTCCTCGCTCAGCGGCTGCTGGAAAAAGCCTCCGGTGCGCTCGCCCAGGGTGCGCAGCAACAGGCGCTGCACGCCGCTTTGCCCGCCGATCTTCAGCGGACGGTCGAAACGCTTGAGGCAACGCTCGGCGAACAGTGCCTGGGGAATGTCGTAAATGAACTGGCGCATCGGCCCGGAGAACCCGAACAGATAGGGCTTGTCGGTGCGGTAGACGATCAGCTCGCCCGGCTCGAGCAACTGGCAGGCGCCATCCTGATAGAAGAACGAGCCGCTGCCGGTGACGAAGGACACGAACACCGACTCCTTGGGCACCGCGCGGATCATCGAGTTGTCACGCTCGACCACGTGCTCGTTGCCCTCGATCCGCGCCAGGCGCATGCCTTCCAGCTGCAGGTTGTCCTGGCTGGCGGCAAAACCGCTGTCACAAAAGGAAGTGCATTTGAGGCCGACCAGGGTGGAGGCGTTGTAGTCCTCCCAGAAGGCCAGCCGCTGGTCCAGGGCGATGCTCTGGGTGCAGGCATGCCGGGTTTCGAGCAAGGCGCATGGAGACATTTTTATTCTTCTCATGGGCTAGGAAGCATTCCCGGTCGGCAAGGCAGTGACCGGACACCGAGGCCGCGGCAGATGGCGGCCGCGGCGATTCATTAACATATGAAGCTTATGCCCTGTCAACGTGAAACGCAGTGGGCACAAGTCGATTTCCAGGGTAAACGGCGTCCCTGAAGCCTGTAGGAAAAGTCTCGTCCGATCCAGTCAACAATCCCGTCCGATTGGATAAAACCCCGCCCGCGCGCCGCGCCTAAAGTCGCCTCGACTCCCACAACGAATAGAGGCCGACCATGCCCGAAGCCGCCCGCCGTGAATTCTGGAAAGACCTGCAACCGATCGCCAATTGCTTCAAGCCGGACGCCAAGCCCGAGGTCTACCTGCCCAATGCCGCCAGCGACGACCTGAAGCTGTATGTGCCCTTCACCGAAACCGTGTCCTCGCGGCCGCTGTGGATCTCGCCGAGCGAGAACCGCTGGTGCGACATCCTCATGGCCAGCAGCGCCGGCCTGGTGAACCGGCATTACCACCCCCACGAAGTGTTCGCCTACACCCTGTCCGGCAAGTGGGGCTACCTGGAACACGACTGGACCGCCACCGCCGGCGACTTCGTCTACGAGACCCCGGGCGAAGGCCACACCCTGGTGGCCTACGAGCACGAGCAACCGATGCGCGCGTTTTTCATCGTCAAGGGCCCGCTGATCTGGCTCGACGAACAGGGCGAGCCGGACGGTTACTTCGACGTGCACTCCTACATCGCCCTGTGCCGCGCGCACTACGAAAAGATCGGCCTCGGCGCGGCCTACATCGACACGCTGTTTCGCTGAAGTCTCGACTTCACCTGTCCCTCCCGCGGAGAACGACCATGGCTTACAACAACAATAAAGCCGGTTACGAGAACATCCTGCTGGGCGTGCTGTTCCTGACGTTCGGCTTCGTCTTTTTCGATCGCCTGGCCCTGTCCTTCCTGTTCCCCTTCATGGCCGACGAGCTGCAACTGAGCAACAGCCACCTGGGCATGCTGTCGTCGGTCCTGGCCCTGGCCTGGGCGGTATCCGGCGCGCTGGTCGGGGCCTGGTCGGACCGGCGTGGCAAGCGCAAGCCGCTGCTGATCGTCGCGGTGATCCTGTTTTCCCTGTGCTCGGCGCTGTCGGGGCTGGTCACCGGGTTTCTCAGCCTGCTGCTGTTCCGCGGCATCATGGGCCTGGCCGAAGGGCCGATCCTGCCGCTCTCGCAATCGCTGATGGTGGAGGCCTCCTCGCCCCATCGCCGGGGCCTGAACATGGGCCTGCTGCAAGGCTCGGCGGCCGGGCTGCTGGGCGCGGTGATCGGCCCGCCGGTGCTGATCGCCCTGGCCGAAGCCTACGGCTGGCGCCATGCGTTTATCGTCTCGCTGATCCCCGGGCTGCTGATCGCCCTGCTGATCTGGCGCTACGTGCGCAACGACGCGCCGGCGGCACCGGTCACGGACAACGCTCCTGCTGCTCCGGTCAACCGCCTGGCGCTGCTGAAAAGCCGCAACATCGTGCTCTGCACCCTGATCAGCTGCGTGTTCCTCACCTGGTTCGTGATCCTCATCTCCTTTACCCCGACCTTCCTGGTCAAGGTCCGCGGCTACAGCCCGGCGAGCATGGGCACGGTGATGAGTTGCCTGGGCGGCGCCTGGGTGCTGTGGGGCTTCGGCGTGGCGGCGATTTCCGACCGTTTCGGCCGCCGCCCGACCCTGGTGCTGTTCTCGCTGATCGCCGCCTGCTGCCCGATCGCCCTGCTCTACGCCAACAGCCCGCTGCTGATGGGCGTGCTGATGCTGCTGACCTACACGGGCCTGGGCTGCTTCACCCTGTTCATGGCGACCATCCCGGCGGAAACCGTGCCCCGTGAGGTCATGGCCACCGCCCTGGGCATGATCATGGGCATCGGCGAGCTGGTGGGCGGTTTTGTCTCACCGACCATCGCCGGCTTTGCCGCCGACCGTTTCGGCCTGTCCATCGTGATGTGGATCTCCTGCGGCGGCGCCCTGCTGGCGGCGCTGCTGGCACTGTTCCTCAAGGAAACCGCGCCGGCGGTCCTGGCACGCAGCCGCCGCGCCGAACCTTCCCCCTCTCCTGTCCTGCAAGGAAACCAGCCATGAAAGCATTGCGTTGGCATGCCGCCCGCGACCTGCGCCTGAGCGATCTGCAACTGCCGCAGCCCGGCCCGGGCGAGGTGCTGGTCAAGGTGGCCTACTGCGGCATCTGCGGCAGCGACCTGCACGAATACGCCGACGGCCCGCACTCGATTCCACAACAGGTGCCCCACCCGCTGTCCGGTTGCCGCGCGCCGCTGACCCTCGGCCACGAGTTCTGCGGCCAGGTCCTGGCGGTGGGCGCGGGCGTCGACCGGGTCCGGGTCGGCATCCGGGTGGCGGTGGAGCCGGAGTACCGCTGCGGCGATTGCCAGTACTGCCGCGCCGGCCAGTACAACCTCTGCCAGTCCATGGGGTTTATCGGCCTGATGGGCGACGGCGGTTTCGCCGAACAGGTGCTGGTGCCGGCCTACATGCTGCACCCGCTGCCGGATTCGGTGAGTTTCAAGCAGGCCGCGGTGCTGGAGCCGGCGGCGGTGGCCTTTCACGCGCTGAACCAGAGCAGCCTGCTGCCCGGCGACAGCTGCGTGGTGTTCGGCCTCGGTCCTATCGGCCTGCTCTTGATCCTGCTGGCGCGCCTGCGCGGCGTGGAGCGGATCTTCGCCGTGGACATCAGCGCGGAACGCCGGCGACTGGCCCGCGACTTCGGCGCCCAGGAAGTGCTCGATGGCCACGCCGCCGACCTGTCGCAACGCCTGCACGAACTGAGCGGTGGCGGCGTCGACACGGCCTTCGAGGCCGCCGGCAGCCAGCAGACCCTGAGCCTGGCCCTGCACTCGCTGCGCAAGGGCGGCGAGGTGGTGCTGGTGGGCCTGATGGGCGAGGTCAGCGTCGATGCCTTCCACCTGGTCAACCACGAACTGCGCCTGCTCGGCAGCGTGGGCTATCGCAACGCCTACCCGCCGCTGATCGAGCTGCTGGCCAGCGGCCGCCTGGACCTGACCCGCGCCGTGACCCGCTGCGTGACCCTGGACCAGGCCGTGGAGCATGGCTTCGAGGCACTGCTGCGGGACAAGAGCCAGATCAAGGTGCTGGTCAATCCCAACCCATCGCTGGCCAAGGCATGACCTGTAGCCGCTGCCGCAGGCTGCGATCGAGGACGCAGTCCTCGCCAGCGCAATCGGCAGCCTCCTGGTAACCCGTTGGCGAACGCTGCGCGTCCGATCGCAGCCTTCGGCAGCGGCTACTCACAAAAACAACAAGAAACGAGTATCGACCATGAAAAGCACTCTCCTGCTGTGCCCGCTGCTGACGGCGGTCCTGTTCACCCCTTTGTGCCAGGCCGAAACACCGGCACCCGGCCGCGAAGGCCCGCTGGCCGGGCTCGGCGAGCAACTGGCCGGCTACGGCATCCGACCCCATGTGCAGTTCTGGAGCCTGTCGATGAAGAATCTCGACACCGGTCCGCGGCAACACAGCTTCGGCAACAGCGGCGACCTGTTCGTCGGCGCCGACTTCGACCTCGATATCCTCGCCGGCCTTACAGGCGCGGCCGTTCATTTCGAAGAAACCTTCTTCATCCTCGACACCGCCACCGGCCAGCCGACCTCGCGCAACTGGCAAGGCGCCGCCGGCAGCTATTTCGCCGGCGCGCCGATCCACAACGACATCACCAGCAACCAGCTGAGCCTGCTGACCTACCAGCAGACCTGGCTCGACGGCCAGGTCGACATGAGCCTGGGGCGCACCAACGCGCGGCGCTACTTCTATATCTACAACTGCGAAACCGTGGTCACCTGCAACGACCCGATCATCGATTCGTCCACCGGCATCCTGCCGCCGCCCTACGGCAGCTGGGGCGGCTACCTGAAGTACCAGGCGACGCCGGGTTTGTATGTGCATGCCGGAGCCTTCGAATCGAACCCGGTGGACTACCTGAAAAAACGCAAGGGCCTGGACTTCAGCACCGACGACGCCAGCGGCACCAGCCTGTTGCTGGGCATCGGCAGCAAGCACGACGGCGCCTACAGCGCCCACTATGAACTCAATGGCTACTACAACACCGCCAACCAGCACGACCCGCTGACCGGTGCCAGCGAGCACGGCACCGGTGGCGCCTTCTTCAAGTTCCAGCAAGGCTTCTGGCGGGCCGACGGCGGCCAGGGCACCGCGCCCCAGGCGCTGCTGGCGTTCGGTTCGCTGTCCCTGGCGGCCGACGACAAGCAGCCCTTCAGCCATTTCGCCGAGATCGGCCTGACTTACCTGGCGCCCTTCGACCGCGCCCAGGACAAGCTCAACCTCAAGGCCAGCTACCTGCGCCTCAACGACCACCAACTGCGCTTCCAGCAACAGGCGCGGATCGCCAACGGCGGCGACCCCAGCCTGGGCGAACGCAACGTCTACGCCATCGAGGCCAACGGCCACTTCGCCCTGACCCGGCACCTGTCGCTCGAGCCCAGCGTGCAGTACCTGATCAACCCGGACAACTTCTACAACCCCGAGGCCCGCGAGCTCAGCGGCAACGGTTTTGTCGTCGGCCTGCAAGTCATGTACGACGTCGGCGCGGCGCTGGGGCTGTAAACCTGCTTTTCACTGCCAACGAGGTATCTCCCATGACTGACTCCGCCCCGCGTTCGTTCGACTACATCGTGGTCGGGGCCGGCTCGGCCGGTTGCGTGCTGGCCAACCGGCTGTCCGCCGACCCGCAGCTCAGCGTCTGCCTGATCGAAGCCGGCCCCAGCGACCGCAGCCTGTTGCCCGGCGCCTATGTGCGCACCCCGGCGGGCATCATCCGCCTGATCGCCAACCCGAAGTGGAACTGGATGCACCAGTTCAGCGCCCAGGCCGCCAGCGGCGAGCGCCCGATCCCCTGCCCCCGCGGCCGGCTATGGGGCGGCTCCAGCGCGATCAACGGCATGATCTATATCCGCGGCCACCGCAGCGACTACGATCGCTGGGCCGCGGCCGGTAACCAGGGCTGGAGCTACGACGAACTGCTGCCGTACTTCCTGCGCTCGGAGCATTTCGAGCCCGGCGCCTCGCCCTGGCATGGCCAGGGCGGCGAACTCAACGTCGCCGCGCAACGCAGCCCGAGCCCGATCAATGAGGTGTTCTATCAGGCCGCCGAGGAACTGGGCTGGCGCTACAACCCGGACTTCAACGGCGAGGAACAGGAAGGCTACGGGCCCTTCCATGTCACCCAGATCAACGGCGAGCGTTGCAGCGCCGCGCGGGCCTTCCTCTACCCGGCGCTGTCGCGGCCCAACCTCAGCGTACTGAGCTCGACCCTGACCCACCGCGTGTTGCTGGAGGGCAATCGCGCCTGTGGCGTCGAGGTCAGCCAGGATGGCGCGGTGTTCCAGCTCCAGGCCCGGCGCGAAGTGATCCTCAGCGCCGGGGCGATCAACTCGCCGCAACTGTTGTTGCTCTCCGGCATCGGCCCGGCCGAGGAACTGGCGCGCCATGGCATCGCCCAGCGCCATGAACTGCCGGGAGTCGGCCACAACCTGCAGGACCATCAGGATGTGGTGCTGATGTACCGCTGCGACAGCGAGCTGACCTACGGCGTGTCGGCCAAGGGCCTGTTGCCCCTGGCCCGTTCGCCCTGGCAGTACCTGAGCCGGCGCAGCGGCCCGCTGACCTCCAATACCGTGGAGTCCGGCGGTTTCCTGCGCCTGCATCCCGAGGACGCCGCCCCGGAGCTGGGCCTGATCGTCGCCCCGGCGCTGAAAAACCAGCCCCGGCGCCTGGTGCCGCTGGGCCATGGGGTCAGCCTGCACATCGCGGTGATGCACCCACAGAGCCGTGGACAGGTCCGGCTCAACTCCGCCGATCCCCATGACAAGCCGATCATCGACAGCCACTTCCTCAGTCACCCGGAGGACCTGCGCAAGCTGGTGGCCGGCGTGCGCCTGGTGCGCCAGCTGGCGGCGAGCCAGGCATTCGCCCGGCGCCTCAAGGGCGAGCTGGTGCCCGGCCCGCAGGTCGAGAGCCAGGCGCAGATCGAACAGTGGATTCGCGACAGCCTGGGCACCGTGTTCCACCCGGTCGGCACCTGCAAGATGGGCCATGACGCCCAGGCGGTGGTCGACGACCAGTTGCGGGTCCACGGCGTGCAGGGCCTGCGGGTGGCCGACGCGTCGATCATGCCGAGCCTGACCACCGGCAATACCAACGCGGCGGCGATCATGATCGGCGAAAAGGCCGCGGACCTGCTGCTGGGTAAGGCGCCGCCGAGCCTTCAGGTTCCCGCTCGCCTGGAACAACAGATACCCGCGCCTGTCATTGGCTGAAAAACGGCCAACCGCAGCCGCGGGTGGGCCAAGGGCTAATGCCAATCGATCAAACGCCGATGATCCATTGTAGGAGCGAGCTTGCTCGCGATGGTCGTTAACGATAACGCGTACTAATCGGATGAACGCGGCGCGCTCAGGTCCATCGCGAGCAAGCTCGCTCCTACAGTTTTGATCGGTATCTCCCAAAAGGAGTCCGCGTTTATAGGTGTATGGATTTTGCCGTACCCCAGGCATATAGTTGCATCGCACAACTATATCGAGAGCCACGCCATGTCATCGTCTTCGCCGCTGGTGGATCAGATCCGTAACGAATCGCGCAAACTGGTGCGCGAGCTGGGTTTCATGGGCAGTACTCTGGCCGGTTCCGATCTGCCGCCCTCGGCGGTGCATGCGCTGATCGAACTCGACCTGCACGCCCCGCTCACCGCCGCCCAGCTGGGCAAGACCCTGAACCTGGAGAAGTCCTCGGTCAGCCGCCTGCTGGGCAAGCTCATCGAGCGCGGCGATATCCAGGAAAGCCCCAGCCCCACCGATGCTCGGGAAAAGCACCTGGGCCTGACCGCCAGCGGGCGCAAACAGGTCGCCGCGCTCCATGCCTTTGGCAGCGCCCAGGTGCAACAGGCGCTGCGCTTGCTTGCGCCCCGCGAGCAAAGCCAGGTGGTCGCCGGACTGCGCAGTTATGGCCAGGCGCTGCAGGCCTGCCGCCTGGGCCATGCGCAGATCGCCGCGGCCACCCCGACCGTGCTCCGTGGCTATCGGCCGGGCATGATCGGCCGCATCACCGAGCTGCATGCGCATTACTACTCACGCCTGGTGGGTTTCGGGCAGTTCTTTGAACAGCGCGTCGCGGCGGGTCTGGCGGAGTTCAGCGAGCGCCTGGACAACCCCGATAACGGCGTCTGGCTGGCGGTGCTGGACGAGCAGATCGTCGGCTCGATCGCCATCGACCTCGGCGACGCCGCGGATCGCCCTCAGGCCGACAGAGTCGCCCATCTGCGCTGGTTTATCCTCGACGAGACAGCCCGTGGCACCGGCACCGGCCGCCTGCTGCTCAAGGCGGCGCTGGAGCATTGCGACCGGGTGCGGGCAACCTCCTGCTATCTATGGACCTTCAGCGGCCTGGACGCCGCCCGGCACCTGTACGAAGCCTTCGGCTTCCAGCTGGTGGAGGAACAGCCGGCGGCGCAATGGGGCAAGACCGTGCTGGAACAGAAGTTCGCGCGCCGCCATCCAGGCCTGGCCTGAAACGCCTCAGCGGTTGGCCGGCGGCGCGATGTTCCACAGCCGCGGCCAGTCTTCGGAGGACAAGCCATTGCAAGTCGGCATCTGCCGGTAATCGCTGAGCTGGAAGCTTTCGCCGTCGAACAGCCAGCGCCCGGTTTCACCGCAGTCACCGATGCTGCGCGCCAGATAGAAGGTGGTCAGCACCCCGGTCTTGGGGTCGTAGTGGGCGCCGCCCGAGCCGTCCGCGTTGTTCATGGGCAAGGCTTGCCGGCGCAATTCCTCGAGCTGCGGCGGGTTGCCGCGCGACCAGCTGCTGATCAGGTAATCGCAGTTGTAGGCCGCGCAGTCGCTCAGCACCACCGTCAACGCCCGCTGCGCGGTCAGCGGATAGACCTCGACCTGAGGCTCGGCCACAAAGTCTTCATCGTCGTTGGGCGTGCCTGGCGCGGCGAGTTTCACCGCGGCCGCCGAGATCCGCGTGCGTTGCGCCTCCGTCAGTTCCGGTGCCCCCGGATAAGCCCGCAGTTGGGCCGGCAGCGGCCGCGCCGGCACCTCGCTGGCCGGATGCTGGCCTGGCCGCCATAGCGCCGTCACGCCATCGACCCGGCCCTGCACCGAGTCCATCAGCAGCAGCGCCGCCGACAGACCGGACAACGGCACCCGGGCCTCGTCGTCTCCCGCCAGCTTCAGTTCTTCGGCATTGCGCAGGCGTTCCAGCCACTGGCGAGCCCGGGTCGGGTCGGCGATTTCATAGCGGGTGACCTGGATCTGCGCGCCCTTCTTCTCCGGCAACAGCACCAGGGCGTCCAGCAGCTGTGGCTCCAACGGCTGGCCGTCGAGGCGCAAGGCCGTCAGCTCGGCGGGTTCGCCGCGCTGGTCCAGGCGTATTTCCAGCGGGCCGTCGGGGCCGGCGCGACGCTGGATGTGCAGGGTCAGGCTGCTGTACTGCACACCGTGCTCGCCGTTGGGCGCGCTCAGGGCGTGGCAGCTGCGCAGGTTGTCGCAGCCGGTGATCCATTCCTTGGTCTGGCGCAGCAACGGCACCTTTTCCGCGGCGTTCTGCGCCATCGCCTGGGCGGCGCTGGCGGTCAGCAAAAGAACCATCAGGGTGCGCTGCAACATGGGACTTTCCTTGTCGGGCAAAAGCGCCGATTGTCCCACGCAGCGCGCTGGCGCTCCCAGCTTTTTTGCCCTCAGGACGAGGGTTTCGCCGCGCCCTGGCGCGCCCGGTATTCCCCCGGCGTCATCTTCGCGTAGCGCTGGAAGAACCGGCTGAAATACGCCGGGTCCTTGAACCCCAGCTGGTAGCAGATTTCGTTCACCGAACTGGCGGTGAACAGCAGCAGGCGCTTGGACTCCTGCATCAGGCGCTCGTACACCAGGCGTTTCGACGGCAGGTCGGCGATGCGCCGGCAGACATCGTTGAGACGCGCCTCGGTGACGCCGATCTGCCCGGCATAGCGCGACAGCGGCCAATGCTCCAGGTAACGGGCTTCGATCAGTTCGTTGAAGCGATGGAAGATGTGCAGGTCTTCGTGCCGCGCGGGGCGGGCCTTGAGGGAGTTGGCCGAAAGCCTGAGCAGGCTGATCATGATCAAGCGGGTCAGGGCCTCCAGCGCCGGCGCGTGCCCGGCGCCCTGCCCGGCGACTTCCTCCTGCAACTCATCGAACAGCAGCGCCAGGCGCCGCGCCTCGCCGGCGAACCCCGGGTCCAGGCGCGCCAGGGCCACGCAGGCCGGCGCCACCTGGGGGCCGCTGGCGAGGCGGCGGTCGGCTTCGATCAGCTCCCACACCAACTGCTGGCGTACGGTGAGCACGTGGCCTTCGCTGTCGGCCTCGGTGACAAAGGAATGGGCAATGGTCGGCGGCGTGAGGAAAAACATCGGCCCCGATTCCAGGTATTGCTGGTCGTCGAGGTAGACCCGCACCGCGCCGCTTTTCACGTAGTGCACCTGGAAAAACCGGTCGTGACGGTGCACCGGCATGTTGCGGCCGAAGAACCCGGCCAGATTGCTCAGCTTGTCGTAATGCACCTGCGAGTCGGCGTAACGCTGGTCGTAGACCTGGCCGATGTTGATGTTGGGGATCGGCTGGCGATCGCTCATGGTGGCGTGTCTCTTTTTTTGCTCGCGGCGCTTTTTATTTCGCCGCAGCGCTTTTTTATTTTTACCCGCAGCAAGCGCCCACATCCTGCGTGATTCGCGGCCTGTTCACCAGCACGCGGCGGACAGTTCGTGATCGGCTCCTGGCCGGCGCTTGACGATCGTTAACATATTAAATATAACGTTAACACATTAACGAAATCACCTCGTCTTCCGCGATGCTCAGGAGAAAATCACAATGAGCCGTGCACTGCATGAAGTCGCCACCGGCACCCTGTTCGGCGTCGCGCTGAACTACCAGGGCCTGTTGCGCAGCCACCTGGAATCCTTCACCCAGCCGCCCTACCAGAAGCCACCGGTCAAGCCGGTGCTGTTCATCAAGACCCCCAACACCCGCAATGTCCATGGCGGCGCCGTGATCTACCCGCAAGGTGTCGAGCGCCTGCAACCGGGCCCGGCGCTGGGCGTGGTGATCGGCAAGAGCACCAGCCGGGTCAGCGTGGAAAACGCCCTGCAGCATGTGGCCGGCTACACCATCGTCAACGAATTCAGCCTGCCGGAAGACAGCTACTACCGCCCCGCCGTCAAGGCCAAGTGCCGCGACGGTTTCTGCGCCTTCGGCCCGGAACTGGTGCCGGCGGCCCAGGTGCGCGATCCCCATGACCTGGAACTGAAACTGTGGGTCAACGGCGAACTGCTGCAACGCAACAGCACCGCCAACCTGGTGCGCGGTATTCCCCAGCTGATCGCCGAAATCAGCGAGTTCATGACCCTGCACGAGGGCGACGTGCTGATCACCGGCACCCCCGAAGGCCGGGTCGACGTCAAGCCCGGCGACCGCATCGAAGTGGAGATCAGCGGCCTGGGCCGTCTCGCCAATCACGTTGTCGCTGAAGAAATAGCCGCCGAAGTAGCCGCTGAATAAGGAGCCGCCATGAAACACGCCCGCATCCGTTATCAAGGCCAGGTCCACGAGGTCGTGGTCAACGCGCCCAACAGCGTGAAACTGGCCGATGGCCGTGTGCTCGCCGAGGATCAGGTCGAGTGGCTGCCACCTGCCACCGGCAGCATGTTCGCCCTGGGCCTGAACTACGCCGACCACGCCGCCGAACTGGCCTTCAAGCCGCCGACCGAACCGCTGGTGTTCATCAAGACCCCCGGTACCTACACCGGCCACAACCAGATCACCTGGCGCCCGGACAACGTCGCCTACATGCACTACGAGTGCGAACTGGTGGCGGTGATCGGCAAGACCGCGCGCAACGTCAAGCGCGAGGACGCCCTGGATTACCTGGCCGGCTACACGGTGTGCAACGACTACGCGATCCGCGACTACCTGGAAAACTACTACCGGCCCAACCTGCGGGTGAAGAACCGCGACGCCACCACCCCGATCGGGCCGTGGATAGTCGACGTCGCCGACGTGCCCGAGCCGAACCGGCTGAAGCTGCGCACCTGGGTCAACGGTGAGTTGCGCCAGGAAGGCAGCACCTGCGACATGATCTTCGACATCCCCTACCTGATCGAATACCTGTCCAGCTTCATGACCCTGCAACCCGGCGACATGATCGCCACCGGCACCCCGGAAGGCCTGTCCGACGTGGTGCCCGGCGATGAGGTGGTGGTGGAAGTCGAAGGCGTCGGCCGGCTGGTCAACCGCATCGTCAGCGAGGCGGAGTTCTTCATGATCAAGACGCAACACGACACGCAACGGGCGGCCAAGGAGCACGCATAAATGATCAAACACTGGATCAACGGCCGCGAGGTCGAAAGCCAAGACACCTTCGTCAACTACAACCCGGCCACCGGCGAAGCCATCGGTGAAGTGGCCAGCGGCGGCGCCGGGGAAATCGCCCAGGCGGTCGCGGCCGCCAAGGAAGCCTTTCCGAAATGGGCCAACACCCCGGCCAAGGAACGCGCGCGGCTGATGCGCAAGCTGGGCGAGCTGATCGACCGAAACGTGCCGCACCTGGCGGAGCTGGAAACCCTCGACACCGGCCTGCCGATCCACCAGACCAAAAACGTGCTGATCCCGCGCGCCTCGCACAACTTCGACTTCTTCGCCGAGGTCTGCACCCGCATGGATGGCCACAGCTATCCGGTGGACGACCAGATGCTCAACTACACCCTGTACCAGCCGGTCGGCGTCTGCGCGCTGGTGTCGCCGTGGAACGTGCCGTTCATGACCGCCACCTGGAAGACCGCGCCGTGCCTGGCGCTGGGCAACACGGCGGTGCTGAAGATGTCCGAGCTGTCGCCGCTGACCGCCAACGAACTGGGGCGCCTGGCGGTCGAAGCCGGCATTCCCAATGGTGTGCTGAACATCGTCCAGGGCTACGGCGCCACCGCCGGCGATGCCCTGGTGCGCCACCCGGACGTGCGGGCGATCTCCTTCACCGGCGGCACCGCCACCGGCAAGAAGATCATGCAGACCGCGGGGCTGAAAAAGTACTCCATGGAACTGGGCGGCAAGTCGCCGGTGCTGATCTTCGAAGACGCCGACCTGGAGCGCGCCCTGGATGCGGCGCTGTTCACCATCTTCTCGCTCAACGGCGAACGCTGCACCGCCGGCAGCCGGATCTTCGTCCAGGAAAGCGTGTACCCGCAGTTCGTCGCCGAGTTCGCCGCCCGCGCCAAGCGCCTGATCGTCGGTGACCCGCAGGACCCGAAGACCCAGGTCGGCTCGATGATCACCCAGGCCCACTACGACAAGGTCACCGGCTATATCCGCATCGGCATCGAAGAAGGCGCCACCCTGCTCGCCGGTGGCCTGGAGCGCCCGGCCAACCTGCCGGCGCACCTCAGCCGTGGCCAGTTCATCCAGCCGACGGTGTTCGCCGACGTCGATAACCAGATGCGCATCGCCCAGGAAGAGATCTTCGGCCCGGTGGTCTGCCTGATCCCGTTCAAGGACGAGGCCGAGGCCCTGCGACTGGCCAACGACACCGAGTACGGCCTGGCCTCCTATATCTGGACCCAGGACATCGGCAAGGCCCATCGCCTGGCCCGTGGCATCGAGGCCGGCATGGTGTTCATCAACAGCCAGAACGTGCGCGACCTGCGCCAGCCGTTCGGTGGGGTCAAGGGCTCCGGCACCGGCCGCGAAGGCGGCGAGTACAGCTTCGAGGTGTTTGCCGAGATCAAGAACATCTGTATCTCCATGGGCAGCCACCACATCCCGCGCTGGGGCGTGTAAGGTTTTGAAATTCTGTAGCCGCTGCCGCAGGCTGCGCTCGTCTCGGAACGAGACGCCGCTCTTTGAAGTCCCTGCGGGACTTATCGCAGCCTGCGGCAGCGGCTACGGGCCGAACAATAAGATGTTTCAGGAGAAGCACCATGGGCGAAGTCGTCATGGCCGCCAAGGTCTGCCACGTTCCATCGATGTACCTGTCCGAACTGCCGGGCAAGCACCACGGCTGTCGCGAAGCGGCGATCGCCGGGCACAAGGAAATCGCCCGTCGCGCCCGTGAGCTGGGGGCCGACACCGCCGTGGTGTTCGACGTGCACTGGCTGGTCAACAGCGGTTACCACATCAACTGCGGCGAGCACTTCAAGGGCACCTACACCAGCAACGAACTGCCGCACTTCATCAAGAACATGGACTACGACTACCAGGGCTGCCCGGAGCTGGGCGAGCTGATTGCCGCCCAAGCCAATGCTGCCGATGTGCGCACCCTCGCCCACAACATCCCCAGCCTGGAGCTGGAATACGGCACCCTGGTGCCGATGCGCTACATGCACATGGACGTACCGCCGGAGCAGCATTTCCAGGTGATTTCCATCGCCGCCTGGTGTGCCTGGCACAAGCTCGAAGACAGCTTCACCTTCGGCGCCGCGGTGCGCCGGGCCATCGAGAAGAGCGACCGCAAGGTCCTGGTGCTGGCCTCAGGCTCCTTGTCGCACCGCTTCTCCGACGACCGTGAGGCCGAAGCCAACATCCACAACTGGACCCGCGAGTTCGACAAACAGATGGACCTGCGAGTGGTCGAGCTGTGGCAACAGGGGCGCTTTCGTGAGTTCTGCTCGATGCTCCCGGACTACGCCGAGCACTGCTTCGGCGAAGGCCGGATGCACGACACCGCCATGCTCCTGGGCCTGCTCGGCGGCCCCGAATACAACCGGCCGGCGGAAATCGTCACCGCGCCTTTCGGCAGCTCCGGCACCGGCCAGATCAACGCCATTTTCCCGCTCTAGACGCCGCGCCCGCCTCGCCAACCCAGCCCTGGATTTCCAGGGCTGGCCGCCGAAGGTTCGCCCGCAAGGAGGATCACATGCCGCATTTCATCGCTGAATATACCGACAACATCGAGCAAGCCGCCGACCTGCCAGGGCTGTTCGAGAAGGTCCACGACTACCTCGGGGCCAGCGGCGTGTTTCCGCTCGGTGGCATCCGCAGCCGCGGCGTGCGCCTGGACACCTGGCGCATGGCCGACGGCAAGCACGACTACGCCTTCGTCCACATGCGTCTGCAAGTCGGTGCCGGGCGCGACCTGGCCACCCGGCGCAAGGTCGCCGAGGGCCTGTTCGAGATCATCAAGGCGCACTTCGCCGAGCTCCAGGCCCGGCGCCTGCTGGCGCTGTCGTTCGAGATGAGCGAGTTGGATGCCGAGCTGAACTTCAAGCACAACAACGTGCATGAGTTTCTCAAGCGGCAAGCGTGACCTGTAGCCGCTGCCGCAGGCTGCGATAAGGCCGAAGGCCTTCAGCGAGCTTGAAGTCGCTGCGGCCGTCCCGGTCGATCGCAGCCTGCGGCAGCGGCTACAGAGTCCGTGCCCTATCGACAAGAACAATAAAAGAGGCCCCGCCCATGCCCAGCTCGACCCTTGCCCTGCCCAGCGTCGTGGAGACCAACGACACCTATCGCCGAATCACCTGGCGGCTGATGCCCCTGCTGTTCACCTGCTACATCTTCGCCCACCTGGACCGCATCAACATCGGCTTCGCCAAGTTGCAGATGACCCAGGACCTGGGCTTCAGCGACAGCGTCTATGGCTTCGGCGCCGGCCTGTTCTTCATCGCCTATGCGATGTTCGGCGTGCCCAGCAACCTGGCTTTGGACCGGGTCGGGCCGCGCCGCTGGATCGCCACTCTGATGGTGGTCTGGGGCTTGTTGTCCAGTGCCATGCTGCTGGTGGACAGCGCCGCCGGCTTCTACCTGTTGCGCTTTTTGCTGGGGGTGGCCGAGGCCGGGTTTTTCCCCGGCATCCTGGTGCTGCTCAACCGCTGGTTCCCGGCCAGCCGCCGCGGCCAGGTGACCGCGCTGTTCGCCATCGCCGTGCCCATGGCCGGGGTGGTCGGCGGGCCGCTGTCGGGCTGGATTCTCGAAAGCTTTCACGACCTGGGCGGGATGCGCGGCTGGCAATGGAT
The DNA here is from genome assembly GCF_900115645.1 of Pseudomonas sp. NFPP07. NCBI lineage: Bacteria > Pseudomonadati > Pseudomonadota > Gammaproteobacteria > Pseudomonadales > Pseudomonadaceae > Pseudomonas > Pseudomonas sp. NFPP07. The sequence goes on from NZ_FOXG01000008.1 coordinate 307,357, forward strand.
GTTCCTGATCGAAGGCCTGCCGGTGGTCCTGCTCGGCCTGGTGGTGCTCAAGGCGCTGCCGGAAAGCATCGACAGCGTCGCCTGGCTGAGCGCCCCACAAAAGCAGCAACTGCACGCCGCCCTGAGCGAGGAAGAACAGCACAAGCCGATCACCCGCTTCGCCGGCATCCTCCAGGACAAACATATCTGGCTGCTGGTGTGCATCTATTTCACGGTGATGCTGGCGGTCAACACCATCGCCTTCTGGATGCCGACCCTGATCCACCACGCCGGCATCGCCCGCGACAGCCGCGTCGGCATGCTCAGCGCCCTGCCGTACCTGGCCGGCTGCCTGTTCATGATCGGTGTCGGCCGTTCCTCCGACCGCCTGCGCGAACGGCGCTGGCACCTCGGCGTGCCGCTGCTGATGTCCAGCCTCGGCCTGATCGTCGCAGGCGTCGCCCCGGACAATGCCTGGCTGGTGATGGCCGGGCTGCTGGTGGCCGGCATGGGCGCCAGCGCCGCGCTGCCGATGTTCTGGCAACTGCCGCCGGCCTTTCTCGCCAGCAACACCCAGGCCGCGGGGATCGCCCTGATCAGTTCCTTCGGCAGCATCGCCGCCTTTCTCGCGCCCTACCTGATCGGCGTGGTCCGCGACGCCACCCAGAGCGCCAGCCTCGCCCTGTATGCCCTGGCCCTGCTGATCGCCCTCGGCGCCTGGCTGGTGTTGCGGGTGCCGGCCCTTATCGTCAATCCCCAGGAGAAATAACCATGCTCAGCCTTTCGGACATCCAGCAGGCCGCCGCCCGCCTCGACGCCGCCGAACGCAACCGGGAACAGATCGCCCAGCTGTCGCTGGAGTTTCCCGGCATCACTATCGAGGACGCCTACGCCATCCAGCGCAGTTGGGTGGAACACAAGATCCGCGCCGGGCGCAAGCTGGTCGGGCACAAGATCGGCCTGACCTCGCGGGCCATGCAGGTGTCGTCGAACATCAGCGAACCGGACTTCGGCGCCCTGCTGGACGACATGCTGTTCGAGGAAGGCAGCGACATTGCGTTCCAACGCTTTATCGTGCCGCGGGTCGAGGTGGAACTGGCGTTCATCCTCGGCAAGCCGCTCAAGGGCCCGGACTGCACACTGTTCGATGTGCTCGACGCCACCGAATGGGTGATCCCGGCCCTGGAGATCATCGACGCGCGCATCCAGCAGGTCGACCCGCAGACCCAGGCCACGCGCAAGGTGTTCGACACCATCTCCGACAACGCCGCCAACGCTGGCGTGGTCATGGGCGGCCGCGCGGTGCGCCCCAACGATATCGACCTGCGCAAGGTGCCGGCGGTGCTCTATCGCAATGGGGTGATCGAGGAGTCCGGAGTGTCCGCCGCGGTGCTCAACCATCCGGCCAAGGGCGTGGCCTGGCTGGCCAACAAGCTGGCGGCCTACGACGTCGGCCTGGAGGCCGGGCAGATCATCCTCGGCGGTTCCTTCACCCGCCCGGTGGTGGCCCGCCCCGGCGACACCTTCCACGTCGACTACGATCAGCTCGGCAGCATCGCCTGCCGTTTTGTCTGAGGAGAATGCTCATGCAACTGCCGATCAATCATTTCAAGCAACGCCTGCGCCAGGACGCGCCGCAGATCGGCCTGTGGCTGGGTCTGGCCAATGCCTACTGCGCGGAGCTGGCGGCCAACGCCGGTTTCGACTGGCTGCTGCTGGACGGCGAACACGCGCCCAACGACCTCAACAGCCTGCTCGGCCAGCTGCAGGCCATCGCGCCCTACCCGGTGCAAGGCATCATTCGCCCGCCGGTGGGCGACACCGCGCTGATCAAGCAACTGCTGGACATTGGCGCCCAGACCCTGCTGATCCCCATGGTCGAAAGCGTCGAGCAGGCCCGGCAACTGGTGCGCGCCATGCGTTATCCGCCCGCGGGCATTCGTGGCGTCGGCAGTGCCCTGGCCCGGGCCTCGCGCTGGAACAGCATCCCCGGTTACCTGGACCAGGCCGATGAGCAGATGTGCCTGCTGCTGCAGATCGAGAACCTCGAAGGCCTGGCCAACCTGGATGCCATCGCCGCCCTTGATGGAGTCGATGGCCTGTTTATCGGCCCGGCCGACCTCTCGGCGGCCATGGGCCATCGCGGCAACCCGGGGCATCCCGAGGTGGTCGCGGCGATCGAGGATGCCATCGCGAGGATCCGCAAGGCCGGCAAGGCGGCCGGGATCCTCAGCGCCGACCGCACATTGGCGCAGCGCTATATCGAGCTGGGGGCGAACTTCGTCGCCGTGGGGGTAGATACCACTGTGCTGATGAAGGGTTTGCAGGGGTTGCTGGGGCAGTACAAGGAGGTGGCGACGCCTACCTCGGGTGGCGGGGTCTACTAACCCCTGTAGCCGCTGCCGAGCCCCGCGAGGCTGCGATCGACTGCGCAGCAGGCGCAAAACCTGAGATTCGCGTTGGGTCTGGATAACCGCGTTGGCCCCGTTGCGGCCGCTACGCGACCGATCGCAGCCTCGCGGGCTCGGCAGCGGCTACGGGGCTACGGGGCTACGGGCCTCAGCCCTGGCGCGCCGCCAGGCGCCAGACCCGGGCGATATCCGCCGCTCTGTCCCGCAGCAAGCGCGGCGCTTCGGCACAGGCCTGCTCCAGGGTCATGGGGCCAGAGGCCAGGGCAAAGGCCGCATCCACCCCGTGCTCATACATCTGCTCGTAGCCTTCGCCCAGGGTCCCGGCGATCACGATCACCGGCACCTGGTGCTGCTTGGCGATGCGCGCCACGCCAAAGGGGGTCTTGCCGCGCAGGGTCTGGGCATCGAAACGACCTTCGCCGGTAATCACCAGGTCCGCGCCCTGCACGGCCTCGGCCAGCCCCACCAGCTCGGCCACCACTTCCACCCCCGGACGAAACCGCGCGCCGAGGAACGCCTTGGCGGCGAACCCCAGGCCACCGGCGGCGCCGCTGCCCGGCTCGTCGCGCACGTCCTTGCCCAGCACCCGCGCGGCCTGGTCGGCGAACTGGCCGAGGGCCCGGTCCAGTTGTTCGACCTGCTGCGGCGACGCGCCCTTCTGTGGGCCAAAAATCGCCGAGGCGCCGTGAGGACCACAGAGAGGATTGTCGACGTCGGCGGCGATCTCGAAACGCACCTCGGCCAGGCGTGGATCGAGGTGGCTCAGGTCGACCCGCGCCACCCGCGCCAGGGCCAGGCCGCCCAGGGGCAAGGCCTGGCCATCGCGATCCAGCAGGCGCACGCCCAGCGCCTGCAAGGCACCGCTGCCAGCGTCGTTGGTGGCGCTGCCGCCGATGGCCAGGATCACCCGTTGCGCGCCGGCATCCAGGGCCGCGCGGATCAGCTCGCCGGTGCCGAGGGTGCTGCTGGTGCAGGCATCGCGCTGGCCCGGCGGCACCAGTTGCAGGCCACTGGCCTCGGCCATTTCGATGATCGCGGTGTGGCTCTGCGGCAACCAGCCCCAACGCGCCTCCACCGGCGCGCCCAGCGGTCCCTGGACCCGGGTGGTGCGCAACTGGCCCTCGCAGGCATCGAGGATCGACTCCACGGTGCCCTCGCCGCCGTCCGCCATCGGGCACTGGATCAGCTGCGCGTCCGGCCACACCCGCGCCAGCCCGTCGGCGATGGCGCTGGCCACGCCAGAGGCACTCAGGCTGTCCTTGAAGGAGTCGGGGGCGATGATGATTTTCATGGGCTATCTCCGGTTCTTATGGCGCCCATGCTGCCAGTTGGCCGCGACCTTGACCCCGGTCCGTTGCACAAGTGTGGGGCGGCTTTATTGTTCATTTTCACAATAGCTGCATCGCACGCGTCTGTAGCCGCTGTCGAGCCCTGGCGAGGCTGCGCACGACCGCGCAGCGGTCGCAGAACCGCGCCACACCGATAGACAGACATACCGCGTCGCCGGGTTTACGGGGCGCTGCCCCGATCGCAGCCTACGGCAGCGGCTACAGGGCCTGGCATTACAACGGGGATGGCTCGGTCTGCGGCAACAGCTGCACCCCCAGGTACAGCGCCAGCATGCCGTCGAGCTTGAGCGGGTCGACGCCGCTGAGCTCGGCGATACGTTCCATGCGGTAGCGCAGGCTGTTGCGGTGGATGCCCAGGGCGTCGGCACAGGCCTGGCTCTGGCCGTCGTGGTCGCACCAACTGCGCAGGGTCGCCAGCAGCTGGCCATTGGCATCCTTGGCGATGACCTTGCGCAAGGGGTTGAGCAACTCGTCCAGGGCATCGTCATTGCGGTGGCGCCAGAGCATCACCGGCAGGCGGAAACGATTGAGGGTCAACAGCCGTGACTGGGGCAGCACGTCGCGGCCATAGGCGAGCAAGTCGCCGACCCGCCGGTAGCAGCGACGCAGCCCCGCCAGCCCGTCGGCCTGGCCGCCCACGGCGATGCGCAGGATGTTCCAGCCCAGGCTGTCGAGTTTCTCCAGCAGTCGTGGGTTGTCGACACTCAGGGTCGCCGGCCGGCACCACAGCAACGAGGACTTGGCCGAGCTGACGCACCAGCTGTCCGGGTAACGGGACATCAGCCAGGCACTCAGGGCCTCGACGGTCTGCGCCCCGCCCTCCTGGGATGGGCCCAGTTCGAACAGATAGGGCGTGCGCGGCAGCTGCGGCTTGAGGCCCATCTGCTGCGCCTCATCCACCAGCCGCGGCGAATCCCCGCTGTCGCTGAGCAGCAGCGCCAGCAAGTCGTCGCAACGCTGGCGGCGCCATTGCTGTTCGGCCTGCTGGTGGCGCTGGCCCACCAGCATCTCGGCGGTCATGCGCACCAGCTCGGCATAGGTGCGCAGCAGTTCCGGCTCGCCGGTGATGCCCAACACGCCGATCAGCCGCTGGTCGTGCAGCAGCGGCAGGTTGATCCCCGGCTGCACGCCCTTGAGGTGCTTGGCGGTCTGCGCGTCGATCTCCACCACCCGGCCGTTGGCCAGCACCAGTTGTGCGCCTTCATGGCGGGTATTGATGCGCTCGGGCTCGCCGCTGCCAAGGATCAGGCCCTGGCTGTCCATGACGTTGACGTTGTAGGGCAGGATGGCCATCGTCCGGTCGACGATGTCCTGCGCCAGGTCGTGATCGAGTTCGAACATAGCAGCGTGTTCCTAGGAAAGCGGGCTCGGGGCGATGACAAAGGCTTGTTCACCGGCACAGGGGATGCCGGCAAAGCCTGTGCGCCGGCACAAAGACAGCGGCCCATGGGGTGACCGAGACTCTCGGGGCGATCAACGTTAACCTCGCATCGCAAAAAATCATAATAAAGAGAGACACGCCATGTCACAGAGCGCCGCTGCCACCCTGGCCACCGATGACGATAAAAACGCCGTCTACAAGCGCATCACCCTGCGCCTGATCCCCTTCATCTTCATCTGCTACCTGTTCAACTACCTGGACCGGGTAAACGTCGGCTTTGCCAAGCTGCAGATGCTCGATGCCCTGAAATTCAGCGAAACCGTCTACGGCCTCGGTGCCGGGATCTTCTTCATCGGCTACGTGCTGTGCGGCGTGCCGAGCAACCTGGCGCTGAACAAGTTCGGCCCGCGGCGCTGGATCGCGCTGATGATGATCGCCTGGGGCACGCTGTCGACCTGCCTGCTGTTCGTCACCACCCCGACCCAGTTCTACAGCCTGCGCCTGCTCACCGGCGCCGCCGAAGCCGGCTTCTTCCCCGGCGTGGTGCTGTACCTCTCGCAGTGGTTCCCGAGCTTTCGCCGCGGGCGCATCATGGCCCTGTTCATGTCGGCGATCCCGGTGTCCGGCCTGCTCGGCAGCCCGTTCTCCGGCTGGATCCTCAACCACTTCGCCGCGGGCCAGGGCGGCATGGCCGGCTGGCAGTGGATGTTCCTGCTGCAGGGCATCCCCACGGTGATCCTCGGCGCCCTGGCGTACTTCCTGCTCCATGACAACTTCGCCCACGCCAAGTGGCTGAGCCCGCAGGAACGCGCACTGCTGGAAGCCGACCAGGCCGAAGACGCCGCGAGCAAGCCGCGCACCAGCGGCGACTCCCTGGCGGCGGTGTTCAAGAACCCGGCCATCTGGGCTTTCGGCCTGATCTACTTCTGCATCCAGAGCGGCGTGTACGCCATCAACTTCTGGCTGCCGTCGATCATCAAGAACCTCGGTTTCAGCGACAACCTGGTGATCGGCTGGCTCAGCGCCATTCCCTATCTGCTGGCGGCGCTGTTCATGCTGATGGTCGGTCGCTCGGCCGACCTGCGCCAGGAACGCCGCTGGCATTTGGTGGTACCGATGCTGATGGGCGCCATCGGCCTGGTGATCGCGGTCAACTTCGCCGCCAACCCGACCCTCGCCATCCTCGGCCTGACCATTGCCACCATGGGCGCCCTCACCGGCCTGCCGATGTTCTGGCCTGTGCCGACCGCGCTGCTCAGCGCCGGCGCCGCCGCGGGTGGCCTGGCGCTGATCAACTCCATGGGCCAGATGGCCGGCTTCCTCAGCCCCTACATCGTCGGCTGGGTCAAGGACAGCACCGGCTCCACCGACGCCGCGCTGTACCTGCTGGCCGGGGTCATCGTCGCTGGCAGCCTGCTGGCGCTGCGCATGACCCGCACGCTGAAACGCTGAGCCCTACCTCCGAGCCTGCCACCGGGCCTGCCCTCTGGCGGGCCCGGCTTCCTGGGACAGGCTGCGGTTTTGTCACCGCCTCGCTACAAAAAGCAACAGCCGACCTCAGCGCCCTCGTGGTATATCGGACAGACGTCCGGCCGCGGCAGTTTTCCATTGGCTGGATCGATTGATGACTCCCTCGCAGACCTTACCGAAGGAAGACCCACACGATCATGACCGCGCCCTTCTCCCTCGCCCGCCTGAGCGATATCCAAGCCCTCGAACAACAGCAGCCCCTGGCCCAGCGCAATCTTCCCGCCAGCACCTATGAATTGTTACAACGCTCGGCCAGCCGTTTCGGCGAGCGCACCGCCCTGACCTTCCTGCCCCAGGGCAGCATCCAGGACCAGCCCTGGAACATCAGCTACGCCGAGTTGTTCGCCCAGGTCACCCGTACCGCCAACGCCCTGCACCGGCTGGGCATCCGCCCGGGCAAGGCGGTGTCGTTCCTGTTGCCCAACCTGCCGCAGACCCATTACGTGATCTGGGGCGGCGAGGCCGCCGGGATCGTCAACGCCATCAACCCGCTGCTGGAGCCTGCGCACATCGCCGAACTGGTCCGCGCCTCGCGCACCACGGTGCTGGTGACCCTGGCGCCCTTCCCCGGCACCGACCTCTGGCAAAAGGTCGCCCACCTGCGCGAATGCCTGCCAAAGCTGGAAGCCATTGTCACCATCGACCTGGCCAACCTGCTGCCCGAGCCGCAACGCAGTGCGATCAAGAGCCAGCGCCCGGCGATGCCGGAAGGCGTGCTGGACTTCGACACCCTGCTCGCAGCCTGCCCCGCCGACCACCTGGAAAGCGGCCGGGTGATCCAGCCGGACGACATTGCCTCGTACTTCCACACTGGCGGTACCACCGGCACGCCGAAACTGGCGCCCCACAGCCACCTCAATGAAGTGGCGATGGCCGAGATCATCGGCCTGCACGGCGACTACGACAGCAGCGATGTGCTGCTCTGCGGGCTGCCGCTGTTCCATGTCAACGGGGTGATGGTCACCGGCCTGTCCGCCTTCCACCGCGGCGCCCGGGTGCTGCTGGCCGGCCCCCAGGGCTACCGCAACCCGACCCTGATCAAGGATTTCTGGCAGTTGGTGGAGCGTTATCGGGTCAGCTGTTTCAGCGGCGTACCGACCATCTATGCCGCGTTGCTGCAAGTGCCCAACGACGGCATCGATGTCTCCAGCCTGCGTTTTGCCGTATGTGGCGCCGCGCCCATGCCGGTGGAACTGATCCGCCAGTTCGAGGCGCGTTCGGGGCTGAAGATCATCGAGGGCTACGGCCTCACCGAAGGCACCTGCGCCACCAGTTGCAACCCTCAGGATGGCGAGCGCCGCCCCGGTTCCATCGGCCTGCGCCTGCCGTACTGCGAGGTCAAGATCGCCGTGCTCGACAGCGACGGCCATTACCTGCGCGACGCCGTCACCGACGAACCCGGCAACGTCTGCCTGCGCGGGCCGACGGTGTTCAAGGGCTATCTGCAGGCCGACAAGAACCAGGGCCTGTGGCTCGACGGCGGCTGGTTCAACACCGGTGACTTGGGGCGCATCGACCGGGATGGCTACATCTGGCTGACCGGGCGCAGCAAGGACCTGATCATCCGCGGCGGCCACAACATCGACCCGCAGATGATCGAAGAAGCCCTGCATCGCCATCCGGCGGTGGCCATGGCCGCGGCGGTGGGCAAGCCGGACATCAAGGCCGGCGAGCTGCCGGTGGTGTACATCCAGCTCAAGGCCGGCGTCAGCGCCGACCCGGGCGAATTGCTGGAGCACGCCGCGCGCCATATCCATGAACGGGCCGCGGTGCCCAAGGACGTCTGGCTGCTCGAGCAGATCCCCTTGACGGCCGTGGGCAAGACCTTCAAGCCGGCCCTGCGCCTGGATGCCATTCGCCGGGTGTTCGAGGATGAGGTACGGCAGGTTGCCGAGGGCATCCGCGTTGAAGCCGTCAGCGACGAGCGCCATGGACAACGGGTGGACATCCATGTGCCCGGCCTGGACGCGACCCGCCGCGCGGCCCTGGAGCAGCGCCTGAGCGGTTATGCGGTGCTCTACCAGTTGCATTCGGCGTGAATTGCCGGCGGCCCCGGCCATCGGGGTCGCCGCGCTTCAAGGCATTCACCTGTAGCCGCTGCCGCAGGCTGCGTACGACCGCGCAGCGGGCGCTGCTCTCGAGATCGCAGGAGGTCCTGCGGACCTTGCGCAGCCTTCGGCAGCGGCTACATCGTCAGGT
>NZ_FOXG01000008.1:316350-438694 GCF_900115645.1 Pseudomonas sp. NFPP07
CTCGAGATCGCAGGAGGTCCTGCGGACCTTGCGCAGCCTTCGGCAGCGGCTACATCGTCAGGTGTCGGGCGCCAACGTGCAGTACACCGCGATACCCGTAGCCGCTGCCGCAGGCTGCGTACGACCGCGCAGCGGGCGCCGCCCTTGAGGCCGCGCTACAGTCTCAAGCCGGCGCTCCGCCGTCGGCCTTGTAACGGTAATCGGCGTCCAGTTGCCCGCCCGCCGGTGCATCCAGCTCCAGCACCAGGCCACCCGGTATCCGCACGAAAATCTGCCAGGTGCCGTCCTGCGGTACTTGCGCCACCTGATGCGGCAGGCCGCTGGCCTGGACCCGCTGCAATACCTGCGCGGCATCCTCCTCGGTCCTGAAGGCGATATGGCTGAGCGCGGTCTCGGCGAAGGTCGGTTGTTCGATCACGTGCACCAGCGCCTGCGCGTCCTGGTACAGCCAGCGCCCGGGAAAGGGAAACGGCGGGCGCCGCCCAGCCTGCAGCCCGAGCAGGGCCTGGAATGCCTGCTGCAAGGCATCGCCCTCGGCGGTGTTGAAGGCCAGATGGTCGAAGTGCCAGGTCATGACACACCTCCACCACCGATGACGGCGGTGCGATCCGGCAAGTACGTACTGAGCGTTTTCATGAGGTCACTCTGATGCGATGGAAAGTGACTGCATATTCTCAGCTTGATAATCGAGGAAAAATCCCGGTAAAACGCAAGGATCTTTAAAGGATTTTTAGCAATGAGCTCGATTCTCGACCTTGAAGTCTTCGTCCGCACCGCCGATTCCGGCAGCATTTCCGCCGCCGCCCGCAGCCTGGAGTTGACCCCCGCCGCCGCCAGCATCGCCCTCAAGCGCCTGGAAACCCGCCTGGGCATGCGCTTGCTGGCGCGTTCGACCCGCAGCATGCGCCTTACCGAAGAAGGCCGGCGTTATCTGGACAGCGTGCGCGTGGCGCTGGCGGCCCTGGCGGAGGGCGAACAGGCCCTGAAGCAACAGAGCCAGGGCCTCAGCGGCGTGCTGCAACTGGCGGCGCCGTCGGACTTCGGGCGCAACCTGCTGCTGCCCTGGCTGGACGACTTCAAGCGCGAACACCCGCATATCCGCCTGCAACTGTTGCTCAACGACCGGCACAGCGACCTGTTCCGCGAGACCGTCGACGTCGCCCTGCGCTTCGGCGTGCCCAGCGATTCCAGCCTGGTGGCCCTGCCGATCCTGCCGCGGCATCACCGGCTGGCCTGCGCCAGCCCCGATTACCTGGCGCGCCACGGCACCCCGCAGACGCCCGCCGAACTGGGCGAGCACAGTGCCCTGATCTACCTGCGCAACGGTCGCCCCTACAACAGCTGGCATTTCAGCCGCGACGGCGAGGTGCAGGAGGTCCAGGTGCGCGGCGACTACCTCAGCGACGACGGCGACGTGGCGCGGCGCTGGGCCCTGGCCGGCCACGGCATTGCCTACAAGGCCTGGCTCGACGTGGCCAGCGACATCCGCGCCGGGCGCCTGGTGCCCCTGCTCGGCGATTGGCAGGGCGAAAGCGTGCCGCTCAACCTGTTGTGCCCGCACCGTTTGCAGGTCTCGGAACGGGTGAAGGTGCTGCAACGCTTTTTGCAGACCCGCTGCCAGCTGCTGGCCGGATAATTCAGATTGCCCCCTACGCCCGTTCTGGTATTTGATGGGCGTCCCATGACCGGTCGCTGGCCGCTGTCGCGCCGGCCTTACCTCACGCACAAGGATTTCGTACATGAGCTATCGCATCCTCGGCCATTCCGGGCTGCACGTGTCCCCCCTGACCCTCGGCACCATGATGTTCGGCGAACAGACCAGTACCGAGGACTCCCTGCGCATCATCGACAAGGCCTGGGACCAGGGCATCAATTTCATCGACACCGCCGACGTCTACACCAGCGGCCGCTCCGAAGAGATCGTCGGCGAAGCCATCGCCAGCCAGCGTGACCACTGGGTGCTGGCGACCAAGGTCGGCTTCGGCCCCGTCGATGGCGTGCCCAACCGCAGCGGCCTGAGCCGCAAGCACATATTCAATGGCATCGACGCCAGCCTGACCCGCCTGGGCACCGATTACATCGACATCTACTACCTGCACCGCGAAGACCACAACACGCCGCTGGACGTCACGGTGTCGGCCATCGGCGACCTGCTGCGCCAGGGCAAGATCCGCTACTGGGGCCTGTCCAACTACCGTGGCTGGCGCATCGCCGAGGTGATCCGCGTCGCCGATCGGCTCGGCGTCGACCGGCCGGTGATCAGCCAGCCGCTGTACAACATCGTCAACCGCCAGGCCGAGACCGAACAGATCACCGCGGCCCAGGCCTACGGGCTCGGCGTGGTGCCCTACAGCCCGCTGGCCCGTGGCGTGCTCAGCGGCAAGTACGCGCCGGATGTCGCCCCCGACAGCAACAGCCGCGCCGGGCGCCAGGACAAACGCATCCTGGAAACCGAATGGCGCGTCGAGTCGCTGCGCATTGCCCAGCAGATCCAGCAGTACACCCAGGGGCGCGGGGTCGGCATGGTCGAGTTCGCCATTGCCTGGGTGCTGAACAATGCCGCTGTCAGCTCAGCAATCGTCGGCCCGCGCACCGAGGAACAGTGGGACGCCTATATCAAGGCGCTGGACGTGAAGATCAGCGCCGAGGATGAAGCCTTCATCGATTCGCTGGTCACTCCGGGGCATGCCTCGACCCCGGGCTTCAACGACGTCAGCCACTTCGTCTCCGGACGCACGCCACGCTGACCTCCCCCACAGCGGTGGCCCCTTCCGCGGGCCACCCGCTGCCCCACTGCCGGCCAGTGGCGGCAAACGGGATATTTTCCCGCAACTTGCGATAAATCCGAGTAAACGTCTCGCGCCAAACCCTCTATATTCCCCGCAGTTTTTCCCTCCATCCCATTTGCCTGGTTCAGGTCACACGAGGACAGCTTGTCTAAAGGTATTGCTCTATCGGTCTTGGCGTCGGTGCTGTTTGCCGTCATGTATTTCTACACCTCCTTGCTGGCCCCGCTGACCGGGGTGGAGATTTTCGGCTGGCGCATGCTGCTGACCGCCCCATGCATGACCGTATTCATGCTGGTGAGCGGCGAATGGCGGCATGTCGGCGCCATCCTCAAGAGACTGCTGGGCCAACCGCTTCTGCTGCTGGCGCTGCCGCTGTCCGCGGCGCTGCTCGGGGTACAGCTGTGGCTGTTCATGTGGGCACCCTTGAATGGCTACAGCCTGGATGTGTCGCTGGGGTATTTTCTGCTGCCGCTGACCATGGTCCTGACCGGGCGCATCGTCTATGGCGAACAGCTGTCGCGGCTACAAAAGATCGCCGCCGGCCTGGCGACCCTGGGGGTGCTCAATGAGCTGTATCAGGTGGGCAGTTTTTCCTGGGCGACGCTCGTGGTGGCCATCGGTTATCCCGTCTATTTCGTGCTGCGCAAACGCCTGGCCGCCGACAACCTGGGCGGCCTGTGGCTCGATATGGCCCTGCTGCTGCCGATCGCGCTGTGGTTCGTGCAAAGCGGCGAGCAGGGTTTTGCCGTGGTCGATCAACACCCCTGGCTGTACCTGCTGATTCCGTTGCTGGGGTTGATCAGTGCTTCGGCGCTGGTGGCCTATATCATCGCCAGCCGCCTGCTGCCCTTCAGCCTGTTCGGCTTGTTGAGCTATGTCGAACCGGTGTTGCTGCTGGCCGTGGCCCTGCTGCTGGGAGAAAGCATCCAGGCCGGGGAATGGCTGACCTACCTGCCGATCTGGCTGGCGGTGCTGGTGCTGGTGTACGAGGGGTTCAAGCATCTGATGCGTCAGCGCAGAAGCTGAAACTGTAGCCGCTGCCGCAGGCTGCGATCGGTCTGGGCGGCACTCCGTGCGAAGCGGCCGCGACAGAAGACGCGGACTCCCCGACAGATCGCATCAAGGCCGATGGCGAGTCCTGCGGCCTCGTTCGCAGCCTGCGGCAGCGGCTATCGGTCCGCGTTGGGCATCAGGGTTTGATCTGCTTCAGTTCGTTGAGCAGGGCCAGCAAGGCCTGCATCTTCTCCTCGCCGAACTGCTGCTGGATGCGCTGGTAGTTGATTTCCATATCGCCGCTCATGGATTCGAAACAGGCCTCGCCCTTTTCCGTCAGGGTGATGAACAGGCGACGCTGGTCCTCGGGGGATTTGCGCCGGCTGACGTATTCGTCACGCTCCAGGCGGGTCAGCACGCCCGTCATGCTCGGCGGCAGGATGCAGGCCATTTTCGCCAGCTGATGACTTTCCAGTTCGCCGTTCTGGCGCAGGATGCGGATCACCCGCCACTGCTGCTCGGTCAGGTCGTGCTGGTTGAGGGATGGGCGAAAAAACGCCATGGCCGCTTCGCGGGCCTGAAGCAGGGTCAATGTCAGGGAAGGTCTTGGGTTGGTCATGTGCGGGTCGTTCACAGGGCTGGATGGCGACGCGGAGCGCCACAAAGGCCGAACATTAACACATTCACAATCGCCAACCGACAGGCAAGAAAAAGCCCGGTCGAGAATGCCCCGACCGGGCTCGATTGTCAGGCCGCCTGCGGCTTAGTCGGTGGACAGCACGCCACGACGGACCTGGTCGCGCTCGATCGATTCGAACAGAGCCTTGAAGTTGCCTTCGCCGAAACCATCGTCGCCTTTACGCTGGATGAATTCGAAGAACACCGGGCCCATCAGGGTTTCCGAGAAGATCTGCAGCAGCAGGCGCTTGTCGCCCTCTTCCGAGGAGCCGTCCAGCAGGATGCCCCGCGACTGCAGCTCGTTCACCGGCTCGCCGTGGTTCGGCAGGCGGCCTTCGAGCATTTCGTAGTAGGTATCCGGTGGCGCGGTCATGAAGCGCATGCCGATCTTCTTCAACTGATCCCAGGTCTTGATCAGGTCGTCGGTGAGGAAGGCCACGTGCTGGATGCCCTCGCCGTTGAACTGCATCAGGAACTCTTCGATCTGCCCGGCGCCCTTGGACGACTCTTCGTTCAGCGGGATGCGGATCATGCCATCGGGCGCGGTCATGGCCTTGGAGGTCAGGCCGGTGTATTCGCCCTTGATGTCGAAGTAACGGATCTCGCGGAAGTTGAACAGCTTCTCGTAGAAACCGGCCCAGTAAGCCATGCGCCCGCGGTACACGTTGTGGGTCAGGTGGTCGATGATCTTCAGGCCGGCGCCTTTTGGATGACGGTCGACGCCTTCCAGGAACACGAAGTCGATGTCATAGATCGAGCTGCCTTCGCCGAAGCGGTCGATCAGGTACAGCGGCGCGCCGCCGATGCCTTTGATCGCCGGCAGGTTCAGCTCCATCGGGCCGGTTTCGATGTGGATCGGCTGGGCGCCGAGTTCCAGGGCACGCTTGTAGGCCTTTTGCGAATCCTTGACGCGGAACGCCATGCCGCACACCGACGGACCGTGCTCGGCGGCGAAGTACGAAGCGACGCTGTGGGGCTCGTTATTGAGGATCAGGTTGATTGCGCCCTGGCGATAAAGGTGCACGTCTTTGGAACGGTGGGTCGCGACTTTGCTGAAACCCATGATCTCGAAGATCGGCTCGAGGGTATTGGGGGTCGGCGATGCGAATTCGATGAATTCAAAGCCCATCAGGCCCATCGGGTTTTCGAAGATATCTGCCATGGTTTGGCGCCTCATCATTGCTTTTGGAATTAACGGATCGTCAGTGGCTGGCAATGCTGAGGAAGGCAGGTGGCGCGCAGGAGATACCCCGCACGCTGCGGGCGAGGAAGTCACCATAAATCAGTTGAAACCCGAGAATCTTCATGTCGACCCTTGTCTTACCGGCTGGGGGGCGAGGCTTCTGCTGCCAGAAGACTTTATTATTGTATGCGTAACCAGATTCTACACAGCGTAAAACTGTTTGTCCGCACTCTCTATAAAATCCGCTTTTTTTCCAGGCTCGCAAGGGGTTTGTTGCACTGGTAGATGCCCCACAGGATCAGCCCGCCGCCCAGGCACATGGCCAGGTTCAGGCGTTCGTCCAGCAGCAGCGCGCCAAGGATCACCGCGGTCAGCGGATTGAGCGCGATAAACACCCCCGAGCGGGTCGCGCCGATCTTGCGCAGGCCGTCGTAATACCAGATATACGCCAGGGCCGAGCCCAGCACGCCGAGGTACAACAAACTCAGGCCCTGCTCCAGGGTCAGGCTCGCCAGCGCTTCGAGCCGTACCTCGCCACGCAGGGCCGCGGTGCTGCAGAGCATTGCCGTGCCCAGCAGGATCGAATAGGTCACGGTCTGCAACGGGCCCAGGGTCTGGTTCAGGGTGCGCGAAAACAACGAATAGACGCCCCAGCCCAGCACGCAGCCGAAAATCAGCAGGTCCCCACGCCAACTGCCCGGCCCGCTGGACAAGGCCCCCGGGTCGCGGCTGAGGATCACCATCCCCGCTCCACCCAGGCACAAGGCAATGCCGAACAGCTTGGCGCCACTCAAGCGCTCCTTGAACAGCGCCCAGGACGCCAGGGCGATCACCGCCGGATTGAGGGCGACGATCAACGAGGCACGCGAGGCATTGATCGACTGCAGGCCCTCGAAGAAACACAGGTTGTAGAAAAAGATCCCGAAAAACCCCAGCAGCGCCAGCTGGGCGAACTGCGCCAGGCTCGGGCGCACCAGGGCAATCCGGGCGATCGTCATGAACAGCAGCAAGGCCAGGCTGGCCAGGAGAAAACGCAGGCTGGCAGCCAGCAAAGGCTCCAGGGTGCCGGCCAGCAGGCGTCCGGCGACAAAGGTGCCGCCCCAGATCATGGCGACCGCCGCCAGTTTGCAATACACCGGCCAATCGGAAGGCCCGGCACAGGTTTGATCGACAGTTTTCATAAGGCCCCGAGGCGCGGATAAAGGAAGGTTCGGGTATTCTTCGACTAATGCCCGATCATCGTAAAATGAGCTTTTACTCATGACCCTGAGCCAACTGCAGATCTTCTCCCTGGTGGCCGAACTACGCGGTTTCACCAGCGCCGCCAGCCGGCTGGGCATCAGCCAGTCCGCGGTGTCCCATGCGCTCAAGTCCCTGGAGCAGGAGTTGGGGGTCGAGCTGATCCGCCGGCATCAGTCGCTGGTGGAGCTCACCGATATCGGCCAGCAATTGTTGCTGCGGGCCCGCGCCATCCTCGGCCTGGCCGCCACCATGGAACAGGAAGCCGCCGACGCCCGCGGCATGAAACGCGGCACCTTGCGCATCGGCTCGTTCGGCCCGACTTCGTCGATGAAACTGCTGCCGGCAATCCTCCAGCGTTACCGCGCGGCTCATCCCGGTATCGAGGTGCACATCGACGAGGGGCCCGACCGCCAGGTACTGCAATGGCTGGAGGAACGGCGCATCGATGTCGGTTTCGTGGTACTGCCCCAGGAACGCTTCGACTGCTTCGCCCTGGTGGAAGACCAGATGGTGGCGCTGATCCCCAGCCAGCATGGGCTGGCCAGCAAGGACTCGCTGAGTCTCGCCGAGCTGTGCGACGACCCGTTCATCCTCACCGAGGCCGGTTCCGCCGAGCTGGTTTCCCGGCTGTTCCTCGCGGCCAGGCTCAGCCCCAACATCCGCTATCGCAGCTCGCAACTGCTCAGCACCCTGGAGACCGTGGCCCGCGGCGAGGCCCTGGCCCTGGTCGCACAATTGTCGCTGCCCGAGGCCAGCGACCCGCGCTACCTGATCAAGCCGCTGTCACCTCCCGCCCGGCGCCAGGTAGGGCTGGCGGTGCTGGACCGGCGGCAATCGTCACCAGCGACCCTGGCCTTTATCGAGCAGGCGCGCAGCCTGTATCACGGTGACTGAGCGCAACCCGGGGCCACCGTCTATCATGCCCATGGACCGGATGCCGCCGGACCGTCCACCGGCTTTTGAGTGTTTTCTGGCTTCCATTTCGCCACAGGTTTTTCGTCCATGCCATTGACCGCCAAAGGCCCATTGAAACGGTCCACCCGCAACCTGCGAACCTTGCTGATCGGCTTGCTGCCGGTGGTGCTGGGCGTGGCGATCCTTTATATGCAGGCCGAGCGCGCGCTGACTCACAGCAGCCAGCAGACCGCCGAGGAAGCGATCCGCCAGTTCGACCTGATGCTCGACAACGCCGACCTCGCCGCCCGGACGCTGATGGCGCAAGTCGGCCAGCCCTGCGACGACTTCCGGCAACTGGCCCTGCGCGAGCAGGTGACCCGCCGCCCGTTCGTGCGCTCGACCAATCTGGTGTGGCGCAATGACAACTATTGCAGTTCGCTGATCGGCCCATCCTCGTTCGTGCTGGACCCGGCGGACTATGTCGACGGCAAGCTGTGGTTGATGAACGGCAACCCGGTCACGCCCGATACCGCGCTGCTGGTCTATCGCCTGCAAGAGGGTGAACGCGCGGTCCTGGCCACCATCGACGGCTATCACCTGAGCAATGCCTTGCGCCTGATCAGCCGCTTTGCCGAGCTGCAACTGCAAGTCGGCCCCTACTGGCTGGCCGACGACGGCCAGGTCCATGAATCC
Organism: Pseudomonas sp. NFPP07; assembly: GCF_900115645.1. Classification (NCBI taxonomy): domain Bacteria; kingdom Pseudomonadati; phylum Pseudomonadota; class Gammaproteobacteria; order Pseudomonadales; family Pseudomonadaceae; genus Pseudomonas; species Pseudomonas sp. NFPP07. Next base: position 324,826 of record NZ_FOXG01000008.1, read on the forward strand.
ATTGCTCCGCCGCCCCCGGTCGCCCCTTATCAGATGGCTTCTTCGCGCTACCCCTACAGCGTCAACGCGGGGTTTCCCGAGGGCGATATCTGGCTCTACATGAAGTCCCAGTACCCTGCCCTGTTCAGCCTGCTGATCTTCTTCGGGGCGCTGGCGGCGGCCCTTGGCCACTGGCTGCAAAAGCGCTCATCGTCGCCCAGCCATGAACTGCAACGCGCCCTGGAAGCGGCGGAGTTCATCCCGTACTTCCAGCCCGTGGTCCGCGGCGACACGAAACAGTGGGCCGGCATCGAAGTGCTGATGCGCTGGAAACATCCCCGGGAAGGCCTGGTGCGTCCGGACCTGTTCATTCCCTTCGCCGAGCACTCCGGCCTGATCGTGCCCATGACCCGTTCGCTGATGCAGCAGACCGCCCTGTTGCTGGCGCCCCACGCCCCCGCCTTCATCGACGACTTTCATATCGGCATCAATATCACCGCCAGCCATTGCCAGGACCTGGAACTGCTGGAGGACTGCCGGCAGTTTCTCGGCATGTTCCCGCCGGGCAAGGTGAGGCTGGTCCTGGAACTGACCGAACGCGAACTGATAGAACCGACCGCGATCACCCACAGCCTGTTCGAGGAACTGCACAAGTTGGGGGTGATGATCGCCATCGACGACTTCGGTACCGGCCATTCAAGCCTGGGTTACTTGCGCAAGTTCAATGTCGATTACCTGAAGATCGACCAGAGCTTCGTGGCCATGATTGGAGTCGACGCCCTGTCCCGGCACATACTCGACAGCATCATCGAACTCTCGGGCAAGCTCGAACTGGGGATAGTCGCCGAGGGCGTGGAAACAGTGGAACAACAGGACTATCTGGCCGCCCATGGCGTCGACTTCCTGCAGGGCTACTTATTCGGCAGGCCAATGCCCGGGGAAGAGTTCCTACAAGCACTGGCGCGCCACTAAATAGCCATTTTCATGAAGATTTATTGAACTCGGTAATTGTTTCGCGCACCAATTTGAATCAGAAGATGACAAATTGTGTGCATCAACAACGACGTGATTTACTTGCGCCAGATTAACTACTACAATTTTTCAAGCCTGTACAAGATTCACAGGTGGGCCATTATAATCGAGTCGTTCTAAGGCTCTTGGCTTATAGCTTTGTTTGCGGTTGGTATCAGCCAAATACACTATTGGAGTAAAGATATTGTCCAGACTCGCTGAATTTCGTGCAGCAGAAAAGGCCCTTCAAGAACAGCTTGCCCAGCTGGAATCCCTGAAGAACGACGCCGGACTCAAGAAAGAAATCGAGTTCGAAGAAAAGCTCCAGGGCCTGATGAAGACCTACGGCAAAAGCCTGCGCGACATTATCGCCATTCTCGATCCTAATCCGGGCAAATCCGCTCTGCCGCTCTCGGGCGCGCCGAAAACCCGTCGTGCACGCGTGGTCAAGGTTTACCAGAACCCGCACACCGGCGAGTTGATCGAAACCAAGGGCGGCAATCACCGTGGCCTTAAAGCCTGGAAAGAACAGTACGGCGCCGCCACTGTAGATTCCTGGCTGCGCGGTTAAGCAACCGATGTATATAAAAGACCCTGCCAATGCAGGGTCTTTAGCTTTAAGCGAAGGCGCTTTGTTTCGAAATCGAATAAGTTGCAAGCCCTGGATTGCCTGGGCGGCAATAAACACCCAGCCGAAACTGCAGCTACGTACCCAATCCCGCGCTCGACCCTACAACTTTGTACTTAGTTCAAATGCATGAGCTGTGCTGGCCGACGTAGCACCCCGCTAAAGTTTCAGGCTACTTCGCACCCCACGGATTTCCTCCTGACTTTCGGCATAAACCGCAGCCTGTCCGGCATAAGACAATACATAGGCCTTATCGCCATCGACAGCCGCCACCAGTGTTTGCGACAACACATGACGGCCGTTTTCGGTAATGGTGCAAGTGGTTTCCAGCGCCGCCAGGCGACTCAATGTCGTGTCATGAATACGCGTGCATACACTTTGATAACCGCCGCGCCCGAAGTCCTTCTGCACCGACTTGCGCATTTCCAGCAAGACCGCCTGCAGATTGACCTGATGTCCGCTTTCAACTTGAGTCATGGTCAACTCCATGACCATCAGCGGCGTGCCGCCGGCATCGTTCTTCACCGCACGCTGGCGGAATACCTTGGCCGGTTGTTCTTGCGCCTGTGGCAACTCTTCGATCTGCCAACCGCTGGGCCAGGTGATCACCGGGTCCGCCGCCTCGGCCAGGGCCGGAATCAGAAGCCAGGGGGCAAGCAGACACAGGGTTTTGAACGATAAGCGCATGGTCATGAACACGTAAGGGACGAGCCTTGAAGTCTGAGGCTGGCACGAGTATCGGGCAACAGATTCGTAGCTTTGTGTTTGGTGCGCCCTGCCGCTCTTGCGTATCATTACCCGACCGCAAGGACGCCCGAAGCCCTGCAAGCCAAGGGGCTCATTAGCATGAGTATTCTTGCCCACTTCTTTTCCGGAGGGCCCATGAGCCTGCACGAACTCAATACTTTCCCCGGCGTAACCGCCCAGCCCGACACCGCCACCGCCAACTTCGTGTTCAACCACACCATGCTGCGGGTCAAGGACATCACCAAGTCCCTGGACTTCTACACCCGGGTCCTGGGTTTCTCGCTAGTGGAAAAACGCGACTTCCCCGAAGCCGAATTCAGCCTGTACTTCCTCGCCCTGGTGGACAAGGCGCAGATCCCGACCGACGCCGCAGCCCGTACCGAGTGGATGAAGTCGATCCCCGGCATCCTCGAGCTGACCCACAACCACGGCACCGAGAACGATGCGGACTTCGCCTATCACAACGGCAACACCGACCCGCGCGGCTTTGGCCACATCTGCATTTCGGTGCCGGATATCGTCGCCGCCTGCGAGCGCTTCGAAGCCCTGGGCTGCGATTTCCAGAAGCGCCTGAACGACGGCCGCATGAAGAGCCTGGCCTTTATCAAGGATCCGGACGGCTACTGGGTTGAAATCATCCAGCCGGCACCGCTGTAACTCGCGTTTATCCTGCAGGAGCAAGACGTGCCTAGACAGGCAGCGGCTTGATTGATCCACCGCGTCATCGTTGATCGCGAGCAGGCTTCTCTCCTACAGAAGCGACGGGTGCAAATAAAAAACCCCATGAGCCAAGGCTCATGGGGTTTTGTTTTTTCCGCGGTCGACTCAGGCCGGTGCGGAGGTGCGGATCAGGTGGTCGAAGGCGCTCAGCGAGGCCTTGGCACCCTCGCCTACCGCGATCACGATCTGCTTGTACGGCACGGTGGTCACGTCACCGGCGGCAAACACGCCGGGCAGCGAAGTCTCGCCACGGGCATCGACAATGATCTCGCCACGGGGCGACAGCTCGACGGTGCCCTTGAGCCAGTCGGTGTTCGGCAACAGGCCGATCTGCACGAAGATACCTTCCAGGTCGACGGTGTTGAACTCGCCCGAATCGCGGTCCTTGTACACCAGGCCGGTGACCTTCTGGCCGTCACCCTTGACTTCGCTGGTCAGCGCGCTGGTGATCACGTTGACGTTCGCCAGGCTGTACAGCTTGCGTTGCAGCACGGCATCGGCGCGCAACTTGCTGTCGAACTCCAGCAGGGTCACGTGGCTGACGATACCCGCCAGGTCGATGGCCGCTTCGACGCCGGAGTTACCGCCACCGATCACCGCCACGCGCTTGCCCTTGAACAGCGGGCCGTCGCAGTGCGGGCAGAAGCACACACCCTTGGCCTTGTATTCCTGCTCGCCGGGCACACCCATCTCGCGCCAGCGGGCACCGGTGGCCAGGATCAGCGACTTGGCCTTGAGGCTCGCGCCGCTTTCGAAACGCACTTCGTGCAGGCCGCCGACTTCCTTGGCCGGCACCAGCGCGCTGGCGCGTTGCAGGTTCATGATGTCGACGTCGTACTGGCGAACGTGCTCTTCCAGGGCGCTGGCCAGTTTCGGCCCTTCGGTTTCCTGGACCGAGACAAAGTTCTCGATGGCCATGGTGTCCAGCACCTGGCCGCCGAAACGCTCGGCCGCGACACCGGTACGGATGCCTTTACGGGCCGCGTAGATCGCCGCCGACGCACCGGCCGGGCCACCGCCGACCACCAGGACGTCGAAGGCGTCCTTGGCACTGATTTTTTCCGCCTGTTTTTCGATGGCCCCGGTGTCGAGCTTGCCGAGGATTTCTTCCAGGCCCATGCGGCCCTGGCCGAAGTTCACGCCATTGAGGTAGACACTGGGGACCGCCATGATCTTGCGATCGTTGACTTCGTCCTGGAACAGCGCGCCGTCGATGGCGACGTGGCGGATGTTCGGGTTCAGCACCGCCATCAGGTTCAGCGCCTGGACCACGTCCGGGCAGTTCTGGCAGGACAGCGAGAAGTAAGTCTCGAAGTTGAACTCACCTTTGAGGGCGCGGATCTGTTCGATCACTTCGGCACTGGCTTTCGAGGGGTGGCCGCCGACTTGCAGCAAGGCCAGCACCAGGGAAGTGAATTCGTGGCCCATGGGGATACCGGCGAAACGCAGGCTGATATCGCTTCCCGGGCGATTGATCGAGAACGATGGTTTACGAACATCGTTACCGTTGTCGAGCAAGGTAATCTGGCTGGAAAGACTGGCAACGTCTTTCAGCAATTCGAGCATTTCCTGGGATTTCGCACCGTCGTCGAGAGAGGCAACGATCTCGATCGGCTGGGTGACCCGTTCCAGGTATGACTTCAACTGGGCTTTAAGATTGGCGTCCAACATACGGGCGATTTCCTTTTATTCAGATCGAAAAAAAACGCCCGAGCGAATCTCGCCCGGGCGTTCTTGAGGGCGGTGCAACTGACTTAGGTGCGGCGGTCCGCCCTGCTGTAGCGAGTCACAGGCTTAGATCTTGCCGACCAGGTCCAGGGAAGGAGCCAGGGTAGCCTCGCCTTCTTTCCACTTGGCTGGGCAGACTTCGCCTGGGTGGGCAGCGACGTATTGAGCGGCCTTGATCTTGCGCAGCAGCTCGGAAGCGTCACGACCAACACCGCCGTCGTTGATTTCAACGATCTTGATCTGGCCTTCAGGGTTGATCACGAAGGTGCCACGGTCAGCCAGACCGGCTTCTTCGATCAGCACGTCGAAGTTGCGGGAGATGGCCAGGGTCGGGTCGCCGATCATGGTGTAGCGGATCTTGCCGATGGCTGGCGAAGTGTTGTGCCAGGCAGCGTGGGCGAAGTGGGTGTCGGTCGAAACGCTGTAGATTTCCACGCCCAGTTTCTGGAATTCGGCGTAGTTGTCTGCCAGGTCTTCCAGCTCGGTTGGGCAAACGAAGGTGAAGTCAGCCGGGTAGAAGAACACGACGGACCATTTGCCTTTCAGGGTGGCGTCCGACACTTCGATGAACTCGCCATTCTTGAAGGCGGTTGCTTTGAACGGTTTGACTTGGCTGTTGATGATAGGCATCGGTGATTCTCCATCAGTGGGTAAAAACTTGGGTTGAAAACTTGATGGGGAGAATCCTAACCAATGCTCCCAGCCAAGGCTCATTGGCAAAGCTGATGCTGCTGATTAGGTTTGGCTATTAGCGCGCAGTATTAATAGAAGAAATGCGTATTTACTCGCCGATCGGCTTTTCCTGGGTCAGGGCCATGCCGAGAAATGGGCTGGCCTCGACGTAACGCATGGCCGACTTGATGTCCTTCCAGCCGACATAGCTCATCAGCGACTTGAGGTCCCAGCCGCTGCGGTGGGCCCAGGTGGCAAAGCCGCGGCGCAGGGAGTGGCTGGTGTACTGGTCTGCGGCGACCCCGGCGCGCTCCAGCGCCTGGCGCAATAACGGGATCACGCTATTGGCGTGCAGGCCCTCCTCGCTCAGATGGCCCCAGCGGTCGATGCCACGGAACACCGGCCCACGCACCAGGGCCGCGGCGCTGATCCACTCGATATAGGCCTGGACCGGGCACAACCGGCGCAGCGCCGGGGTATGCCAGGTCTTGCCGAGGTTGTCGCGGTCGCTCTTGCTGCGGGGCAGATACAGGCTGATGCCGGAACCCGCCACCGCCTGCACATGCTCGATCCGTAGCCGGCACAACTCATCGCTGCGAAAGCCGCGCCAGAATCCCAGGAGAATCAGCGCGCTGTCACGCCGCGCGCGCAGCAGCGCCGGGTGGTTGTCATCGAGCCGGGCCTGGCTGGCTTCCTGCTCCAGCCAGGCGATTACCTGCTCCAGATGCTGCAACTGCAAAGGCTCGGCCTGTTTTTCCTGCGCCGGGTGCAGCGCGCGAATGCCCTTGAACACCTGGCGCACCACCGGGGCCTTGGTCGGGTCGGCGAAACCCTGGCTGTTGTGCCACTGCGCCAGGGCCGAGAGCCGCAACTTCAGGGTGTTGATCGACAGCTCCCCCGCATACGCCGCCAGATAACGCGCCACGCTGTCGCTGGTCGCCGGCAGGAACCCGCCCCAGGTCACCTCGAAATGCTCGATGGCCGCCCGGTAACTGCGCCGGGTGTTGTCGCGGGTCGCGGCGTGCAGATAACGATCCAGATCACTCATGGCTTGCTCGACTCGTCTTGCGTACGGAAATGGCGGGTTGCAACAGGGCGTTCTGGCTATGACACGGGGTAATACCAGTATATCCCATGTCAATAATTCTAATATTTATCTTTGATTTTATTATACAATTACACGTTATACATACCACGTAAAAAAGTACGTAATCGTAGGAGATCCCATGGCTCGTGGCGGCGTTAACAAGGCGGTGGTGCAAATCGCCCGTTCGGCAATCCTCGCTCGCGGCGAACACCCCAGCATCGATGCGGTGCGCATCGAAATGGGCAATACCGGCTCGAAAACCACCATTCACCGCTACCTGAAGGAGCTTGAGCAAAGCGAAGCCCGCCGTGCCGCGCCACAGGAAGCCCTGGAAGAAGAACTGACGGAACTGATCCAGCGCATGGCCCAGCGCCTGCGCGAACAGGCTCAGGAGCCCGTGGCGCAGGCCCAGGCGCAAGTGGAGGAAATGAACCAGGAACTGGCGGCGCAGCAGGCCGCGGCCAAACAGGCGCAGGCCCAGCTGCAGCAGCAATTGCAGACCCAGGCTGCGGCCCTGGCCAGCGAAAGCACGCTGCTGCAGGAGACCCGCTCCACCCTGCAGAGCGAACAGACGCGCAATGCCGGACTGAACCAGGCCCTGGCCGACTTCGAATTGCGCCTGAAAGACAAGGACGAGCAGATTCGTTCACTGGAAGAAAAGCACCTGCACGCCCGGGACGCCCTCGAACATTACCGCAGCGCGGTCAAGGAGCAGCGCGAGCAGGATCAGCGCCGCCATGAAGGCCAGCTGCAGCAAGTGCAACAGGAACTGCGCCAGGCCCAGCAAAGCGCATTGGTACGCCAGGACGAGATCACCCAACTGCACCGCGACAACGAACGCCTGACCAGCGAGCAACGCGCCACCCAGAAAGAGTTGCGCCAGGCACAGGAGCAGGCACAGAAAACCGACAGCAAGCTTGGCCAATTGCTGGAGCAATCCACCCGCTTGAACAGCGAACACACCCTCCTCCAGGAACGCCTGCGCGTCGCCTTGCTGGAAAGTCATGAGTTCAAGCAGAACCTGGAGCAGCAGCTGCAGGACAATCGACAACTGGAACTGCGCGCCGCCAAGGCCGAGGCCAGCCTGGAGGCCCTGCAACTGGCTGCCGCCGCGAAGGCCGAGGCGCAACCAGAAACAGAAGAACAGCGGCCGGAGCCGCCAGAGCAGGCTTAACCGGCGACCGGCGTGCGCATGGTGACGAACTCTTCGGCGGCCGTCGGGTGCACCCCGATGGTTTCGTCGAAGTCACGCTTGGTGGCGCCGGCCTTCAAGGCAATCGCCAGGCCCTGGACGATCTCGCCGGCGTCCGGGCCGACCATATGGCAGCCCAGCACCTTGTCGGTGTCGGCATCCACCACCAGCTTCATCAGCGTGCGCTCCTGGCACTCGGTCAGGGTCAGCTTCATCGGCCGGAAGCGGCTTTCGAAGATCTGCACCTTGTGCCCGGCTTCCCGCGCCTGCTCTTCGGTCAGGCCGACGGTGCCGATATTCGGCAGGCTGAACACTGCGGTCGGGATCATGTTGTAGTCCACTGGACGATACTGCTCCGGCTTGAACAGACGCCGCGCCACAGCCATGCCTTCGGCCAGGGCCACCGGCGTCAACTGCACACGCCCGATCACATCGCCAATCGCCAGGATCGACGGCTCGGCGCTCTGGTACTGCTCATCGACCTCGATGAAGCCACGCTTGTCGAGCTTCACCCCGGTATTTTCCAGCCCCAGGTTGTCGAGCATCGGCCGCCGGCCGGTGGCGTAGAACACACAATCGGTGGCCAGCTCGCGACCATCCTTGAGCGTGACCTTCAGGCTACCGTCAGCCTGCTTTTCGATGCGCTCGATATCGGCATTGAACTGCAGGTCGAGCCCACGCTTGGTCAGTTCTTCCTGCAAGTGCTTGCGCACCGCACCATCGAAGCCACGCAGGAACAGCTCGCCGCGATACAGCAACTTGGTGTCCGCGCCCAGGCCGTGGAAGATCCCGGCGAACTCCACCGCGATATAACCGCCGCCCACCACCAGGATGCGCTTGGGCAGTTCCTTGAGGAAAAACGCCTCGTTGGAGCTGATGGCGTGTTCGCGCCCCGGAATGTCCGGGATCTGCGGCCAGCCACCAGTGGCGATCAGGATGTGCCTGGCGGTGTAGCGCTGGCCATTGACCTCCACCTGATGCGGGTCGATCAGCCTGGCGTGGCCTTCGTGCAGGGTCACGCCGCTGTTGACCAGCAGATTGCGATAGATGCCGTTCAGGCGATTGATCTCGCGATCCTTGTTGGCGATCAGGGTGGCCCAGTCGAAATCGGCCTCGCCCAGAGTCCAGCCGAAGCCAGCGGACTGCTCGAAGTCTTCGGCGAAGTGGGCGCCGTACACCAGCAGTTTTTTCGGCACGCAGCCGACGTTGACACAGGTACCGCCCAGATAGCGGCTTTCGGCGACCGCGACTTTCGCGCCAAAACCCGCGGCGAACCGCGCCGAACGCACACCGCCGGAACCGGCGCCAATTACATAAAGATCAAAATCGTAGGCCATTTCACTCTCCCAGGCAGGCTGACAGCATAACCGCAGATGCGTATCCGGTCAGCGCTAGAGGATTTACATAGGGGCATAAAACGAAAAAGCCACCCGAAGGTGGCTTTTCAGTACAAGGGCCAAGCGGGCTATCAGTAAGCCTTGCCAGTCTTGTAGAAGTTCTCGAAGCAGAAGTTGGTCGCGTCGATGTAGCCTTCGGCGCCACCGCAGTCGAAACGCTTGCCCTTGAACTTGTAGGCAATCACGCAACCGTCCTGGGCCTGCTTCATCAGGGCATCGGTGATCTGGATCTCGCCACCCTTGCCCGGCTCGGTTTCTTCAATCAGCTTGAAGATGTCCGGGGTCATGATGTAGCGACCGATGATCGCCAGGTTCGACGGCGCATCTTCCGGCTTCGGCTTCTCAACCATGTTGCGTACGCGGTACAGGTCGTCGCCGATCAGGTCGCCGGCAATCACCCCGTACTTGCTGGTTTCTTGCGGGTCGACTTCCATGATTGCGACGATGGTGCAGCGGTACTGCTTGTACAGCTTGACCATCTGCTTCAGCACGCCGTCACCTTCGAGGTTGACGCACAGGTCGTCCGCCAGCACCACGGCGAACGGCTCGTCACCGATCAGCGGACGGCCGGTCAGGATCGCGTGACCCAGGCCTTTCATTTCGGTCTGGCGGGTGTAGGAGAACGAGCACTCGTCCAGCAGGCGGCGGATGCCGACCAGGTATTTTTCCTTGTCGGTGCCCTTGATCTGGTTTTCCAGCTCATAGCTGATGTCGAAGTGGTCTTCCAGGGCGCGCTTGCCGCGACCGGTGACGATGGAGATTTCGTTCAGACCGGCATCCAGTGCTTCTTCAACGCCGTACTGGATCAGTGGCTTGTTCACCACCGGCAGCATTTCTTTAGGCATGGCTTTAGTCGCTGGCAGGAAGCGAGTACCGTAACCGGCTGCTGGGAACAAGCATTTCTTGATCATATGAGTCCTTAAAAGGGCTGTACGTACGAATTTCGGCGCAGTCTAATCAGGCCGCGTGCGCCTTACAATGGGTCGCAGTGGCTAACCGCTGCCATCTAAGAGAAATATTGCCGCGGATAGTTCCCCACATAGCTCCCCACCTTGTTCTGCACGCTCCGCACATCGTTTCGAACAGACTTGCAAACACGGCTTCGCAGCATCGTACAGATAGCCCGCGCCGTAAACCGCCATCTGGCTGCAAAGCCTTAATTTTCTGCGTCCCGCCCTTGTCCGCACTCTTACAGGAACTCGTTTACCGCTATCATGGCGCCCTTGAACCCCGCCAACGAGGCAGATAGATGTCGGCAACAAAAAGCGTAAACGGTTACCAGATCAAGCAGTTGAAAGACGGCCAGTGGTGGTTGGTCAGCGCCCAGGGCGAGAACGTCGCCGGACCTTTCGCCAGCGAGGCGATGGCGGTCGAAGTGGCATCGGTGTTCGAAGATTCCGCAGGCCATGCCTCGGCGCGTCGCAGCCCCAAGTCCTGAGACTGTCCCGGCACCGAAGAGCCCTGCCCCGCGCAGGGCTTTTTCATGCCGATCTGTACCGCAGTGGCGGTTCGCTATAGCATCTCGTCCCAGACGCTCGCCAAGGGTGTCCAGCCCTCCCCCGGGGCTCAAACTTCTCGACGACGACCACACCCATGCACAAACTTCTGGCACTGACTGCGGTACTGGCCCTGAGCGGATGCGCCACCGTTTCCGATACCTACCTGGAAAACGGCGAGCAAGGCCTGAGCATCGATTGCTCCGGCGAAGCCAGCTCCTGGGCCAGCTGCTATGAAAAGGCCGACGCCTCCTGTGCCGGCACCGGCTATCGGATCATCGGCACCGACGGCACGCCATCGCTCAAGGAAAGCGACAAGACCCTGGGGGCGGACGTTGGCAACTACAAAAGCCGCAGCGTGGTGGTCTGCAAGTAGCAGACGCACGGCCTACATATGAATCTCGGCAAACTTGATGCCCAGGTTGCGGATGGTTTCGATCAGGTCGTCCAGCCGGTCGAATGACTCGACTTCATCGTTGTCATCCACCAGAAAATAGCTGCGCCCCGCGCTTTTCTTGAAGAACACGATCCATTCCCCGGAATTCGCCGGATTCTGAATCACATGGGTCGCAGAGATATGCCCCTCCGCATGCCTCTCCCGGACTGTTTCGCGCTTCATGTTTTCTCCCAAAAAACGATGCCGCCGAAACCTGGGTTTCGACGGCATCTTTGACAATGGCCGACAGTTTATCGGATGCCCTGGCCAATCAGCACGCCATCTACCGTCTGGCCATACAGATTGACCCCGTCGTTGGCGTGGAACTTGAGCCGGGTCTTCTCGATGGAGCCCTCCACCAGGCGTGGGTCCTGCGGTCGTTCATGGCGATTGACGAACGCCGCCACGTCCCAGGCCTGCTGGTCGCTCAAGCTGCCGGCCTTGCCCAGGGGCATGTTGTATTTGATAAAGGACGCGGCGGTGTTGATCCGGTGCATGCCGGCGCCCCAGTTATACGAGTCCTTGCCCCAGAGCGGCGGCATGACATAGTCCGCGCCGACCTTCTGGCCCTGGCCGTTGTCGCCATGGCAAACCGCGCATTGCGCCCGGTACACCTGCTCGCCACGCGTCAGGTCGTAGCCCTGGGCCGGTTGCGGCACCTCGGGATAACCCCGCCCGGGCAACTCGACAGCGATCGGCGCCTTGCTCGCCAGCCAGTAGGAATACACCGACAACGCAGTGATCTCGTAGCTGTCGGCGGCCGGTGGCGTGCCGTTCATGCTGAACTGGAAACAGCCCTGCAAGCGTTCGGCGTAGGTGTTCACCTTGTCGTTCTTCTTGCGGTAGGCCGGGTACATCGGATAGGCGCCCCACAGCGGCGCGGAGTTGGCCAATCGCCCCTGATCCAGGTGGCAGTTGCTGCAATTGAGCCCATTGCCGACGAACTTCGGCGCCAGGCGTTTGGTATCGACGAACAGCGCATAACCGTCGCGGACCATCTTGCCGTAGGCATTGTCCGGTAGCTCGCTCTCCGCCGGTGGCTGGAAATACCCGGGATGGGCAGCGTTCACCGCCGGTTCCCGCAACTGTGATTGGTCCTCCATGGCGACCGCGGCCCCATAAGCCTGGGCCGTCAGCAAAGCGAGGGAAAAGCCCAATAGAAGATCACGCTTCATGGCTTGGACTCCTGGTTATCGGCCTTGGCCAACTGACTGCCGACCTTGGCGAAATAATCGGCCACCGCCGTGATTTCCTCGGGGCTCAGGGCTTTGGCGATGTGTCCCATCAGGTCGTTCGGATCGTTGCGGCGCGTGCCGTCGCGCCAGGCATTCAATTGCCCGGCGAGATACGCCGCGGGTTGCCCGGCCAACGGCGGAAAGGCGTCTCCCACGCCCACGCCACCCGGCCCATGACAGGTCACGCACTCCGGAACCTGCCGCTCCCAGGCGCCGCGCAAGGCCAGCCTCGCCCCCACGCCTTCAGCCAGGGAACTGCGGTTGATCGGCGCTGGCGTCGCAGCCGGCATGGCCGCCAGGGTCTGGCTGACCGCGTCTATCTCGTCATCGCTCAGGGCCTTGGCCAGTGGCTGCATGACCGGGTTGCTGCGCGCACCGCTGCGAAAATCTTCCAGCTGCTTGCGCAGATAACCCGCCGACAATCCCGCCAGGCGCGGAAACCCGGCGGCCGCCAGGCCCAGACCATCGCCACCATGACAGGCCAGGCATGCCGTGGCGCCAGGCTGCGCGCCACCCTGGACAAAGACTTTCTGCCCATCCACGGCCTGGGCATTGGCGACAAAAAACAGCATCAGACTGCTCAGCAGTATTCGATCCACGGGGATCATGGCGAACTCCATTTTTCTAGTTATATTCTTAGGCTTATTTTATATAAGCCTACAAAGAGTAGGCCAATAGACCTTTGGCTACAACGCGAAACCAGCCGGGCCTGCCTTGCCACCGGGCACAAAAAAACCCGCCCTCGCCACGGAAATCCGGGCCAGGGCGGGCTGTTGAAAAATCGCTTGGCTATCAGCCGGAAATGCAGTCCTCCGCCGCCTTGCGGATATCGCCCGGACGCATGGGCACATTGGACATGCTTTCATGCAGCTTGATGCTGCTGCCGCCGGAACGCTCCTCGATATCGAATACCGCGGTCGGGCCCGACGAGACTTTCTGCGGAACGATGATGCGCATGCCGTCCTTACGCGGTTCGACCTGCAACTGGCCACGGCTGTCAGCCAGTTTGTCGCTGACGCACTTGGCGTACTCCTGTGGCTTTTTCCCTGAAATCACGTTCAGGGTGGGCAATGTCTGGTTAATATCCGAGACCGTCGCACAGCCACTGATCGCCAAGGCCAGAATCAACACACCCCACTTCATACATTTCCTCCGATAAAGACCGTCCGACCGCAGAAATGGCATTTTTCTCCGGATCAGTCAGATTTATCCTAAATAATCGGCAAATAACTGTTTTAAATTGTCAAAGCCGCCTGCCGCGGCCTGATAAACTGCGCCATCGTTTTGATTTTGTAGCAAAAGCCCTTCTGGAGGCGCCCATGAAATTTATCCACCAGCGCGAGCACCTCAACGAAGACGATATCGTCGTCATCGAATGCTCCCAGGTCTGCAACATCCGCCTGATGAACGACGCCAACTTCCGAAGCTTCAAGAACGGCGGACGTCACACCTATCATGGCGGCGCGTTCGACAAATTCCCGGCCAGGATCACCGCGCCGAGCACCGGCTTCTGGAATATCACCATCGACACCGTCAACCGCCGGCCCATCAGCGTTACCCGCAAGCCGAACCTGACCCACTCGATCAAGATCATCCGCCGGTCCAGCTCGAAACTGCGCTGAACCCCGCCCCAGCCCGCGACCAACAGGTATCACCGTGGCCCAAACGACCAAGTACGTCATCAAATACAAACTCAACGGCGAGCGCCGTTTCGAGTTCGCCCAGCTGGAAAGCGGCACTCAGGAAGAAGCCAAGGCCGCGCTGGAAGCCCTGCATGGCCAGACCGACGACGTCATCAGCGACGTCAGCGTGAGCAAGGCGCTGTAAGTCCCTGCTCCTAGAACCTGTGACGAATTCGAGCGCAAGCGGCGGAGTGTGAGCGGCCCGCGCACTTCCCAGAATGGCGGACCTCAACCTCTACTCCGGGAACCGCCAGCATGTCCGCCTCCTCCCTCGAACAACGTCTTGCCTGCCTGGACTGGGCCTCGATCGAGCAGCAGCTCGACCAGGACGGCAGCGCGGTGATCGACAACCTGCTCAGCGCCGACCAATGTCATGAGCTCAGCGGTTTGTATCCCCACAGCGAGTTGTTTCGCTCGCGGGTGGTCATGGCCAGGCACGGTTTCGGCCGCGGCGAGTATCAGTATTTTGCCTACCCCTTGCCGCAACGGGTCGCCGAGTTGCGCGGCCAGCTCTATCCGCGCCTGGTGCCGCTGGCCAATCGCTGGAACCAGCTGATGAATATCCCCGTGCAATATCCGCCCCGGCACGAAGATTTTCTCCAGCGCTGCCACGCCGCCGGTCAGCAGCGGCCGACGCCCTTGTTGCTGCAGTACGGCCCGCAGGACTACAACTGCCTGCACCAGGATCTGTATGGCGACAATGTATTTCCGTTGCAGGTCGCGATCCTGCTGTCACAGCCTGGCAGCGACTTCAGCGGCGGCGAATTCGTCATCACCGAGCAACGTCCGCGCATGCAGTCGCGGCCGCAGGTCATCGGTCTGAAGCAGGGTGATGCGCTGATCTTCGCCGTGCATCATCGTCCGGTACCCGGCGTGCGCGGCCATTACCGGGTGACGTTGCGCCATGGCGTCAGCCGCTTGCACAGCGGTCGCCGCCATACGCTAGGAGTGATCTTCCACGATGCCCAGTAACTTCACCGGCGAACTGTTCGGCGAACCCGAGCTGCAACAGGCGCCCCGCACCGAGCAGGTCGGCCCGCAGTCCTTTGTGCTTCACGGCTTCGCCCTGCCCTGGGTCGAGCGCCTGCTGCCGGCCCTGCGTGGCGTGCTGCGCGCCGCGCCGTTCCGGCAGATGGTCACGCCGGGCGGTTTCACCATGTCGGTGGGCCTGAGCAGTTGCGGCGAGCTGGGCTGGACCACCGACCGCAGCGGCTACCGTTACACCGCCATCGATCCGCAGAGCGGCCAGCCCTGGCCGGCGATGCCCGAGGTGTTGCGCGAGCTGGCCCGGGCCGCCGCGACCCAGGCCGGTTTTGCCGGGTTCGAACCGGACGCCTGCCTGATCAATCACTATGTGCCCGGCGCCCGCATGTCCCTGCACCAGGACAAGGACGAGCGCGATTACGATGCACCGATCGTCTCCGTCTCCCTGGGCTTGCCGGCGGTGTTTCAGCTGGGTGGCGAGCGCCGCAGCGACCGCCCGTTGCGGGTGCCGCTGCTGCATGGCGATGTGGTGGTCTGGGGCGGCGTCGACCGCCTGCGTTATCACGGTGTGCTGCCACTCAAGGACGGCACGCACCCGCTGCTGGGCCCGCGGCGCATCAACCTGACCTTTCGCCGGGCCGGTTGATCCCGCGGGAATTCAAGCGCAAGACTCGGAGTGCCAGGCACCCTGCCCTTGGTTAATCTGAGCGACATCCGCCACCGAGTAGAGCCCATGACCATGGTCCAGCCCAAGCCCACCACCGCCAGCGATCCACGCTGGCTCGCCGTCCTGGCCCGTGATGCGAGCGCCGATGGCCAGTTCGTCTATGGGGTAAAAACCACCGGGGTCTACTGCCGCCCCAGCAGCCTGTCGCGCCTGCCACGGCCGGAGAACGTCGAATTCTTCGACACCGCGGAGCAAGCCGAAGCCGCCGGTTACCGGCCGAGCAAACGCAGCGCCAGCGACCAGACCCAGGTGGCCGCGCAGCATGCCAGCCTGGTAGCCGCCGCGTGCCGGCAGATCGAGTCGGCTGAAGCGCTGCCCAGCCTGAAACAGCTGGCCGAGCAAGCCGGCATGAGCAGCTTCCACTTTCACCGGGTGTTCAAGGCCGCCACCGGGCTGACCCCGAAAGGCTACGCCAGCGCCCACCGTTCGCGGCGGGTGCGGCGCCAACTGGAGCACGGCCACTCGGTGACCGACGCGCTGTACGACGCCGGCTTCAACTCCAACAGCCGCTTCTACGAAACCGCCGACCAGTTGCTCGGCATGAAACCCAGCGACTACCGCGCCGGCGGCCTGAACGCCGATATCCGCTTCGCCGTCGGCCAGTGCTCCCTGGGCGCGATCCTGGTCGCCCAGAGCAATCGCGGGGTCTGCGCGATCCTGCTGGGCGACGACCCCAATGCCCTGGTGCAGGATCTGCAGGACAAATTCCCCCGGGCCAACCTGATCGGCGCCGACCAGGACTTCGAGCAACTGGTGGCCAAGGTGGTGGGGTTTATCGAAGCACCGGCCATTGGCCTCGACCTGCCGCTGGACCTGCAAGGCACGGCGTTCCAGGAGCGGGTGTGGCTGGCCCTCAAGGAGATTCCGCCGGGCAGCACCGCCAGCTACGCCGAGATCGCCCAGCGTATCGGCGCGCCGAAGTCCTTTCGCGCCGTGGCCCAGGCCTGTGGGGCCAACAGCCTGGCCGTGGCGATCCCTTGCCACCGGGTGGTGCGCAGCGACGGCAACCTGTCCGGCTACCGTTGGGGCGTGGAGCGCAAGCGTCAGTTGCTCGAACGCGAGAACTCGTCCGAGGCCTGAATGCCGATGTACACCGACACCGATTCCGGCCCGGTGTACACCTCGAAGTCCGTGGCGAAGCGTCGGCGGACCTGCGGGTTGTCCTCGAAGTAGGCCCAGACCAGGCCCCAGGTCTGGATCACCACGTCCGGCATCGGCCCCTTGGCGGAGAACGCCAGGTACTCACCGCCCTGCACCTGCACCAACGGATAGTCGGCGTTGCCTTCGCCCACCGCCACGCCGGCGGTGACGTCGAAGTGCCCCGAGGCATCGGACTCGTAGTTGGAGTACAGGCCATAGATGAACGAGTCCGACTGCCGGTGACCGATGCTGTCGAACAAGCCTTCGACAAAAAACCGCTCCCACATCGGCCCGATCCGCGCGCTGTCCGCTTGTTGCTCGTCGGCATTGCAGGTACGTACCTGCAAGCCCGAGACACAGAAAGGCTGAACCTCTCGCAGTTTGACATCCATGCTTCGTACTCCTGTCTGGTGTTTATCTGGGTGACCGGCGCGCACGGTATCAGCGATTCACATCCACCACCACGCGCCCGCGCAACTCGCCGGCCAGCAGACGCGACGCGGCGGCAATGGCTTCGCTGAGGCCGATCTCATGGCTGATCAACGGCAGCAGGGCCGGGTCCAGATCGCGGGTCAGGCGCTGCCAGGCCTCGATCCGCCGAGCCTTGGGCTGGGTCACACTGTTGATCCCGGCCAGAGTCACGCCCCGCAGGATGAAGGGCGCCACCGACGCCGGGAAGTCCATGCCCTGGGCCAGCCCGCAGGCGGCCACCGTGCCGTTGGCCTGGGTGCTGGCGCAGGCATTGGCCAGGGTATGGCTGCCCACCGAGTCGATCACCGCCGCCCAACGCTCCTTGGCCAACGGCTTGCCCGGCGCGGACAGGCTGGCGCGGTCGATGATCTCACTGGCGCCCAGGCGCTTGAGGTAGTCATGCTCGGAAGTGCGCCCGGTGGACGCCACCACCCGATAACCGAGCCGGGCCAACAGGGCTATGGCAAAGCTGCCGACCCCGCCATTGGCCCCGGTGACCAGCACATCGCCCTGGCCCGGGGTCAGGCCATGGCGCTCCAGCGCCAGGATACTGAGCATCGCCGTGTACCCCGCCGTGCCGATGGCCATGGCCTCGGCCGCGCTGAACGCCTGGGGCAAGGGAATCAGCCAGTCGCCGTCCAGCCGTGCCTTCTGCGCCAGGCCGCCCCAATGTCCTTCGCCCACGCCCCAGCCGTTGAGCAGCACCGGGTCGCCGGGCTGGTAGTCCGGGTGGCTGCTGGACTCGACAATGCCTGCCAGATCGATCCCCGGCACCATGGGAAACTTGCGCACCACCGGGCTGCTGCCGGTGATGGCCAGGCCGTCCTTGAAGTTCAGGGTGCTGTAGGCCACCCGCACCGTCACGTTGCCCTCGGGCAACTGCTCTTCGTCAATCTCGCGCAGCGCCGCGCGATAACCGGCGTCGTCTTTCTCGATCAAAATACCCTTGAACATGACTGCCTCCCGATAGACCCATGGCCGGGCCGTGAACTTGAGTTTCAGCTTGCAAAGCTCCCACCTTCCCAGCCCGGACGGGAAAAATCCACGCTCTTTTCGTCGTAGGCCGCCCACGCCCCGCTCCTGCAAGTGATCGTGCCACCCCAGCCAAAGTCGACTGGCCTTGATTGCCTGTCTCCTGATACAAACCCCGGGTTGCCGTCCTTATCTCTTGACGTCGGAGCATCATTCACATGAGCCAATGGCCTGACACCCGTATTCTCGACCTGCTGGGCATCGAGCTGCCGATCATCCAGGCGCCGATGGCCGGAGCGACCACTACCGCCATGGTGATCGCCGCCGCCCAGGCGGGTGGCCTGGGCTCCCTGCCCTGCGCCATGCTGACGGCCGAGCAGATCCGCCAGGATGTCCAGAGCATCCGCCAGGCGACCCGCGCGCCGCTGAACCTGAATTTCTTCTGCCACCAGAACCCGACACCCAACCCGGAACGGGAAACCCGCTGGAAAAATACCCTGGAACCCTACTACCGCGAGCTCGGCGTCGATTTCGATGCGCCGACCCCGGTCAGCAGCCGCGCGCCCTTCGACACCGTCAGTTGCGAACTGGTGGAAGAACTGCGCCCGCAAATCGTCAGCTTCCACTTCGGCCTGCCGGCGCCGGCCCTGCTCGCGCGGGTCAAGGCTACCGGGGCAAAGATCCTGTCGTCGGCGAGCACCGTCGATGAAGCGATCTGGCTGGAACGGCACGGCTGCGATGCGATCATCGCCATGGGCTACGAGGCCGGCGGCCATCGGGCGATCTTCCTCAGCGAAGACCTCAACAGCCAGGTCGGCACCATGGCCCTGGTGCCGCAGATCGTCGATGCGGTGCGGGTGCCGGTGATCGCCGCCGGCGGGATCGGCGACGCCCGCGGCATAGTCGCGGCCTTTGCCCTCGGCGCCTCGGCGGTGCAACTGGGCACCGCCTACCTGTTCACTCCGGAAGCCAAGGTCAGTGCCGCCCACCACAAGGCCCTGCGTACCGCCAAGGAGAGCGAAACCGCCCTGACCAACCTGTTCACCGGCCGCCCGGCGCGGGGCATCGTCAACCGGGTGATGCGCGAGATCGGCCCGATCAGCCCCCTGGCGCCGGCCTTCCCCCTCGCCGGAGGCGCGCTGATGCCGCTGCGCGCCAAGGACGACGCCGACTTCGCCAGCCTCTGGTCCGGCCAGGCCTTGCGCCTCGGGGTCGAACTGCCGGCCGCGGAACTGACCCGCACCCTGGCCGCCCAGGCCCTGGCCAAGCTGACCGGCCGCTAAACCCGGCACGCCGCGACTGCGGTCGCGGCGTTTTGCGCAAAACCTCCATTTGCCCTCAAGGCCGCGCGACCTTTGCAGTTCCGTTCGCTGGCGATTCGCTATATATTTCCGTATACAGCGTTTCACCCACCCCCGGTGCCGTCCATTTCCAATACCGCCAACCGCCCAACGTCCCTTCGCCAATGGAGCTGTTCATGAACCGTCGTCTCTCAGGTTTTGCCCCGACCTGCCTTGCCGCCCTGCTCGCCGCCTGCACCTTCGGCTCGGTCCAGGCCGCTGAAGTGCAGGTGGCGGTCGCCGCCAACTTCACCGCGCCGATCCAGGCCATCGCCGCCGACTTCGAGAAAGACACCGGGCACAAGCTGGTGGCCGCCTATGGCGCTACCGGGCAGTTCTATACCCAGATCAAGAACGGCGCGCCATTCGAAGTGTTCCTCGCCGCCGACGACAGCACCCCGGAAAAACTCGAAAGCGAAGGCGCCACCATCAAGGGCTCGCGCTTCACCTACGCCATCGGCACCCTGGCGCTGTGGTCGGCCAAGGCTGGCTACGTCGACAGCCAGGGCCAGGTGCTCAAGGCCAACCAGTACCAGCACCTGTCCATCGCCAACCCGAAAGCCGCGCCTTACGGCCTGGCCGCCACCCAGGTATTGGCCAGGCTGGGCCTGACCGAGCAGGTCAAGGGCAAGCTCGTCGAAGGCCAGAACATCACCCAGGCCTATCAGTTCGTCTCCACCGGCAACGCCGAACTGGGCTTTGTCGCCTTGTCGCAGATCTACAAAGACGGCAAAGTCAGCAGCGGCTCGGCCTGGATAGTCCCGGCCGAGATGCACGACCCGATCAAACAAGACGCGGTGATCCTCGACAAGGGCAAGGACAACCCGGCGGCCAAGGCCCTGGTTGACTACCTCAAGGGACCGAAAGCCGCTGCCATCATCCAGTCCTACGGTTACCAACGCTAAATGCCGCTATCGAGTGCCGACTTTTCCGCCATCTGGCTGACCCTGCAACTGGCGTCGCTGACGACCCTGATCCTGCTGATCGTCGGTACGCCGATTGCGTTATGGCTGTCGCGCACGCGCTCGTGGCTACGGGGGCCGATCGGCGCCATCGTCGCCCTGCCCCTGGTCCTGCCGCCGACGGTGATCGGCTTTTACCTGCTGCTCGCCCTCGGCCCCAACGGCTCTATCGGCCAGCTCACCCAGGCCCTCGGTCTGGGCACCCTGACCTTCAGTTTCAGCGGCCTGGTGATCGGCTCGGTGATCTATTCCATGCCCTTTGTCGTGCAGCCGCTGCAGAACGCCTTTACCGCGATCGGCACCCGTCCGCTGGAAGTGGCGGCGACCTTGCGCGCCAATCCCTGGGACACCTTCTTCAGCGTGATCCTGCCGCTGGCCAGGCCGGGGTTCATTACCGCGGCCATTCTCGGTTTCGCCCACACCGTCGGCGAGTTCGGCGTGGTGCTGATGATCGGCGGCAATATTCCCGAGAAGACCCGGGTGGTCTCGGTGCAGATCTACGACCATGTCGAAGCCCTGGAATACGCCCAGGCCCACTGGCTGGCCGGTGCCATGCTGGTGTTCTCGTTCCTGGTGTTGCTGGCGCTGTACTCCAGCCGCAAACCCCGCGCTGGCTGGAGTTGAATCGTGAGTGCATCGATCCATGTGCGCCTCAAGCGCACCTATAAAGATTTCAGCCTCGACCTCGATTTGCAGCTGCCAGGCCGTGGCGTCACCGCGTTGTACGGGCATTCCGGCTCCGGCAAGACCACCTGCCTGCGTTGCATCGCCGGCCTGGAACAGGCCGAACAGGGCCTGGTGCGGATCAACGACGAAGTCTGGCAGGACAGCCAGCGCCAACTGTTCGTGGCGCCGCACAAACGCTCCCTGGGTTATGTGTTCCAGGAAGCCAGCCTGTTCGCCCACCTGTCGGTGCAGGCCAACCTGGAGTTCGGCCTCAAGCGCATCCCGCGCGCGCAGCGTCGTGTGGACATGGCCCTGGCCACCGAATTGCTGGGCATCGGCCATCTGCTGCAGCGTCACCCGCACAACCTGTCCGGCGGCGAACGCCAGCGTGTCGGCATTGCCCGCGCGCTGCTCACCAGCCCGCGGCTGCTGCTGATGGACGAACCCCTGGCGGCCCTCGACAGCAAACGCAAAAGCGAGATCCTGCCGTACCTCGAACGCCTGCATGACGAGCTGGAAATCCCGGTGCTGTACGTCAGCCATTCCCAGGATGAAGTGGCGCGCCTGGCCGACCATATCGTCCTGCTGGAGAATGGCCGCGCCCTGGCCAGCGGGCCGATCGGCGAAACCCTGGCCCGTCTCGACCTGCCCCTGGCCCTGGGCGACGACGCCGGGGTGGTGATCGAAGGCCAGGTCAGCCACTACGACGCCGGTTACCAGTTGCTGGCCCTGCAACTGCCCGGCAGCCAGTTGCGGGTGCGGGTTGCCCATGCGCCGATGGCCATCGGCAAGCACTTGCGCTTCAAGGTCCAGGCGCGGGACGTCAGCCTCAGCCTGCAAGCCGGCGAGCACAGCAGCATCCTCAACCGCCTGCCGGTGACGGTCAGCGGCGAAATCCCCGCCGACAACACCGCGCATGTCCTAGTGCGCCTGGACGTCGCCGGCAACCCGCTGCTGGCACGGATCACCCGCTATTCCCGCGACCAGCTGCAACTGCACCCGGGCCAGCAACTCTGGGCGCAGATCAAGGCGGTGGCCGTGCTCGCCTGACTCCCCGGCAAATGGGTTGGCACCCCGGCGCCGCACCGCGGTCAATCGCCAGACAGGCCTGATCGATTGATTGCCAAGGATTCCGCCATGCCCGATAGCCCACTGCGCCCGGACCTGCCACCTGACCTGCATTACGTCGACGATACCCAGCCGGGGATCAGCCGCAAAAAAGTGCGCGGCACGTTCGTCTATTTCGACCCGCAAGGCCAGCGTATCCGGGCGCCCGACGAGATCCAGCGGATCAACGCCCTGGCCGTGCCGCCGGCCTATACCCAGGTGTGGATCTGCGCCGACCCGCGCGGTCACCTGCAAGCCACCGGCCGCGACGCCCGCGGGCGCAAGCAGTACCGCTACCACCCGCGCTGGCGGGAAGTGCGCGACGCCGACAAGTACTCGCGCCTGCTGGAATTCGGCAGCGCCCTGCCGCGCCTGCGCCAGCGACTGGAAGCCCTGCTGGCCACGCCCGGCTTCAGCCGCGACAAGGTCATGGCCACGGTCATCAGCCTGCTCGACGCCACACTGATTCGTGTCGGCAACAGCCAGTACGCCCGCGACAACCGCTCCTACGGCCTGACCACCCTGCGCAACCGGCACGTGGCAATCAAAGGCAGCTCGATCCTCTTCCAGTTCCGCGGCAAGAGCGGCATCGAACACCAGATCAGCGTCAAGGACCCGCGCCTGGCGCGGATCCTCAAGCGCTGCCTGGAGCTGCCCGGACAGAACCTGTTCCAGTACCTCGACGAGAACGGCGAGCGCCACAGCGTCAGCTCCTCCGACGTCAACGCCTACCTGCAGGAGCTGACCGGTGCCGATTTCACGGCCAAGGACTACCGCACCTGGGCCGGCAGCACCCTGGCCCTGGCGGTGCTGCGCGAGCTGCACTGGGAACCCGAGGCCGAGGCGAAAAAGCACATCGTCGAAATGGTCAAGGACGTCGCCCGGCAACTGGGCAATACCCCCGCCGTGTGCCGCAAGTGCTACATCCATCCGGCGCTGCTCGAGGGCTTCGTGCAGGGGCACCTGGCCGCCCTGCCGAGGCCGCGCAAACGCAAAGGGCTGCGGGCCGAGGAAGTCGGCCTGAGGATGTTTCTCGAGCGCCTGACGCAGCAGGCCTGAGGCTTTTGGCAATAGCCGCCCGGGTACCGCCGGGTTGTCATCCGGGACGCTGGCGCGTTAGGCTAGCCGCCCTTCCCCGTCACCGGACGATTGCCGACGTGAACAACTAAGCCTTCCAGAAATGTACTCGCGACAAGCCGCCTTGCAGCGCTTGTTGGCCTTTTTCGACATTTTCCGGAGGTGCTGATGACTCACGTCACACGGCTGCCTGCGCTGGTCTCCCTGAACCAGCTGACCTTCCAGTTCGCCCATGGCGAAACCCTGTTCGACTCACTCGACCTGACATTCGATGCCTTGCCCACCGGCATAGTCGGGCGCAATGGCACCGGCAAAAGCGTGCTCGCGCGCCTGATCGCCGGCGAGCTTTCACCATCCTCGGGCAGCGTCACGCGCTTCGCCCGCGTAGCCTATGTGGCCCAGGAACATCTGGCGCAGGAAGGCCAGAGCGTCGCCCAGGTCGCCGGCATCGCTGAGGCCCTGACCGCCCTCGAGCGCCTCGCCGCGGGCCAGGCCTCGATGGCCGACCTGGCGCAGGTCGACGAGCGCTGGGACCTTGGCGAACGCCTGCGCCGCCTGCTGGACGAGGCCGGTCTCGACAGGGTCGGCCCCGACGATCCGGCCGCCCGCCTCAGCGGCGGGCAACGGGCGCGTATCGCGGTGATCGGCGCCCTGCTCAGCGATGCCCAGCTGCTGATACTCGACGAACCGAGCAACCACCTCGACGAGCCCGGTCGCCAGTGGCTGCTGGCGCAGCTTCGGCAGTGGCGCGGCGGACTGCTGCTGATCAGCCATGACCGCCAGTTGCTGGCGCAGATGCAGCGCATCGTCGAACTCACGCCCCAGGGCGCGCGGGTCTACGGCGGCAACTACGCGGCGTTCCGCGCCCAGCGCGAAGCCGAGCGCGGCGCGGCGCGGGCCGCCCTGGAACACGCCCGAACCGAACGCAGTCGCGAACAGAAGCGCCTGCAACGCGAACATGACACCATCCAGCGCCACGCCGCCGGCGCCCGGCGTTATGCCGACACCGCCAACATCGCCAGCTTTGAACGGATGAAGATAAAAGGCGCCGCCCGGGACATCATGGGCCATGTGCGCAACCGCCAGCAGGGCCACAAGGACAGCCTCGATCAGCAGGTACGCGACGCCTACGCGCGGCTGGTGCCGCAGGCGCCCACCCTGGTGACGCTGCCCGGCACCGCGGTGCCCCAGGGACAGCAGGTGTTCTGCCTGACCCAGGCGCAACTGCCCTGGCTGCCGCCCGAGGCCGCCTCCAGCTACCTCGACCTGACCGTCACCGGGCCCATGCGCATCGCGGTCAGCGGGCCCAACGGCTGCGGAAAATCCACCCTGCTGAAGATGCTGGCCGGCGAGTTCCAGCCCTTGCGCGGCCAATGCGAAGTGCGGGTAGCCAGCGCCTGCCTTGACCAGCGCCTGTCGCTGCTCGATCCGCAGCGTTCGATCCTCGAACACCTGGGAGCCCTCGACCGGCCACTGCAGGAAGGCCTGTTGCGCAGCCGCCTGGCCTTGCTGCAACTCGACGCCCAGCGCGTGACCCAGCCCTGTGGTCGGCTCAGCGGCGGCGAACGGCTCAAGGCCGCGCTGGCGATTGCCCTGTGGCGCGACACATCGGCCAAGCTGCTGCTCCTGGACGAGCCGACCAACCACCTGGACCTGGAATCGGTGGAAGCCTTCGAAAGCGCGCTGCGCGATTTCCCCGGCGCGATGCTGGTGGTGTCCCACGACCGCGAGTTCCTCGCCGCCATGGCGCCCAGCCACCGGCTGCAATGGACGCCAGCCGGCTGGAGACTGGACGAGGAAAACCAATGAACAGGCTTTTGCACGAATTTCAAAGTTGCTTCTATAGTTGCTCTGAGCAGCTATCAACCAGGGAAGCGCCATGGAAGACATTTTTGTCGTAAAGCGCTGCAACAAGATCATCATCCAGGGTCGACGCGCCGGGGAAGCCGCCCACGGCGCGCCGATCGCCGCCCACTGGTACCGCATCGCCGACACCCGCACCGATGGTTTCATCGGCGATGGCTACGACCTGCAAGAGGACGCCGTGCGCGAGTGCCGCCGGCTCAATGCCGCCAGCCGCCGCGCCTGAAGCCGTGGACAACCGGGGCTGCGGCCACTCGCTGGCAATGATGAAATTTCTTTCACTGTGAGCCCGCCAAGGCTTCGCTAAAGTGGCTCACGCTTATTGAAGACTCCCGACTGGCCCACCGCCCCCCGGTGGGTCTTTTTTATGGGCGATCAGCAAGGGCCGGGCGGCGGTCTGGCAGAGGATGCCAGGCATAAAAAAGCCCCGCACACAGGCGGGGCCGGATGACGCGGGCTAGACCTCGGTCACTTGAGCCGGACCGCGGTGCCGGTGACAAACACCACCACCATGCCGCCACGGCCGCTGGGCATGCTGATCTCGTAGTCCAGGCCGACCACCGCATCCGCGCGCAGATCGCGGGCGCGCTCCTTGATCTCGTCGGTCGCCTGCACCCGGGCTTCTTTCAGCGCCCGCTCCAGGGTCTGGGAACGCCCACCGAAAAAATCGCGCATCCCGGCGAAGACATCCCGCACGACGTTGATCCCCTGCACGGACTCGGCGCTTACGATATCCAGGTACTCGGCGATCTCTCGCCCCGCGATCGCGTGGGTGGTAGTGATAATCACGGCATTCTCCTTTGACCGGCGCGACCCGGCCCTGAACCCGGGCGGGGTCGCAAAAAAACGCGATGGTAGCAGACCCTCCGCGGGTGGCCATGGAGAGCATGTCGGGCGCGGTTGCCGCAGCGCCCTGCAAGGCGATGCCAAGGGCGAGCCTGTCCGTGATTAAATCCGCCAGCGGATAACCGCAGATCCTTTCCCAGTTGGAGTATTCACATGGATGTCATTCAGTCGCGAGCCCCCGAACAATGCGCAGGCATGGAGGATATCCGCCGCGAGATCGATCGCCTCGACCAGGCTGTCATCAAGCTGCTGGGCGAACGTTTCCGGTACGTCTTGGCCGCGTCGAAATTCAAGACCTCGGAAACCGCCGTGCGCGCGCCCGAGCGCTTTCGCGCCATGCTCCTGCAACGCCGGGAATGGGCCCAGGCCGAAGGCCTGAGCGCCGACGCCATCGAAAAGCTCTACAGCGACCTGGTGCAACACTTCATCGCAGAGGAGCTCAAGGGTTGGAAATCCGCCCAGGCCCAGTCGCCGGCCTGAGGGCAAAAGAACACCCGACAGCCAGGGAACAAGCCAGGCTGCCGGGCAGGGTCGTGGAGGGGGTTATCGGGTATTGGCCCCTCGCGCAGCCTTCTTGGCCTTCGCCTTGTAGGCCGGCAAGGCTGCCGCGTAGGCCAGGGCCTCCTCCCGGGTGCCAAAGGAACCAAGACGGTCGCCCTTGGTGCAGACCCGCCAGGGGCCGCTGTTGACGCTGACCACGTCATAGCCGTTCATGTGCATCTTGTTCAGCATTGGAACGCTCATAATCGCCTCCCTTTCGGTAGAGATCGGCCGAAGTTGTCGCGAACACCTTACACCCGGTCCGCGCGGCTGGGGGTTCCATCCATCGCCACGGGGCGGGAACGCGCGGCCGGTCTTTCACTTGCGCTTCAGGTTTCCCAGAGGGTCATACGCCCGGGACTTGGGTTCTTTCTCCGGCCTGTTGTCCCTGGGCGCTTTCGCCGGGCCTATCGGGTCCACCTGCGGATCGGCCAGATCCGGAGAGTCAGGGTCGAAGCCCAGTTCGTCCTTGCCGGAAGCGTGCTCGGATGAACGCGGGCCCGTTGGCCTGTTCGTACTCATGGATACCTCCCGACCACGATGGAATGTCTTTCAATGAGAGGGCCATTCTCATGCAGGGTGCAAAACAGCTGACGAATGGTAATCGATCAAACAGCGTTTTCTGCCGTGCTTATGGCGTTTTGGCAGGTCTGCCGGAGCCGAATCATGAGCTGCGTTATCAGCCCGTACCCAGGCCTGCGTTTCGTCGCCCTGTCATTGCTAGGGCCATAGCGCAAGCGCACACTGGCTGCAGCTGACGGATCAGCTCCCCCTCTGCAAAAAGCCCGCCCATGCGGGCTTTTTGTCTATCCGCCCTCCCCGCGTCCCATCCTTTGCGAATACGACCCGCTGCCCTCGTCGCTCGGCTTTACTTCAACTGATGCACCCAGGCGTCTCTTCATGACGCTTACCATCGGGAGCCCTGCCATGAACAAAACACTTATCGGCATGACCGCTCTGCTGTCAGCCGTCGCCGGCTGCACCAGCGACGCTCATGTCTACCGCAATCAGCCGCTGGTGGCGAAGGTCGAGACCGGCATGACCCAGGAACAAGTTCGACAGATCGGCGGCGAACCTGTGGCCGTCACCCCTCGCACCGTGGAACTCGGCACCTGCTTCGACTATGTGTTGACCCAGGCCGGCCATAAACAGCCGTTCAATGTCAGCTTCGACGGCAACGGCAAAGTCGATCACAAAAGCTTCCTCACCTGCGCCGAATGGAGTCACGCCCAGCAGAAAGCCAGGGCTCCAGGCAGCGGCACGGGAGGCATGGGCGGCGGCTATTAAGCAGCGCTGGCCAGAATTGGCGGCGATTGCGGGTGGGCATGGCCAGATGAAATTTCTTTCACTGTGAGCCGAGCGCCAGGCGGGTAGATTCCACCCTGCTCATTCAACTATTGGCCCGCTCCCCGCGGGCTTTTTTTTGCCTTGCAGGGGGGCCTCGAGGAAGGAGCCAAAGTGGCATCGAGTGGCGGGAAGGACCGCCAAAGGCAAACTCCAGGCAAAAAAAAGCCCAAGTAGCTGATGGACACTTGGGGCTAAAAATGCATAAACCGTGGTAGGTGAACGCGGGGCTATCTTAACGTCCCTGAGAACATGTAACAATATATTTTGAGGTTATTTTTACCCTAAATATTTTCTAAGTCATTAAATAACCACATGTTTTTTCAGGCTATGGCCGATTCGTCACCTTGTTGGCGCCAGCAAAAAAGCGCCGCTGCCCTTCTTTTCGCATGACTACGTCTGCGTGAACCGCTTGCCTGCCATCAGGCATACAGGATCACGCACTCCGAAAACGAGGAAAACTCACCGGCTTCCACAGGCCCGCCGGTGCTGACCAACCTCGCTGCGAAGAACAGCCTTAAACCCGGTACCGCCGGGTACTCCACACAGCCTTCTTGCCCCAGCAGCAGAACTTTCTTTTCGCTGTCCAGCAGTTGAACGCCAACATTGCGTGCGGAACCGGCCTCTTCGTAATCATTCATCAAGGTCACACCATCACTGGTGATGCCGTCAAAGTAGATCTGGACCTTTTTCGCACCCTTGAGCCTGTCTTCATTCAACTCGACACTGAATGGCTGCGGAAAACTGCCACCTGCCTGAAGCACATCAAGGCTCGATGTGCCCAGCTCGACCACCTGCTCCATGCCGCTGGAACGCCGATGTGCAACCCCAGAAACAACACCTGCATCCAGGCCATGACCAGGATCGATCGTCCACGAGGGAGCGGTGACCCTGGCGCGAAAATCAAAGAACTTACCAACATTTTGAGTGGGCATTATTTATTCCTTTAATTGAATGCAAACATGCGATCGGTTCAGTCCGGAGCAGCCACCCAGGCCGCTCTTCCTGCCTGTCGCCATGCGCTTTTTCAATGGGCGAAACGCAGCCGGCTCGATAGTCGATGCCAGTCAAAAAAGCGCACACGGCGAACGCTGAAACCTTAGAACGGCGCCAAATCGGCGTCCCTAGGACACTTCCGAAACACTCCACTCAATTATCAGATCGCGCTGGAATGTTGCTGAAGAGGTGGCTCGGAAAAATCACCGTCAAGGCGGTTTACCTATATTTGAGCCCACGAAAAACAGGACAGCCGAGGTTAAACAGGATGTTTGGGGGAGGAATATCGACGGGAATGCGCAACGCTGTATGTCAGGCAAAAAGCCCGGTCTTGCACCGGGCTTGCTGGTGGGCCAGCCCGGAATCAGTCCAGGGCGTCGTGCAGAACTTCGTAGATGATGCCTGTGGCGATGGCGACCAGGATCAAGTCAGTGCCGGCCTGTTGCCACTCATAGCCGTCATAGTGCGGCAGCCGGCCGAGCATCCGGCCATCGAGTTTTTTCGCGATGCCCGGCGGCAGTGGTTTGCCTCGGGCCAGGTTTTTCTGGATACCCGGCGGCAGGGCCGGCCCGGGTGACCAGTAGTCACGACTGTCGCCAATGATCACGCGAATACCGCCGACATCGACTTGAGGGCCGTCATACCGCCCGCCCTGCTTGTAGTCCTGGGATTTGTTGCCTTTATTGCCATGTCCGCCCTGATTGCCCTGATTGCCATGGGGGTTGCCCTTGCCATTCCCTGGGTCCGCATACAAGGCAGTCGAGCCGAATAAAAACGCGGCGCTTGCTAAAACAGCTACAACCGAACGAGTCGTCATCTCTGCAGTCCTCTGCATGAATCCAGCCGTGGTGCCATTCGTCATGACACCCGAACTATAGACAGCCAATTGCGTCTTAGTTCATGCAAACCTCTCCTTATCTATGGAAGCGATCATGCTTTTAAAGAAAAAAAATCTCGTGACTGCCGTGACCTGTGTACTGATGCTGGCAGCGGCTCCTCTGCTCCCCATGACGTCCGCTTATGCCAAGGACGGTGGTGGCCATGGTGGCGGAAATGGCGGTGGCAACGGCGGGGGGCATGGCGGTGGTAACAGTGGTGGTCATGGTGGCCAGGCAGGCGGTCACTCGGGAGGGGTCAGCAGCAAGGGCCATAACGGCGGCCTGAAAAGCGACCCAGCCGGCAAGTCGGTTCGCAATCTTGGAGAAAATGGCAACCATTACGGCAGCATTCGTAATGACAGCAACGGTCATGGCTCGACCACTTCCGGCGTGGCTCATTCCAAAGATACCCGCGGGCTGTCCAAAGCCACCGCGATCTCGGACACCACGCCCGGGGACCACAACTCGAAAGGCCTGGGCAAAGCCAGTGTCTCCTCGAGCAAGAATGATCGATAGACCCTGCCTCATGCTCTCCAGCTGAATCGGTTTCAACACCCTCGGTTGGTCAGCATCGCCCCGCATGAAAAGCCCGGCCCAGCGCCGGGCTTTTTAGTACCTGCCTCCGCCCGGCGGCGCCCTCTTCTGCCCTCATGGCTCGGACAAAGATGAAACTATCTTTAAGTAACCTTCATGAAGCGAAGCATCTGAGTGCCTACCCTTCTGGGACCGACAAAGTGAACTACAGGAGTAACCCACGATGTTTTCCCATGAAGGTCTCGGTCTGATGTCCATCTTCATTGTCCTGCTGCTGTGCGTGCTGGCGATGTTCATTCACCCTGTGCACGCACTCTGGAGCTGGGTTCAAAGGCGTAGACGCAGGTTGTCGGTAGAAAACGCGGGGCGTGAAGGCAAGCCCTATTCTTCGCGCTGAACAGGCCCCCATCCAACGAAGCCCGGCCATGTCCGGGCTTCTGCTTTCTTGCTGCTACAGAACCGCTCTGGCTCAGAGTCGCGCCCTTGGTTGGCGCCGGTCGATCGCAACCGCGATCGCCGCCAGCAGGATCGCCAGGGTGTAGGCAAAAAGCCCCAGGTTGATGCCCAGGATCAACTTCTCAGAGCCATCGGTGAGCACCATCGACCCACCGTAAGACTGCCGAAGCCCGTAAGCCAGCAAGAAGCCACCCGTGACGAACACCGTCAGCAGGCTGGACAGGCGAAGGTTGCCCTTCAACCACACCAGCCACAGGCTGAATGCACCGATCGCCGTATTGGTGAACAGCTGCCAGACCTCATGCAACCGTGCGTGCGGCTCCCAGGCCGGGTTGAAAACATGGGTCTGATTGATCTCCAGCACCGGCACCACAACGGCGTAGAAGATAATCCCGATCGTCACAAACAGCTTTGCTATCACTTGGAACCTCCTTGTGAGCGCGGCAAAACGCTAGTGCTTCAGCGGCCTATAAGGACACGCAAACGAATAAAGATCACGTTCGATATGCGCCAAAAGTCAGGGGAAAATGACGGCCCGGGCACAGCCAATGGGTACCGCTCGTCCAGACCGTGGTGCCCTGTCCCGTTCGTCATCTACACCTTTAACCATGGACTTCCGGTCGTATTCATCCGACCTCTTCAGCGCCGCTCTTGGATATGGAGGATTGGGCAGCCGACATTCGATTCGATGGCACACGAAGCGCCATGCGAAACCGCAGTACCTCAAGCTTCGGGTTTCATTTCTCAAGGAACGGAAAAATGATCACGAACTGCACGAACTGGCATGCCTGGCTGGACACCATGCCACCCAAACCGGACGAACTTCATGTCGTTGGAGACGTTGAAGTTGCCAACCCAGGGGTCAAGGCCTATCTGACGGTACGAGTCCCGCAGGGTATCAACCCGGCAATACTCCTGCTGGATCTGCACCTGTACCAAAGGCCAGGGGATTGGATTCAGGCAATCACCTGCACGCAAGTCAGGTTCACCCGGGTGCTGCCGCCCAACGCCACGCTCTACAGCGCGGTTGAAATCTTCCACAACGGCGAGCGAATCGCGTACATCGACAAAATCCCACACATCTCCTGACTGATCCGTACTGCATCAGTGGAGCCTTGATATCCGACTGCGACCGCCTGATCCTCGATCAGTCGGTCGCCTCCCCCGCCGCACTCCTGCATCTTTTAATATGTCGGCTCTTGAACTGGCCAGCGCCTGCTTCTAGCCTGCAACCCGTTGTCAGGAAAAGTGCAAGAGAAATGATCAGAAAATTTGAACAGCAAGATATGGATGCCGTGCTGGACATCTGGCTGCAGGCTTCGCTGAAAGCCCACAATTTTATCGACGCCTCATTCTGGCAGTCGCAAGTCGACAACATGCGCAACCTGTACCTCCCGGCGTCAGAGACCTATGTCATCGAGCGACAATCCAAAGTGCGGGGCTTCTATTCGCTGCACGACGACCAGTTGGCCGCCCTCTTTGTTGCACCTGCATTCCAGGCCAAGGGGATTGGCAAGCAACTGCTCGCCCATGCCAGGGCACAGCGTCCCGTGTTGAGCCTGGCGGTGTACAAGGACAATACGGCCAGCTGCGGCTTTTACCTGGCACAAGGCTTTGTCGTGACCCACGAGCAGACGGATGAGCAAACGGGGCAGCAGGAATACCTTATGAGCAGCCCCCCGCTCTGATCCATGTAGCCCGTCACGGTATATCCCGCCCTGGCTTTTTATTGCCCTCCAAAAAACCCAAAAGCCCAGCGTACGAGCTGGGCTTTGCTGGCCAAAAACTGAATCAATGAGGCTGACGCTGCCTCTGCAACTCGGCCTTCAACCAGGCGCTTGCCGGTTGCGATCCAGCAGCGCAGTGCACCTCATAAGCCTTGCCACTCATGCTGCTTTTAGTGGCCGCGAGGTCGATAAAGTCCTCCGCGCTGGTCACCATGTTCTTGCCCTCGAGGTAATTCAGTTTTTTCTCCAGGTGCTGCCGTGCCTGGGGGGCTGGATACTCGGTGCCATTACGCACGAACTGGCATTGGCTGTGCTCGACAAAATCCAGCAAGCCCTTTATCTCCCGGGCAGCCTGAGGCGTTGTTTGCGCCTGCGCGTTAGTCGTCATTGCCAAGACGGTGATACCTGCCGCCATCAGCCATCGAGCCCGTTCACCGGTAAAAATTCGCATCATTCGTCCTTGTCTTGAAACTGAGCATTGTTGTCGGATCTGGTCGAGCATTACCCGGCGCCAGGTCGGTCAAACTTCGATAGGGAAAACCGGCTGAACGCCTTGCTGCACATCCGCCTGTTCTATCGCGGCTTCAAGCTTGGCCAGGAAGGCTGGATTCAATTTGGCGTCAAGCAGATTGACCTGCTCTACCGCCCTCTTCTGCTCAATCATCTTGGCAAGTTCTGCATAAGACAGTTTGGGTGCCGGGTTTTGAATAATAATCACTGAAACGCTTCCTTGGTTCATCCGTCCAGCCCACCAGAGGCTTGGCGGCAAGTGTATCCGCTGTTCCACACCGATCCAAACTCGCCCGGCCAGCACTTGGACGCCTGCATCCACTCTCCCCTTTGTCGATACCTGGCGCCTCCGAGCCTCAAATGCCACTTCGAGCGCAGCCTTGAGCCTTGCCGCCTCAGCCCGTCTTTGCCACGCATGCCTGTCCATGCCCAGGCCCGGCAGCGCTTCTGCCCCGTCATAGACCAATGGTGCCGCCAGTCGTCGTCGCAGCGTTGACGCCCTATCCCTTAAGGCGCGCAATGGCCCCCTAAAAATGATCGCCCAGGGCCCCTTTCCAGATGGCAAAGATCATAGTGCTGGCCGGTGACTTCCCCCAGGGTGACGCGGAGTATCTGCGCGGAACCATCACGCTCAAAACCGCCAATAAGCCGCTGATAGGGAAAAGTTTTCTCGTCTCCGAGTTCAAGGACCTGACCGTCGAAAATACCGACTCGAACAAGAACATTAAGAGCGCCATAGGCCTTGGAGTGGTGGGTGCCATGTTTCTTGGGCCGGTAGGAGCCGTCGCCGGCTATCTTCTGGCGGGCCACAATACCGAGGTGACATTTCTGGCCACCTTGAAGGATGGTCAGACACTGCTTGCGGCAACCGATAACGAGACCTACCAAGACATCTCGGCACGCTTCAACAGAAAAAACTCACCTGAAAAACACGATAAAACCGAGACTTGACGCCCGACATCGCAGGATGTTGCAGGCCGTGACGGGGTGAACGTAGCACTCGGGTACTCATTGACCGTCATATCGAAGATCAGGCATCCAGAATGCCTTGCAGACTGCTGCGTTTTACCCGCCAGCAGAACCCTCTCTTTCAGCCTTCTCCGCAGTCGGCAACTATCGACGCAGCCTGGATGGGGGATTGAGTGCAGCGCGATTTGCGCCCGAATGGAAAAGCAACAAGGCTGACCGGATTGAGCGGTCATTCACAGTCAGCCTTGTCGTTGGGACAGCTTCAACCCAGGAAACGGCAAATTACCATTGGCCCGAGAAGATGCAGGTCAGTGCTTCGATGCCGCTGAACTTCCACAGCGAGTCGTTACAGTCTCTGGCGAATGCGTGGGCGTTCGAGGCGGTGAGGGCCAGGACCACTGCGGAGGCGTAGACGATTTTCTTGAATGACATGGTGAATCTCCTTTTTCGTATCGGCACTTTCTTGTGAGAGCCACCCCGACGAGGATGGTCGTCCGCACTATATGCCCGGCCTCGGCAGCAGACGATTAGGGCTGGTGTGCTAATGGCGAATACGCATCACCCAAGGCCGCAGGCGAGTTGCGCCAAAACAGATTAGTCATTGCAGCTGTACTGATACTCGAATGGAAAAAACACTGTATCGACCACCAAGGAAAACGGCGCGTCGATCAGTAAAAAGGGAATCAGCTTTCCATGGGAGGTGCCTACCAACCACCAGTCCAGGCGCACGCCCTTGTAGGGGCAAGGGTGGTCGTAGTCCATGCGCATCGCCACCGCGGCGCAGCCGCTCAGGCAATTGACCAACACCAGCAGAATCACTTTCCGGAAACACCTAATGTCCTTATTACATCCATCTGCAGAGCTGCGTAGACCTCTCTGCAATACGCCAGTGACTTTTGCCCAGTGGTAATGACAAAAAATACATCCGCCAGCAGAAAGGCAAGAAAGCCTCTCCAACCGCGTAAATCTCAGAGCGGATTTGAATTTGCGGAGCGGAAACGAACAAGGGTTTGCATCAGCTTTCGCCAGCAAACCCTTGAAATAGATGGTGCCCGAAGCCGGAATCGAACCGGCACGCCCTTACGAGCGGGGGATTTTAAGTCCCATGCGTCTACCAGTTTCGCCATTCGGGCGGTAGCGCGGTGTTGCAGTCTGAAAGGCGTGAGCCGTTTCAGCGCCTTGCGGCAAGGGGGTGAAATATATACATCCCCTCCCTTTGAAGCAAGTTCGTTGGCGTCAAATTCAAGACTGAATATCGAGCCTGCCCATAAACAAAAAGCTCCGTAAATCATAGATCTACAGAGCTGTTTCTATCGGTGGGGGCTACGGCCGGAATCGAACCGGCGCAGAAGAAGGCTGCATGCCACTGATAAAAACAGGCCGGCAGGTTAGCACACTGAAAACATCGTAACCAACTGATTTCAAAAGACTTGTAACTGAATGGACGGAGCAGTCGGATCGCCTAGGTGCCGCTCCCGACGCCTTCCACCGCGCGCGCATAAGCGACCGTCGCCACCTCTATCAGAGTCTTGCGCTCTTCCCCGTCGATAATCCCCTTGGCCTTGAAGTTGTCGACAAGCCGCAGCAGTTCATCGTACTGCTCCTGCGCATCCATCCGGACTTCAGGGTTCGTCAGCAAGTCATGGAAGGCGGAAAACGCCTGCACTTTCGCGTCATCGTACATGGCCGACTCTCCAGGAATGTGTATTCGGTAGAGGGCGCAATGTCTCGATGGGTTCGTCGTGTACGACGTACGGTGGAACCCAACTGACTTGGGGATCGTGGGATGGCTAAAGCTACGGGCCAGCAGAGTCGAAGAGACAGGCCTGCGGCTGCTTCAGCCTGAATAGGCGCCCACCCTGACCAGCTGTTGGCCGTTCAGCAATCCATCGTAAACACACCTGGCCGGGCAAGCGGGACCACTCTAATCAGAGCGGTCGCGCATGTCTCGAAGACAATTCTGAAGAAACCTGAACGGCTTGAGGAAACCTGGGCGTAGCCGGCAGAAGCATGCGTGCGAGTACCTCGGTTGAGCGGTGATCGGACGGGCTAGCGTATCGACGCAAGCGTTCGAGGCGGGGCTGACTTGCTGCTTATCCAACTCGGCGAACAGGGCACTCCCTTACCCGCCAAGCCAATAACTTGAACGGGCTGCGATAGCGAGGCGGTGGATGGGACGCCATCAATATAGCGAGCAGGTTGCGCAATACCTGCCAAAAGTCGCGGAACACTCCCGATTGTGCACGTCTATCCCTGGGCCCCTGGGGTCCGCAGTGCTTTAAGAATCGACTGAACCTGGGAAAGTCCAGTGCCACTAGTATGCCCAGGCATTTATAAAGGCATGCGATGAAAGTCCCACAATCACCCGCACTGACTAATGAACACGCCATAAGAAAGAAGCGCACCGATGTCTCTTTCAACACTTTCGAGAAATCCCATGAACAGGTCCCTTGCCATGAATGTGGTGTTTGCCGGACTTCTGTCGTTGTTTGCTCTGCCCTCCCATGCCGGTATCTCATTGAATGGAACTCGAGTGGTACTGACCGGACCGAAGAAAGAAACTTCCATGCTGGTGCTGAACGATGAATCGATACCCATCATGATCCAGTCCTGGATCGAGCCCTTCAGCACAAGCTCCGATCAGGACGTCCCCTTTGCCATCACCCCTCCCCTGAAACGCCTGAGCGGGAACGCCCGACAGCAGTTGCGCATTCTGTATCAAGGCATGGGACTACCCGCGGACAGGGAGTCGGTGTTCTGGTTGAGCGTGCAGGAAGTCCCCCAGAAGTCGAAGGATGAAAACATCCTGCAGATTGCCGTGCGCCAGCGCATCAAGTTGTTTTACCGGCCCGCCGGTTTGCCAGGTGACGTTGACCAGGCCCCATCCAGGTTGCAATGGCGCATGGTGCCCAAGGAGGGCAAGCCGGGCCTGGAAATCAGGAATGACTCAGCGTTTCACATCTCTTTCGGCACGGTGAACATCAAGAGCGGTTCAAACAACTATCCGATTCCCGCAGAAATGCTGGCCCCCTACTCCAGCCAATCATTCACGATCGAGGGGGCTTCTTCCCTGGCTCCAGGCGGAGCAAC
Source organism: Pseudomonas sp. NFPP07 (assembly GCF_900115645.1). Classification (NCBI taxonomy): domain Bacteria; kingdom Pseudomonadati; phylum Pseudomonadota; class Gammaproteobacteria; order Pseudomonadales; family Pseudomonadaceae; genus Pseudomonas; species Pseudomonas sp. NFPP07. The sequence continues at coordinate 362,035 of NZ_FOXG01000008.1, forward strand.
AAAGATCGAGTTCGAAAGCATCAACGACGATGGAGTGCCAGTACAACACTCAGGCGACATATCCAGCTGAGCATAGTTAAAGATCAGAATTTTTTGTTTGTCGCTTAACCCGGCACCTTGTTATTGGCTGAATATCACTTCTTAGTGAAATACACACTTCGCCAATAGCCTTCACCCCAAACAAAGAAAATCATTTCCGAACGCATGGAGCCATGGGTGCGCAAGAGCGATTCACCCACAAACCCTATTCAAGGTCGATCAGAGAGAAACAGGCAATGAAGACCACAGCAAGAAAAATGACCAGCCCCCTCTTCGTCGCACCGCAACTTTGCATAATAGCCTTCATGGCCCTCGCCATGTCACCGTCCGCGAGGGCTGCGACTTTAGAGGCATTTGGGCAGGCGATTTCGATCCCGAAGAATACGACCAGCGGCACCATAGTGGCTCGACAGTACATCACTCCACGTTTAGTGCTCCATTACCAAGCTGAACTCATCCTCTCCCATCGCCCTGTCCTGGGCATGCTGACAGACCGAAACATCCGTGCCTCTCAGCTTCTACCGATTCTATTCGTCATGCTCATTCCTTCGACTGGCGGTGATGCAGCGTCAGATCTTCGGTAAATTCGCCCCGCTAACCCAGACTCAGCCGCATGACCTTAGCGCTGTAAAACCCAGCTGGAAGATGTGCCCGAGCTCAGCGAACGACCGTCGCAAGCGCATGTCATCTGTCGGGTTCGATAGCCAGGCCTTCGCACCGATGGAGCACCTTTACGCCAGATTGAAAGTCTCGATGCAGAACCCACATAAGTAAACGCGATAAAACAATAAAAAATAAGCGACTAAGACACTAACTCTACCACTCGTCGGAACCGCCACTTTATAAAGCTGAAGGCACCTTGCTTTTACCTGTTTACAGGCTTGACTGTATTCCTAGCCATGATCGAAAGGGGCAATAAAATATATCAGCACAAGAAACTGACATCATCCTTGACGCCGATATCACTCGCCTTGCCGTCAATACTCCACAACTTTTCAATGAGTTAACCTAACTACCGTTTTTCCGTAGCAGTGGCAAGTCTGCAACTTGATTTTAAATAGGGAGCCAACTCATGGAATGTACAATCAAAAAGGAATATGAACATGAGCATCACAGTCACCAACGGGGCAAGCACAGTAGTTAACGTGGCAATCAGTACATGGGAGAAAGACGGCAGTGACGCTTACTGGCCATTAGAGCAAGGCAAAGGTGATACCTGGAAACGTAGTGACCCAAGGGGTTACTTGATGGCCATACAGGATAAATCCCAAACAACTGAATACTACGTCACCTGCAACAGTGTAATTGTCATCGAAGACAACCTCGTGAAGGATCACGGCCGGACTCTTAACCCAGTCGCCGCGGCCGGGAAGAAAAATGTGGTAAATGCGTAATACCTAGCAGTAAGCGCATGTACAAAATGGCCAGTATCGTACAAGATGCTGGCCATTTCCGCAGGAAAAAAACAACCTATTCATCCTACTAGCGACTACCAGAAACCTTCATATTTAGTTGAGCTCTTATGGCTCAATACATCTAGACAAAAGCACTTCACTACTTGTCTCTGGAAACTCCTTTGCGATTACGCCTGATACACAGCAAAGCAATCAGTTCCAGATCGCCATCGTCAGTAATTCTGATAGTTCGTTGAGCATTCGGCCGGACACGCCAGGCGCGTGTAGTCCCATGAACCACGCCACCGACGCTGGGGACAGCAGGCACATTGGTGCAACGGGTTGGACCTACTCGTTATGGGAAGGTGGATAAGGGATTACGCATTTTGATGGAGGTAGCAGGCCACAAATAGCCCCAATGAACTCATCCAAGGGATTCTTGGGAGGAAGGACAAAGCACCACGGAGCCCAGCCCCCCATTAAAAGCGATGGAACGCCTGCTTTCCTCCAGCCAATAAAAAAGCCCGTAGATCATTGATCTACGGGCTTTTCAGTTTGGAGGCCGAGGTCGGAATCGAACCGGCGTAGGCGGATTTGCAATCCAGATAAAATCTCAATATTTTCAATCGGTTAATGAAATATCCGTTCCGCAAGCGCCATTCTTTAGAAAGGCTAGGACCCACGGCCTGCGCGGGTCAAGGTTTTGATTGCGGAACTGATTTCGCAGGCTTTCCTAGCGGTTCAGGATCCAGTGACAGCCGTCGTCCTACAAGCGCCTAGCTCAACCCCACCAAGAGATCAGCCATTGCAATCGATCCAATGATGGATTGGACACATTCTTCTTAAGGCCCTCAAGAATAAAGGACCGCAGACCAACCAAAAGCCCCATGTACCAATTTTGTACCAATCAAAGCCACAGCTATACGTGCACATCACTAGTCTAAAGCTAGTAAACACCGCGAGTACGCACGATCACATTGCTAGCCCTACCCGCTTTCCTCACTATCAACCGAATCCTCTTATATTTTGTAACAGTGATTTCGACCATTGCGCTAGGCGTATCCTGGCGCTTACAGATTCCCGCTTACCCTAAATTGCACCCCGATACCCCGCCTCCCTCTGAGCCGTCGTTGCGAGCCTTGAAAAGCCGGGGCGTACGGCCAGCACTGGTGGGGCCTGCTATCCTACGAAGGGCTCTCGGAAATGATCGAAAAAATTGAAGAAACGAAATTTCCAAAAAATAGAAACCTGACTATAGTAATTTTGACCAACTTCGGTCGAACAAGGAAGTCAACGACATGTCTAATACCAAAATTACGATAAATGCGCTTTCGGCAATAAATCTGACGAATCTTTCAGAAAGCGGCAGCGGGGCAATACCTGTAAATCTGGCGGCCGGTCAGTACGCAGTCACGCTATCGGAAGATACAATGCAATTTAGGCCGAACCTTTATATACAACAGGTCATTCTTTTCAATACGACCTCGCACAAGGATGGAAGCTGTGAAAAATGGTACTCTACGGTTAACACGTCGGAAGGAACGACAATTAAAGTTGACGGTAACAAGCCAGTTTATGTTTTTATCGTAGATCATTACAGTGTCCACGATAACTCTGGAAGTGCGACGGTAACGTTCACTCCCGTTTAATACGGAATAAATCGAAAAGGGGGGACCGTTTTATTTACAGCCCCCTGCTCCAAGCCCCAAAACGCCTGGCACCTTTCCAGATAAACTCAGCGCTCCATACCCCCCGCCGGCTGCACTCAAAGCGACAGACACTCCATCCCCTTGAGCCCCCCGCCCAGTCCGAACCCTCCCAAAGCTTTCTATTCTATGGGGGTATTTTGACTTCTTACGTACAGTGCAGCGAACCGGTGTACGTAGCAGCAGAGGAAATGTTCGTATCAATAACAAACCAGGAAAACTACAAGATGGACATTGAAAGTTTAAACCCTGCGTTAATTTCCACTTCACTACCACTAGCAACAATAATCCCTTACGCTGGAAGTGTTCACGAGGCAAGTCGTAGATCTCTTGCAAAGGCCGGTTGGCTTGTGTGCGATGGAAGTACAGTTAGTCGAACTGCATATAAAGATCTCTACTCCGTTATCGGTGACATACATGGAAGAGGTGATGCACTAACTACATTCAATTTACCTGACTATAGAGGACGGTTTCTTCGAGGAGTAGATCATGGTGCCGGACGTGATCTGGATGCGGGATCAAGAACTGCTTGTGCTAGTGGAGGCCTTACTGGAGATGCAGTTGGCTCTGTTCAAGAAGACTCATTCCGTTCTCACTCCCACTCTACCGTACAAATGATAGGAGACGGAAACGTTGATGGTGTCGACAGCACCACCACTCACAGTGGAGATCATCATAATGAAGGGAGACAAACGAGCGCTGTCGGTGGAAATGAAACACGCCCAATTAACGCCAATGTTTTCTGGCTAATCTTAGCCGGTGTCTCTGCAATAGGAAGCAGCCAACTTTAGTAGTTTTCTCAGATTATATTGGGCGATTGAAGCCCAATATAATCTGAAGGCAGCGCAGATACTCAAGAATAAAAGAGCCATAAAAATTGGATAGGGATTCGAACCCGACCGAAGGACTCGACAGGTCGCAATAGACCTATATTTGCTGGGTCAAAAGGAAGCGCCGGCGGGCTGTCGCGGCCTATTTCGGCCCAGCGTTTGCCCTAAATTTGCCCTAAGCCTCACGACCAACCATAGCGATGTATGTCACATGTACGGAACCTTTTGTCGTGCGGCAGATGTTCGTGATACTGGTCATTGAGGAAGGCGCCCATGACACGCAGTTTCGTGAGATACGGCGCCTTTCTCCCCCATTCCGCATTTTGTCCTGAAGCTACCTCCCACACGCCGTTGTGAATCTCCGTTTGCTGTCTATGCTGCTAGCTGGAAAGCCTTGTTATCCATGTCATATTTTCGTTGGATAGTCATTACCGTCCTCGCAATACCCCCTCAGGAAAATAAGGACTTTCAGCATGTACGCACGCATTGATCCGAGCCGTTGGAAAATTACTGAGACTGTTGCGGTTGAACGTCGTGATCAACTTCTAAACGCCCCGGACTTTCAGGTCATCGTAGATCGCTTAGTTGAAAAAACTGATAAAATTTTGATGGTACGAGAACATTGTTGCAAATCCCACGACTATTTTAGGGTTGTAGCCACTCTTCACTGCACTCAGTCGCGTTTGGTGGACTTTTTCCATAACGCAAACACCGGATATCGTGCTCAATATCTAGAGAGCCCATCCCTAGGGGATGCGGCAAACGCCTACTGCTCGCAACAATTCGCCAGCTTGGTTGAGGCTAAGGTTAGAAAAAAGCTTCCCGGACACTGGAGTTTAGATTGGGCATCGGAATCAATCCACAGCAAGTGCGCGAAATCATGGATATACCAGGGCCTGTGGATCCGGAACGCACGCGAAGATTGTGAGGACCTGAAGGTCGATGCGTGGTCACCTAAATGTGGTACTGACAAAGATAAACGAAGAAAAGCGCGTTATGGTCGGCAACTGCCCGGAGAAGAAAACCGTATTGTTCTTAAAGGCGGGTGGATCTCGATAGACTTGAAGTGCCTCGGTTCACTGAAGTCTGAAAGAGCAAATGATATCCATCGTTACGGATTCACATGATCGTGACATAACCCAGATGTGCGCTCGCCGCGCTTTGTGCACAAGGCAGAGGCCGCGGCCTGGACTTGCAGGAAGGGTCTGCGGGTTCGGCGGGCCGGGCTGGATGTTGACGCATCCACCTGGCTCGCCTCTTTTACTTGGTGACCTCGCGAACGTAGGCCTGACAGGCCTTCAACGCGATTTGAACCCCTTCCTTATTATCCGTAGGCCGCTTTAGGCCAGCAAATACGCGTTGAGCGGCTTTGGGCAGTTGCCTATAAAGGCCTTTAACGGCCCACGTTTTTCCCTAAATTTGCCCTAAACATTCCGGCGCTTTTCAGTTGCGTAATAGCATCGGATTTGACCAATTTATCTTTTATACACCGTGAGCTTTTCCGGTGACATGTAGCCATCCTCTTATTCGACTCTCTGCTTCCTCAGCTTCTTGCGAAAAGATGCGCCTGTGCTACACCTAACATTCGTTCAAGGAAGTTATTCAACCAAAGGATTACCTAATGACAATCTATAGAGTTTATGTCCGAGGACACGGTGGCGAAGAGGCGCAGAAGTTGCCTCCATCAAAGGATCTTCCGATCAGCATGATCACACTGGGTCAGTTTGGCAGCACCATGTCCGATGAAGTCGCGGATGACTATATCTATCGTCATCGCGGCATTGATGACATCAAGGCGCAGATCAGAGACGAGGTCGTCATCTACTGGACCAAAGCGCAGCGCGACGACTGGTATGAACATCATCGCCTGAACTACTCAAAGCCCGTCCTAGGCATCAATCCCTATGAAACCCTGACCCAGAACCTCGCGCTAGATGGAGACCGTGACATCGGCGATTGCGGTGTTTGTTACTGGAACGAGCCGAAAGCGGAGTTGACGTGGATTGTCAAACTGCGCCATGGCGAAACGATTCTCCTATCGGAGATCCTTGCGAAGTTGCGAGGCTTGCTCCACGGGGAGCAAGACTCCATCGAACTGTTCTGGACGGCCTGCATGAGTGCCAAGTACTGGAGCGGCAACGCCAAGAAGGTCTCTTTCAACCCTACCAAGTAGGCGGTTGGCAATGGCTGAATAGAAAACTCAAAGCATTGATGAAAGCATATCCGCCGATTCATTTCAAAGTAAGAAACAAAGGCCCCGGCTACGCCGAGGCCTTTGCTTCAGAGCGCTTGTAGTCGTTCGGCCTCTTGAAACCCCACCCACTTCCCTTCCGAGTTCATCCCCCGTGAGGTCAGCTCACGCCAAGCTAATTCGTTTAGGTCAACCTCCCCACGCACTACTGCGACGAGAATACTGGCGGGGATTGTCTGAAGGTACATGTCGGCGGTTTCCATGGGGTACTCACTTTGTTTGCGTAGCCACAGTAACGCTCTGTTGAAAGCGTATAGCAAGCTGATCAGGTCCCCCGGAAGCAGCATCAGAACAGCCCTCCTAACGCAGCCGGCTCCCAATTCATGATCACCAGCTCGCCGGTGACCTCGGCCTTACCTTGCCGCTGGTTCGTGTTGGTGTAGCGGATATCCAGGGTCTCGAAGTGGAAGCCGTCGAAGGCCCGCCGGATGTCCGGGTGGTCATTGATGCTGACCATCACCCTGCCCTTGCAGCGCCGCATGAAGTCGGCCATGCGCTCGTACTCCTCGAACGGGAAGTCGAGCCCGTAGCCGGCGGTCTGCCAGTATGGTGGGTCCATGTAGAAGAACGTGTGCGCTCGATCGTAGCGCTCGGCGCAGTCGAGCCAGGACAAGTTCTCGACGTAGGTACCGGCGAGGCGCTGCCAAGCCGTCGAGAGGTTCTCCTCGATGCGCAACAGGTTGATGGCCGGCCCCGTGGTGGCGGTACCGAACGTCTGGCCGGTGACCTTGCCACCGAAGGCGTGCTGCTGCAGGTAGAAGAACCGGGCGGCACGCTGGATATCGGTCAGCGTCTCGGGGCGGGTCATCTTCTGCCACTCGAAGATCTGGCGGGAGCTGAGCGCCCATTTGAACTGGCGGACGAACTCTTCCAGATGGTTCTGCACCACCCGGTACAGCGTCACCAGGTCGCCGTTGAGGTCGTTGAGCACCTCCACCGGGGCTGGCTGGGGGCGCATGAAGTACAACGCGGCACCGCCGGCGAAGACTTCGACATAGCATTCGTGAGGGGGAAAGAGAGGGATCAAGCGATCGGCCAGGCGGCGCTTGCCGCCCATCCAGGGAATAATAGGTGAGGTCATTGTTTGCAAGTCTTTACTGTATGAATAAACAGGTGTTAGGCTCGCCGCGCTTTGTGCACAAGGCAGAGGCCGCGGCTGGACTTGCAGGAAGGGTCTGCGAGTTCGGCGGGCCGGGCTGGATGTTGACGCATCCACCCGGCTCGCCTCTTTTACTTGGTGACTTCGCGAACGTAGGCCTGACAGGCCTTCAACGCAATCAGTCCCCGATCGCCTTCGTCGGTGATGGCGATAATTCTTCGAGCATGCACTGAGTCAAGCTGGGCACGTAGGGCTCCATCCACCAGGCCTCCGGTGCCGGCGGGCGCTCGCATCCCACTGTCACCACCCTGGGCGGCAGCGGTTCCGGCGTCGAGTAGGACTGACAGCCGCAGATCAGCAGTAGCAAGCCGATCACGCAAGCGAGCCTGGGCTTGTTGAGCATCGTTCATCTCCTTCCAATGTGTTTTGTCTTGAGCCTGCAGGCGATCCTCCAGATCGAGTCGCTGCGCCTGGTGCATCGCCGTCTGCCCAAGCGCTGCTACTGCGGCCTGTTCACGCTCGCGCCCATGCGCCAGGTCTTTCGCAGCGAGCTGCCGCTCATACTCCATCGCCTGATTGGCAAGCTCATCGGTCTGCCACATCCAAGCAACGCGAGCACCTACTGCCGCTCCGAACACCAGGGCCAGCACGCCCCACCTCCAGCTCAGAGCCATCAGATCAGCACCTGCTCGGCACGCTTGTAGAAGCGCTTGCGCATTCTCCTTGAGGACGCCGGCAAGCAATCTGATCTGGCGGCGTTTCTTGAGAACCTGCTGGAACGTCGAGCAATGAACGGAATCCGGACGTCGATCCTGATCACCAACGCCTCAGGCCTGCGGATGAGCCAGCAAATGCTACGCAACCGCTGGGACGAGGCCAGGGAGAAAGCAGCCATCAAGGCCACGGCAGAGGGCGATACCGCGCTCGCGGCCAGCATCCGTCAATTTTCAGGGATATCCGGCCAAAGGCAGCCAGCGAGATCGCTCTGGAGCATGCCAGCAAGCTGCTTGGGCATACCTCCGAAGAGATCACCAAGAGGGTTTATCGCCGTGTCGGGGAAGTCGTCAAACCGACAAAATAGAGGGGGGGGTTGCGGAACACTTGCCAAAAGATGCGGAACACATTGTAAATTTCAGCCAATAAAAAAGCCCGTAGATCGCTGATCTACGGGCTTTTCAGTTTGGAGGCCGAGGTCGGAATCGAACCGGCGTAGGCGGATTTGCAATCCGCTGCATAACCATTTTGCTACTCGGCCAAACTTTCGATGCTTTGCAACCGCATCAAAGGCATACAACTCGAAGCTGGAAACCCGAACTTGATCTAGCTTCCAACCCTTTGAATTCTAAGGGTTTTTTCGCATTCCTGAATCAGGAATGGACGCAATTCTGGACTTGTTCGCCGGGCATGTCAAGAACAGGAATAAAATAATTCAATGCCCGGCGCCGGCATCCGTCGCGTCTGGCGCAAGCCCCCTTCCCTGCTTCTTTTATCCTGTGGCGGGCATCGACAGACTAACAGGACTGTCATGACGGTCTTTGCGGAGCGCGTGATACCAGCCTGATCAACCACCCCACCAACAGCACATTCAGCAGCGCCAGCGAGCAGAGCGTTGCCAGCACCCCGCCCGCCCCCAGCGCTTGCAACAGGAAGCCGCCGGCCAGCGGCGTCAGGGCCTGGCCAATCAGCGATGGCCGTGACATGCGCCCCATCAGCAGGACATAGTCCGCCGGTGACATCAGGACCAGCGGCAGCAGGCCGCGAACGATGGCGCGCAGGCCATTGCCGGCGCCGTAAAGCACCAGGCCGAGCGCCGTCGCGCCAGGCGCCAGCGCCACCAGCAGCAGCCCCATGGCCACCAGGGTGACGGAGATCAAGGCAGTCCACACCGGGTGCCGCTTGCGCGCGAATACTTGCAGCACCCGCGAGCCTACCTGGCTGGGCCCCAACAGCGCACCAAAACCAATGGCCGCGGCCAGGGAGTACCCCAGGCCCTGCAGCAGGGAAACCAGTTGCACGGAGATCGCCGTCATGATCACCGCGCCCAGGGCGAAGATCGTGGTCAACAGCCCATAAATACGCCGGTCGATCGCGACCACGGCGGCAACGGCGGTTTGCTGTTTCGCCAGGGACCCGCGCCCGCGCGGCAATGCCCACAGGTACAGCGGCGCCACGGTCAGCGCCAGCAGCACGGCATACACCTGGCAGGTGGCGCGCCAACCGATGTGCTCGATCAGCAGCGCCACCAGTGGCCATGCCAGGGTGCTGGCAAACCCGGAAATCAAGGTGATGCCGGTGATCGCGCTGCCCGCCCGCTCGCCATAAAGCGCGCCCAGGCTGGCGAACAAGGCTTCGTACAAACCCAGCGCCATGCCCAGGCCGATCACCACCCAGGCCAGGAGGAACATCGGCAAGGTTGTCGAAGCGGCCATCAGCCCCAGCCCCGCGGCGACCACCAGGCCACTGCTGGCCAGCACCCCGCGCCCGCCATGCCGGGCGATCAGCCGGCTGGTCACGGGCGCCAGCAACGCCGAGACGAGGATGCTCAGGGACAGCGCGCCATACACCCACTGGCTGGCCCAGCCGGTGTCCTTGATGATCGGCCCGGCCATCACCGCCATCAGGAAGAACGAGCCGCCCCAGACCAGGATCTGCAACAGCCCCAGGACAACAATGCCGAGGACGCCCGGCAACCGTGAATGATCGTTCAAGACAATGCCGCCAGAGGGATGGGAATGCGCAAGGCCCCGAGCCAACGGGGCGACGCGTTTGCGCGCGCTACAGGTACTGCGAGATTTCGATCAGGTTGAGGTCGGGGTCGCGTACGTAGACCGAACGGATCGGCCCGGTGGCGCCCGTACGCTGCACCGGCCCTTCGACGATCGGCCAGTTGTGCCACTGCAGATGGGCGATCACCGCCTCCAGCGGCTGGGCACTGATAAAGCACAGGTCCAGCGCGCCCGGCACGGGCAGATGCGCCTTGGGCTCGAACTCCTGCCCCCGCACATGCAGGTTGATCTTCTGGTTACCGAAACGAAACGCCATGCGGCCGTTGCCGAAGGTTTCCAGGGTCATGCCCAGCACCCGCAGGTAAAAGTCCTGGCAGGCCTCGGGGTCCACGGTGGTCAGGACCAGATGGTCAAGGTGATCGATCAGCATGGGGCGGCTCCTCGTAAAAACGCTGTGCCGCAAGCGCGGCAGGTTACAGGCTTCAACCGGCGTGCGCGCCGGCCTGGAACTCGGCGATGTGCTGCCACATCGCCACGGGGTTGGAGTACATGGGAAAGTGCCCGCAGGCCGGGATCTGCGCCAGCCGCACGCCCTGGGCCTGGATATGCGCCAGGTAGGACAGGTGGGCATTCTGCTCGCCGTACATGAACATCCGCGTGCAGCCCAGGCCGAGAAACTTGTCCATCAGCTCGCCATGATCCGAGAGTTCAACCATCGACTCGAAGATCCCGCGCACCGCGCCGGGGCGCACCTTGTGCCGCAGGCTGGCGGCATACAGCGCGCTGGCGTAGGCCGGCGCATGCCGGGCGCGCTCGATGAAGTCGTCGAAGAAGCGCTCGGCGTCGGCCTCGGGGTAGTCGACTATCTGCCGGCTGAGGAAGCAGTCTTCCGGGGCGATATTGCCTTCGATATCGACGAAGCTGAGCACCCGCTCCGGAAACTCATGAGCCAACATCAGCGCAGTCAGGCCGCCCATGGAATGTCCGACCAGGTGGAACCGCTCGATCTGGAAGTGCTCGAGGATCTGCAGCGCGGTGTCGAGCAGGAACGGGATGGAGATTTTTCCCAGGTCGGCACAGTGGCTGGCGCCGCAGCCCGGTGCATCGTAGGCCACGAACGGCCGCCCGGCGAAAGCCGCCTGCCGCACGATGTCGGCGTAGTCTTCCTTGGTCGAGCCAAACCCGTGCAGGAACAGGATCGGCGCCCGCTCGCCGGCGCGATGCAGGCTGGCGATACTCAGCTCGACGCCCTGCACGGTCAGCGGCACCTGTGTAGCGATGAATTCTGCTTGCGCAGCCACGTTGAACGCTCCTTTGACGAATCGCCGCCGGCAGACGGTGACGGCCGGTGCATCGCGCACTCTCCGGGGACGCGGGACTTATGTAAATTCCGGATTCAAGAAGGAATCCATACGGCAAACCTATGGAACGTTGACCCGGCCCTTGCCCTGGAACTGCGCCACCAGTTCCTCCACCAGCGGGTTGGTGCGTGTCGGGTTCCAGGCCAGCGCGGTGGTGACCACGTTCAGCCGCTGGCTCAGCGGGCGCAGCACCACATTGCTCGGCGCGACCTTTTTCAAGGACGCCGGCACCAGGGCAATGCCCTGCCCGCAACTGACAAAGGCGATCTGCGAAGCCACCGAACGCACCTCGTGTAACACCCGCGGGGAAAAACCGCTGGCGCGGCAGGTGGCGATCAGGTTGTCGAAATACATCGGGCTGACTTTGCGCGACGACAACACCAGTGGCTCGCCCGCCAGGCTGGCCAGGCTGATGCGCGAACGCGCGGCCAATGGATGGTCGCTGGGCAGCGCCACCGCCAGGCGATCCTCGGTCAGCGCAATCGAGCGTACGCTGCTGCCCAGCTCACCCTCCACGCGGGCGAAGGCCAGGTCGATGTCGCCGGCCTCCAGGGCCGGGATTGCCTCGACGCTGTCGATCTCCCGCACCGACACTGTGAGCTGCGGATACCGGGCCTTCAGTTTCTCGATCAGCGTCGGCAGTACGTCGAGCATCGCCGTGGTGATGGCACCGATGGTCAGCACCCCCGACTGCCCCGCCACCGCCTCGTGCACGGCCAGCTCCAGGCGCTCCAGCTGCTCGGCGAACTTGCGCACCGCCGGCAGGATGGCCTGGCCCACCGGGGTCAGCTTGGCACCCCGTCGCGAACGGTCGAAGAGCTTGACCTTGAGGGCCTGCTCCAGCACCTGGATCTGCTCGGTCAGCGGCGGCTGCGACATGCCCAGGCGCTTGGCGGCGCGGCTGAAGTTCTGTTCCTCGGCCACCGCCAGGAACAGCCAGAGATGACGAATCAAGCGAAAATTGATCATGACGGCACCATAGGTTTTTCGTATGCAAGACTTACTTGATTCGTAATATACCTATCAAACGCGCTCGTCGACACTGGGGCCCTCCGTCACCACAGGGGTTACCCCATGAGCACTGCCACCTTGCTTGATCGCCTGGCGGCGCTGGACACCAACACGGTGTCCGACGCCCTCGATTTCCTCGGCCTGCCTGGCGCCACCGTCGGCCTGCGGCCGTTGTGGGACTGCCCGAAGATCGTCGGCCGCGCCAGCACCGTACGGCTGGGCGCCAAGACCTACAGCGCACCGACCGTGCACCTGATTTCCCCGGTGGTCGAACGGATCGCCAGCGCCGATCGCATCCTGGTGATCGCCGGCGGCCTGGAAGGCATTTCCTGCTGGGGCGACATCCTCGCCAACGCGGCGCAGCACAAACGGATCCGCGGCAGCGTGATCGACGGTTACAGCCGTGACATCGACGGCAGCGCCGCCATCGGCTACCCGGTCTATGGCCGTGGCGTGACCATGATCAGCGCGCGCAACCGGGTGATCCAGCTCGACGCCGGCGTGCCGGTGCAGATTGCCGGGGTCCAGGTAAGCGAAGACGACTACGTGATCGCCGACCGCTGCGGCACGGTGTTCGTCGCCGCCCGGCATATCGAAAAAGTCCTCGACCTGGGCGAACGCGTCGACCGTCGCCAGCACGCCATGGTCGAGGCGGTGCGCGCTGGCCGCTCGGTCGCCGAGGTGATGCATGACCGCCAGTTCGAAGCCATCGCGGTGGAGCACGAGCATGAATGATCAGCAACTGGTCGAGCTGTTCGCCGGCCTGGATACCCCCGGCGTCTCCGATGCCCTGGACAAGCTCGGCCTGCCCGGCCAGTGCCTGGGCATCGCGCCGCTGGACAACTACCGCCAGGTGGTGGTCGGCCCGGCGTTCACCGTGCAGTACGTCTCGGCCAGCGTGCCGCCCGGCACCGTCGGTGACTTCATCGACGACGTGGCCCCGGGCGACGTGGTGGTGATCGCCAACGGCGGCCGCACCGACTGCACCGTCTGGGGCGACATCATGACCCAGTACGCCGGCAGCCGACAGATCGCCGCCACGGTGATCGACGGCGTCTGCCGCGATGTCGGCAAGGCCCTGGGCGACGGCTATCCGCTGTTCAGCCAGGGTCGCTTCATGCGCACCGGCAAGGACCGGGTGCAAGTGCAGTCGGTGAACCAGCCGGTGTCCATCGGCGGCGCCCGGGTCTGTGCCCGCGACATCGTGGTCGCCGACGCCAACGGCGTGGTGGTGGTGCCCCGCGCCCGCGCCGCCGAAGTGGCGGCCTGTGCCCGGCAGATCGAGGCGGTCGAAGCCGATATCCGTGCCTTGATCGATCAAGGCAAGACCCTCAAGGAAGCCCGGGCCGCCCTGGGTTATCACCACCTGCAGAGGCAAGTCCGATGACCACGCTCCCCCTGCCCCTCGACTTCCACGAGCGGGCCAAAGTACTCGGCAGCTCGACGCTGTATGAAGCCTCGCACCTGCCCTGCGCCGTCGACAGCGCGATCCGTCCGGTCTGGGACGGCGCCTTCATCGCCGCCCTGGCCTACCCGCTGCAATGCTCGCCGGGCGACAACCTGGCCCTGCACCTGGCCATGGAACGGGTGCCCCGCGGCAGCGTGCTGGTGGTGGGCACCGACAATTTCATCGCCGGTTACTGGGGCGAAGTGCTCACCGTGGCCGCCGAAGTGGCCGGCGTGGTCGGGCTGGTGATCGACGGCGGCGTGCGCGATATCGCCGCCCTGAAAAAACGCCGGTTCCCGGTCTTCGCCCGCGGCATTTCGGTCAAGGGCACCCTCAAGGCCAGCGCGCCCTCAGTAGGCCAGCCGTTCAACTTCAATGGCGCCTGGGTCGCGCCGGGCGATCTGCTGGTGGCCGACGATGACGGCGTGATCGTCATTCCCCAGGCCGACGCCGCCCGCACCCTGGCCGCAGGCGAGGCCCGCGCCCACAAGGAGGCGCAGATGATGCAGGCGCTGAGCGAAGGCCGCTCGACCCTGGAACTGATGAACCTGACCGAGTGGAGAAGCCGTGCATGAGTAACGATATCCAGCGCCTCAACCAGCGCCTGGCCAGTGCCCGGCCTTCGGCGACCTACCGCATCATGGACCGGGTGGCGGAACGCCGGGCACAAGGCGCGCAGATCATCTCGCTGTGCGCCGGCGAGCCGGACTTCGACACCCCCGAGCACGTACGCCAGGCCGCCATCCAGGCCATCGAGAGCGGCCATACCCGCTACACCCAGGTGGCCGGCGTGCGTGCGCTGCGCGAATCGGTGGCCGCCAAGTTCCGCGACGAAAACGGCCTGGAAGCAGGCTGGCAGGACAGCATCGTCAGCAATGGCGGCAAGCAAGTGATCTACAACGCCCTGGCCGCGACCCTGAACGACGGCGATCAAGTGATAGTCCCGGCGCCCTACTGGGTCAGCTACCCGGAAATGGTCCAGTTGTGCGGCGGCACGCCGAACATCGTCACCTGCGACGCCGCGAGCGGCTTCAAGCTGACCCCGGCGGCCCTGGCCGCGGCAATCAATCCGCGGACCCGCTGGTTGATCCTCAACTCGCCCTCCAACCCGACCGGCGCGGTGTACAGCCGCGACGAGCTCCAGGCCCTGGCCAAGGTGCTGCTGGCCCAGCCGCAGGTGCTGATCCTGGCGGACGACATCTACGAGCACCTGATCTTCGATGACCAGCCGTTCCATACCCTGGCCCAGGTCGAGCCGCGCCTGGCCGCGCGCACCCTGACCATGAACGGTGTGTCCAAGGCCTACGCCATGACCGGCTGGCGCATCGGTTTCGCCACGGGTCCGCGCTGGCTGCTGGACGCCATGGAAAAACTCCAGGGCCAACAAACCTCCGGCGCCAGCGCCATTTCCCAGCAGGCGGCGCTGGCCGCGCTGAGCGGCCCCAAGGACTTCATCCAGCACAGCCGCGCGGTGTTCCAGCGCCGCCGCGACCTGATGGTCGAGTTGCTCAACGACACGCCCGGGCTGCACTGCGCCCGGCCGGCCGGGGCGTTCTATGCCTTCGCCAGCTGCGCCGGGCTGATCGGGCGCACCTCGCCCGGCGGGCGTTTACTGGCCAGCGACGAGGACGTGGCCCATGCCCTGCTCGACGAAGCCGATGTCGCGGTGGTGCATGGCAGCGCCTTTGGCCTGGGCCCCTACATTCGCATCGCCTATGCCCTGGACGATCGATCGTTGCGCCAGGCCTGCGAGGCCATCCACCGCTTCTGCAGCGCCGTGACGTAACGCTGCGCAAGCGCCTGCCTTACCCCTGGGAATCCCGGCCTCGCGCCGGGATTTTCCTGTCAACTGCTGCACCGCATGCAGCAGTCAAATGCAAACAGACCAGATTGTTGAGCCCGTAGCACAGCCCTATCCTCGTTTCCTACACCCTGCGTCCTACCGCAAAGCTTCCAAGGAGATCGAGCATGCTCACCCGCGTACAGCTTCACCAAGTCGGCGCCCCCCAGGTCCTGCAGTTCGAGCAGGTGCAAGCCCAGGCGCCCGGTGCCGGCGAGGTCTGGCTGGAGCAGACGGCCATCGGCGTCAATCCGCTGGACCTCAGCCAGCGCAGCGGCGCGGTGCCGGTTGCCCTGCCCTGCGGGCTCGGCCTGGAAGGCGCGGGGCTGGTCAAGGCGATCGGCCCTGGCGTCACCCAGGTCCAGGTGGGTGATCGCGTCGCTTATGCCACCGGGCCCCTCGGCGCGTATGCCAGCGCCCGCCTGTACCCGGCCGAGCGCTTGGTCAAGCTGCCGCCGGCGCTGGCCTCGGACGCCGCCGCAGCCCTGCTGTTCAAGAGCATCACCGCCCAGTACCTGCTCAAGACCACCTACCCCGTCGGTCCTGGCACGCGGGTGTTGATCTATGGCGCCGCCGGGGCCCTGGGCCAGTTGATGGTGCCCTGGGCCAAGCACCTGGGGGCCACGGTCATCGGCGTCGTCTCCAAGGCGCAAAGCGTCGAGCGGGCCTGGGCCGCCGGTTGCGACGAGGTGCTGGTGTTCGACCCCGCGACCCTCGCCCAACAGGTCGTCGAGGTCACTCAAGGGCACAAGGTCGATGTGGTGTACGACCCGATCGGCCGGGTGTCCTTCGAAGCCTCCCTCGACAGCCTGCGTCCCCGTGGCCTGCTGGTGTCCTTCGGCGCAGCGTCGGGCGCTCCGGAGGCGGTGCAGGTCGGCACGCTCAACGCCAAGGGCTCGCTATTTCTCACCCGCCCGTCCCTCGCCGCCCACACCGCCAGCGCCAGCGAGTACCAGGCGCGCGCCGCCGATGTGCTGGACGCCTTCGCCACGGGTATCATCCAGCCCCGGATCTGGCAGCGTTACCCCTTGGCCGACGTGGCCCAGGCCCACGCCGACCTGCACGACGGACGCGCGCAAGGCGCCATCGTGCTGATACCTTGAGGCCGATCCTTTCCGTCCCTTCCGGCCATTTGGCCGCACAACGAGGCAGCCCAGGCACATGGATCCGTTCGACAGCCGACAGGCCGATGAACTCGCCACCTTGATGGCGCTCTTCGAGCACGGCTCTTTCGCCGCCGCCGGGCGGGCCTTGCAGCGCCACCCTTCGGTGCTGTCCAAGCGCCTGGCGGCACTGGAAAGCCGCCTGGGCATTCGCCTGGTGCAACGCACCACCCGGCAATTGCGCTTCACCGACGAAGGCGCGCGGCTAGTGGAGCGCTTGCGGCAGGCGGCGGGCCTGATCAGCGAAGCCGAACACGAAGCCTCCCAGGGCGCCGCGCAGATCCGCGGGCGCCTGCGCCTGGCCTTGCCGGCCGCCATGGGCCGGCGCTGGCTCAGCCCGATCCTCGCCGAGTTCGCCCTGGCCCATCCCGGGGTGACGCTGGAGACCGAGTATTCGGACCGTTTCGTCGACATCGTCGGCGAAGGTTTCGACGCGGCGATCCGCATCGGCGAACTGGCCGACAGCCAGCTGGTGGCGCGCAAACTCTGTGCGCACCGACGTATCCTCTGCGCCACCCCCAGCTACCTGCAACGCCATGGCGAACCAGGGCTGCCCACCGATCTCGCCAGCCACAACTGCCTGGGCTTTACCGGCCTGCGTTCCTGGCCCGACTGGCGCCTGACCCGCCAGGGCCGGCTGGAAACCGTGCGCGTCCACGGCACCTTGCAGAGCAACGACAACGAAGCGCTGCTGGCCGCGGCCCGGGCCGGCGTCGGCATTCTTGCCGGCGGCGACTGGCTGATGAACCAGGACCTCGCCTCGGGGCATCTGGTCCGGGTGCTGCCGCAGTGGCAGCTGGACAGCGACTCGGGGATCTTCCTGCTGCGCCCGTCGGCGCGCTTCAGCAGCGCCACCACCCAGGCGTTCAAGCAGTGGATCGAGGCGCGCTTTGCCCAGGGCGCGCCGTGGGAAACGCCGGCCAGGGACGAGCCGTAGCAGCGTTCACAGCGAACTGACGATGAACTCCCGCAGCCATTGATGGGCCGGGTCGCGGTGGCAGCGCTCGTGCCAGAGCATGGCCAGGTCATAACCCGGGACTTCCAGCGGCGGCTCGACCACCTTCAGCGCCGGGTTGTCGCGCACCAGGCGCGACGGCAGCATCGCCACCAGGTCGGTGCTCGCCAGCGCCGAGAGGACAAACAGAAAATGCGGCACCGACAGCACCACCCGGCGCGTCAAGCCCACCTCGCCCAGCGCGCTGTCGGTGACACCATGAAAACCGCCGCCATCGGGCGATACCACCACATGTTCCAGCTTGGCAAACTGCGCCAGGCTCGGGCGTCGTTGCAGGCGTGGATGGCCCGCGCGGCCCACCAGTACGTAACGCTCGCTGAACAGCACGCGGCGGCGCAGCCCCGGCGGCGAGTCCTCGCTGGTGTGCAGGGCCAGGTCGATGATGCCCTGCTCAGCCTGCTGGACCAGACGCCCCGGCTCCAGTTCGAGCACCGCCAGCCGGGTCCCGGGGGCCGCCGCGCGCAAGCCGGCCAGCGCCGGCAGGATCACCGTCGACTCGCCGTAGTCGGACGCCGACACGCTCCAGGTATTGGCCGCCGCGCCCGGGTCGAACGGGCTGGCCGGCGACACCGCCAGCTCTAACGCTTCCAGCGCCCGGCGCAACGGCTCGCGCAAGGCGTCGGCCCTGGCGGTGGGCCGCATGCCCCGCGGCCCCGGCAGCAGCAACGGGTCACCGAAGATCTCCCGCAGCTTGGCCAGGTGCACGCTGACCGAGGGTTGCGACAGGTTCAGGCGGTGCGCCGCGCGGGTCACGTTGTGCTCGGCGAGCAGCACATCCAGGGTCAACAGCAGGTTGATGTCCAAGCGCCTTAAATTATTCACGACAATACCTGGGATATTGGATATTCATTTCCAATATACCTGGCAGCGGCCGATCCTGCTGTCTCCCGACATTGGAGACCCTGTGATGAATGTACTGCTGGTGTATGCCCACCCCGAACCCCGCTCCTTGAACGGCTCGCTCAAGGACTTCACGATCAAGCGCCTGGAGGCCGCCGGCCACGCGGTCCAGGTTTCGGACCTGTATGCGATGAACTGGAAGGCGCCGCTGGATGCCGACGACAGCCTGGGCCGGCCGGAGAACACCCGCTTCGATCCGTCCCTGGACTCCAAGCGCGCCTTCGAAGAGGGCCTGCAGTCGGCGGACATCGCCCGCGAGCAGGAAAAACTGCTCTGGGCCGACACCGTGCTGCTGCAATTTCCCCTGTGGTGGTTCTCCATGCCGGCGATTCTCAAGGGCTGGGTGGAACGGGTCTACGCCTATGGTTTCGCCTATGGCGTGGGCGAGCATTCGGATGCGCGCTGGGGCGACCGCTACGGCGAAGGCACCCTGGCGGGCAAGCGGGCGATGCTGATCGTCAGCGCCGGCGGCTGGGAATCCCACTATGGCCCACGGGGCATCAACGGGCCGATGGACGACCTGCTGTTCCCGATCCACCACGGCATCCTCTATTACCCGGGCTTCGACGTGCTTCCGCCCTTCGTGATCTACCGCACCGGGCGCATCGACGAAGCGCGTTTCGCCACAATCTGCGACCAGCTCGGGCAGCGCCTCGACCAGCTGGCGCAGACCGCGCCTATTCCTTTCCGGCCACAGAACGCCGGGGCCTACAGGATTCCAGAACTGACCCTGCACCCAGACGTCGCCACGGACCGGCAGGGCTTCGCCGCGCACCTGATCCCGCCAGCGATCCCCTGAATCGAGCGCCAGTGCAGCAGCCGGCCGCGCAGATAGCTGAATCACAACGAGAAAAGGACCTTTCCATAACCAAACAGCGACAACGCTGATTTACCCTGAAATCAGGGCCAACGAGAATTTCCGGCCCTTCATTTCAGCCAGTCAGTCATGCAACGCTTCCCCCTTCCCTCCGGCCCGGTTGTGCCGCCCGCTGAACATCGGTACCCGGCATGACCGGTCCGCTTTACCGCGAAGCCGCGCTGCAAGCGGAGCAACGCAGTGCCCTGGGCGGGGTCACGCTCTATGGCCCCCCTCATCACGCCTGGCTGGCGGCAGCCGCGCTGTTGTTCACCGCCAGCGTCGCCCTGTTTCTTTATGCCGGCAGCTATACCGCCCGTGAACGGGCCAGCGGCGACCTGCTGCCGGAACAAGGCGTGCTGAATATCGTGCCGCCGACCGCGGGCACCGTGACCAAAGTCTTTGTGCGTGACGGCCAGGAAGTCGAGCGCGGCGCGCCCCTGTTGGCAGTGTCCAGCGACGTGGCTACCGGGCTCGGCGCCACCCGCGTGCTCATCGCGGAGCGCCTGCAACAGCAACGCGCGACGCTGGAGCTCGACCAGGGTTCGCAGTCGGCGCTGGCGTCCACCACGCTCGATGAGCTGCGCGCCCGCGCTGGGGTGCTGGCCGCGCAGCAGGCCGAATCCGCCAGCGAAATTGTCCGGCGCCGTCGGCAAGCCGAGCTTGCACGGGAGAAGCTGGCACGCTGGCGTACGCTGCGCGAGAAAGGTTATGTGTCAAACGGCAAGCTCGCCGACGAGGAAACCACGGTGCTCGATGCCGAGGTCCGGGTTCAGGAGGCCATCGGCCAACACCTCAAGCTTGAGCAAGAACAGCTCGACACTCGCCGCCAACTGGCCGAGGCGCCGCTGGCGGCGGCCCTGAGGCAGCGCGATATCCAGCGCAAGCTTGGCGAGCTCGACCAGCAGATCGCCGCCAACGAAGAACAACGCGAACGCATACTGCGCGCGCCGCAGGCGGGAACCGTCGCCGCGCTCCTGGCGCATCCCGGACAGACCGTCGCGGCCGGCGAACTGGCCGTCGCCCTGCTGCCGGAAAACGCCAAACTGCAGGCGCGCCTGCTCGTGCCAAGCCGGGCCATCGGTTTCGTTCGCGAAGGCGATCGGGTCGTGCTTCGCTACCAGGCCTATCCGTTCCAGAAGTTCGGCCTGCATTACGGTCGAGTCATCGATGTCTCCCGCACCGCGCTGTCGGCTCGCGACGTTGCCACACTCACCGGCAACCCCGAGGCCCGCGGGCAGTATTACCGGGTGGTTGTCGCGCCCGACCGGCAAGACATCGATGCTTATGGACGTCGCGAACGCCTGCGTGCCGGCATGAGCCTGGAGGCGGACATCCTGCTGGAGCGGCGACGCTTGGTCGAATGGCTGTTCGAACCGCTGTATGCCATTGGCAGGCTGGCACGATGAGGCCGGGTTTCGCCCGCACACGCCTGCCGATGCTGCTGCAGGCCCAGATGGCCGAATGCGGTCTCGCCTGCCTGGCGATGATCGCCTGCTATTACGGAGCCGACACCGACCTGGCCGCGCTGCGGCGGCGTTTCATGCCGTCGGTGCGCGGTGCCACCCTCAACGAGCTTGTCGGCTACGCCGATCAGCTGGGCCTCGGCGCGCGGGCACTGCGCCTCGAGCTCGATGAACTCGAACGCTTGACGCTGCCGTGCATTCTTCACTGGGACATGAACCACTTCGTGGTGCTCAAGCAGGTGGCCCGCGACCATGTCGTCGTGCATGACCCGGCGCGCGGCGTGCGGCGCCTGACCTTCGCGCAGATTTCCCCCTGCTTTACCGGCATCGCCCTGGAGTTGTGCCCGATGCCGTCGTTCGCGCCGGTACGGGACAAGCCGGCCGTCTCGCTGACGACGCTGATCGGCCGGGTGAATCACATCGGCCGAGCCCTGGGGCTGACCCTCGCCCTGTCGCTGGCAATCGAGATGGCCGGCATCCTGACGCCCCTCTACCTGCAATGGGTCGTCGACCAGGTCCTGGTCTCGGCGGACGTCGACCTGCTGTCGCTACTGGCGATCGGCTTCCTGCTGCTCGTGCTGTTTCGCGATCTGTTCGACGGGCTGCGCGCCTGGGTGCTCACCGGGTTCTCCAGCCAGTTGAACGTGCAATGGAGCGCCTCGGTGTTCGCGCACCTGCTGAAACTGCCAATCACCTACTTCGAGCAGCGCCATGTCGGAGACGTCGTCTCCCGCTTCAACGCGATCCATGAAATCCAGCACACGCTCACGTCGCGCTTCGTCGGGACGTTGCTCGATGGCGTCCTGGCCATCGTCATCCTGGTGGTGCTGTTCACCTACGAAACGACGCTGACCTGGCTGGTGATCGCCTCCTTCGTCATCTATGGCCTGGTGCGCTACCTGGCGTTCCGCCCCCTGCGCCGGGCGCAAGAGGAATATCTGGTGCACGCCGCGCGAGCCGAGACACTGTTGCTGGAGTCGATCCGCGGCGTGCGCGCGCTGAAAATCGCCAACCAGCAGGAACGGCGCACCCAGGGTTATGCCAATGCGACCGTCAACGCCACCAACCGCCACGTCAGGGTGCAAAGACTGTCGATCAGTTTCTCTTCGTTTCAGCACCTGCTGATCGGCGCATCCCGGGTGCTATTGATCTGGGCCGCGGCGCGCCAGGTGCTCGACGGCGAGTTCAGCGCGGGCATGCTGATGGCCTTTGTCAGCTACGCCGATCAGTTCATGACCCGCGCCTCGGGCCTGATCGATGCGCTGATCGAGTTCCGCATGCTGCGCCTGCACGGCGAGCGTCTCGCCGACATCGTGCTGGCCGAGATCGAGCCCGGGGCAACCACCCTTCCCGCGCCAGCCGGCCCCCGTCCCGCGCCGGCGCCGAGCGTGGAGGTGCGAGGCTTGCGCTACCGCTACGCGGACAGCGAGCCCTGGGTGCTCGACGGCTGCGATTTCTCCATCGCCCCCGGAGAATCGGTAGCCCTGGTCGGTGCATCGGGGCAAGGCAAGTCGACCCTGACAAAGCTGTTGCTGGGCCTGGTATCGCCCCAGGAAGGCTGTGTGCTGATCGACGGCATCGACCTGCGGACGATCGGCCCCCGCGCCTATCGCGACATGATCGGCTGTGTGCTGCAGGACGACATCCTGTTCGCCGGCACCCTCGAGGACAACATCAGCTTCTTCGCCACCGAACCGGACCGGAGCCGCATCGTGGAAGTGGCCCAGCTCGCGCAGATTCACAGCGACATCAGCACGATGCCGATGGGCTATCGGACGCTCGTCGGCGACATGGGCGACGCCCTGTCCGGCGGCCAGCGCCAAAGGGTGCTACTGGCGCGGGCGTTGTACCGCCAGCCGTCGATCCTGGTGCTGGACGAGGCCACCAGCCATCTGGACGCCGACTGCGAACAACGGGTCAACGACGCCATCCGCCAACTGCCCATTACGCGGATCATCGTCGCGCACCGCGCACAGACCATCCGCAGCGCGGATCGCGCCATCGAGATCGAATGCGGTAAGGCCCATGACGCCAGCGCCGCGACAACGAACCTGCGAGCCGAAGAGGCCCGCGAACGTCTTCGGCCGGATTGGCCGGCCGAAGCGGAGGCCTCGGCGAACGGCCGGCCTCCCTTACCACAGGAGTAATTCCCTATGCGTCAACTCACTCAACAGGAAATGACGGTCGTCAGCGGCGGCGGCATCAGCATCTCGGGCAGCATCAGCGGTAACACCGGCTCCGGCAGCAACTCGGTGAACGTCGGTATCAGCATCGGCCGCAACGGCACGGGTAACGGCAACGGCGGGACTGGCATCGGCGTCAGTATCGGCGGCAAGTCGTCGGGCGCGAAGTAAAGCGCGGATGCGCAGACCCGCTCGCCTGCAACGGATCCGCGCATCAGGCCGTTGAAGCGTTACCCCCTGTCGCGCAAGCGGCAAAGCCTCGATAGCCATTACCGAAGCACGAAGCACGTGCCGGGCACCTCCAGGTGTCCGGCACACTTCTTTCCCTGGCCACCGATCCTCTTGGCCAGAAGCGACCGGACAGCGTCGCCCCGAGCGCCTCTCCTACCCCCTTGAATGCAGCCCCTCTCACTGCCAACCGCCACCCAGCACCTTGTACAGGGTCACCCGGTTGCTCTGCTCGGTCAGGCGCAGGCTGATCAAGTCCTGCTGGGCGCTGTACAGCGAACGCTGGGCGTCCAGGACTTCGAGGTAGCTTTGCGAGCCGCCGCGATACAGCGCGTCGGCCAACTCGAAGCTCTTGCGGTTGGCGTCGGTCAGGGCTTGCTGGGCCGCCAGGCGTTCGGCCAGGGTGCTGCGTTCGGCCAGGGCGTCGGCGACCTCCTTGAAGGCACTCTGGATTGTCTGCTGGTAGGTCTGCACCTGGATCTCGCGCTCGATCTTGGCCGCGTCCAGGGTCGCCCGGTTACTGCCGCCGTCGAACAGCGGCAGGCTGACGCTCGGGGCGAAGCTCCAGGCGCCGCTGCCGCCCTTGAACAGCCCGGACAACGCCGAACTCGCCGAGCCGGCATTGGCGGTGAGGCTGATACTGGGAAAGAACGCCGCACGCGCCGCGCCGATGTCGATGTTCGCCGACTTCAGCGTATGTTCGGCCGCCAGCACGTCGGGGCGCTGCTGCAACAGGCTCGATGGCAACTCGGCCGGCACCTGTACCAGCAATGCCGCCGTTTGCAGGCTGGCGCCGGGCAGCAGTTCGTCGGGGATCTCGCTGCCCACCAGCAAGCGCAGCGCATTGAGGTCCTGGAGAATCTGGCTGGCGTATACCGCCACGTCGCCGCGGGCCGACTCCACGGTGGTCTGCGCCTGGACCAGGTCCAGCTCGGAGGATCCGCCCAGGGCATGGCTGCGCCGGGTCAGCTCGTAGGTCGCCTGCTGGCTGCTCAGGGTGTCTCGAGCCAGTTGCAGCAGCTGGTTATCCGCGGCCAGGGTCAGCCAGGCGGTGGCCACTTGGGCCACCAGGCTGATCTGCGTGCTGCGCCGGGTTTCGTCCAGGGCCAGGTAGTCTTCCAGCGCTTCGTCCTTGAGGTTCCTGAGCCGGCCGAAAACATCCAGCTCGTAGCTGCTCACGCCCAGTTGCGCGTTGTAGTCGTGGCTGATGCTATCCGTGCCGCTGCGGCTATGGCTACCGCTGACCTCGGCTTCGACCGTGGGCAGCAACTCCGCGCGCTGGATGCGGTATTGCGCCTGAGCCTTCTCGACGTTCAGGGCGGCCAGGCGCAGGTCGCGGTTGTTGGCCAGGGCGAGGGCCTGCAAACGCACCAGGCGGCTGTCACTGAAGAACTGCCGCCAATGGATATCGGCGGCGGCCTCCCCACTGGGGTTCGCGCCACCCGGCAACCATTGCCCGGCGATCGGCGCCTCGGGGCGCTGGTACTCCGGCGCCAGGTTGATGCAGCCACCGAGCAACACCAGGGTGGCCAGCAACGTCCAACGAAATTTGATCATGCATCACCTGCCGGAACACGGGAATTAGGAGTGGAAACCGCGGATACGCGGGTAAAACGGCGACGGATCAACACGAAGAACAGCGGCACCAGGAAGATCCCCAGCAGCGTGGCGCTGAACATCCCGCCCAGCACCCCGGTGCCGATGGCCCGGCGCCCGGCGGAACCCGCGCCGCTGCTCAAGGCCAGCGGCAACACGCCGAACATGAACGCCAGGGAAGTCATGAGGATCGGCCGCAGGCGCTGGCGCGCGGCGGTCAGGGTCGACTCCAGCAAGCTGTTGCCCTGCTCCTGCAGATGCTTGGCGAACTCGACGATCAGGATCGCGTTCTTCGCCGCCAACCCCACCGTGGTCAACAGCCCCACCTGGAAATACACGTCGTTGCTCAGGCCGCTGGCGCGGGTCGCCAGCACCGCTCCCACCACACCCAGGGGCACCACCAGCATCACCGAGAACGGCACCGACCAGCTCTCGTACAAGGCCGCCAGGCAGAGGAACACAAACAGAATCGAAATCCCGTACAGCAAGGGTGCCTGGGAACCGGACAGGCGCAGCTGGTAAGACTGCCCGGTCCACTCGTAGCCGACCCCTTCGGGCAGTTGCTGGACCAGTGCCTCCATCGCGTCCATGGCCACTCCGGAGCTCACCCCCGGCGCCGGGTCGCCCACCACTTCAAGGGACCCATTGCCGTTGTAGCGCTCGAGCAGGGGCGAACCGTAGCTCCAGGCACTGCTGGCGAAGGACGAGAACGGCACCATGTCGTCATTGCCGTTACGCACGAACCAATGGTCCAGGTCCGCCGTCTGCATGCGCGCCGAGGCCTCGCCCTGGACATAGACCTTCTTCACCCGGCCCTGGTTGAGGAAGTCGTTGACATAGGTCCCGCCCAGGGCGGTGGACAAGGTGCTGTTGATGTCGCTGGTGCTCAAACCCAGGGCGCCGGCCTTGCGGTCGTCGATGCTGACCTTGAGCTGCGGAGCGTCGTCCAGACCGTTGCTGCGCACGCCGAGCAGGCGCGGGTCCTGCCGGGCCAGCCCGATGAGCTGCTCGCGGGCCGCCACCAAGGCTTCGTGGCCGACGCCGCCTAGATCCTTGAGCTGCAGGTCGAAACCCGAGCTCTGCCCCAGGCCGCGTATGGCCGGCGGCTGCATGACGAACACCCTGGCGTCGCCGATGCTCGACAGCGCCAGGGTCGCACGCTGGGCAATCGACGCCGAATCCTGCCCGGCCGCGCTGCGTTCGCTCCAGTCCTTGAGTTTGATAAAGGCACGGCCGGTGTTCTGGCTGTTGCCACTCATGCCTAGGCCGCTGATGCTGATCAGGGTCTCGATTTCCGGCTGGGCGAGCATGTAGTTCTCGAACTGCTTCATCACCGCCTGGGTGCGGCTGTCGGTGGCCCCCACCGGCAGTTGGATCTGCGCCATGAGGATGCCCTGGTCTTCGTCCGGCAGAAACGAGGTCGGCAGACTCGCATAGCCGCCGGCCATGACCAGCAGGATCGCCGCGTACAGCAGCAGGCTGCGCCGGTAACGCTGCAGAACGCCACCGAGCAGCCCCTGGTAACGCGCGGTGCCGCGCTCGACGTTGCGGTTGAACCAGGCAAAGAAACCGCTGCGTGCGTCATGCCCCTGGGCATCGGCGGGCTTGAGCAAGGTGGCGCACAGGGCCGGGGTCAGAGTCATGGCCACCAGCACCGAGAGCAGCATGGCCGAGACTATAGTCATTGAAAACTGGCGGTAGATGATCCCGGTGGAACCGCCGAAAAACGCCATGGGCACGAACACCGCGCTGAGCACCAGGGCAATGCCGACCAGGGCGCTGGTGATTTCCGTCATCGACTGGCGCGTCGCCTCCAGGGCCGACAGCCCTTGCTCGGCCATCACCCGCTCAACGTTCTCCACCACGACGATGGCATCGTCCACCAGCAGGCCGATGGCCAGGACCATGGCGAACATGGTCAGGGTATTGATCGAATAGCCGAACAGCGCCAGCACGCCGAAGGTGCCCAGCAACACCACCGGCACGGTAATCGCTGGAATCAGCGTGGCCCGCAGGTTCTGCAGGAACAGGAACATGATCAGCACCACCAGGACGATGGCCTCGCCCAGGGACTTGACCACTTCCTCGATGGACAGGCTGACAAAAGGCGTGGTGTCGTAGGCGATGACGTTCTTGAGCTGCATTTGCGCCGGGTAATAGGGTTGCAGCTCCTTGAGCTTGGCCTTGACCGCCTCGCCGACGCTCAGGGCATTGGCCCCGGCCGCCAGCTTGATACCCATGGCCGCGGCCGGCTTGCCAGCGAGGGCGGTACTGATGTCGTAGCTATCGCTGCCCAGCTCGACCCGCGCCACATCCCCCAGCAGCACCAGGGCGCCGTCGCTGGAAGACTTGACCACCACCTTGCGAAACTCCTCCGGGGTCTGCAGCTTGCTGCGGGCACTGATGGTCGCGTTCAACTGCTGTCCGGGCACCGCCGGCAAGGCACCCAGTTGCCCGGCGGAGACCTCGGTGTTCTGCGCCTCCAGGGCGCTGCTGACGTCGGAGGGCATCAAGGCGTATTTTTCCAGCTGCGCCGGGTCCAGCCAGATCCGCATGGCGTAGCCCGAGCCCAGGGCCTGCACGTCGCCGACCCCGTCGATCCGGCTGATCTGGTCGAGCAAGGTGCTGGAGATGTAGTCGCCGATCTGGGTGCCGGTGACGCTCTCGTTGTCCGAGGCCAGGGCGGCGATCATCAGGAAGTCCGAACCGCCCTTGGTCACGGTCAGGCCTTCGCTCTGTACCGTCTGCGGCAACCGCGACTCGGCCTGTTGCAGCTTGTTCTGCACCTGCATCTGCGCCACATCCGGGTCGGTGCCGGCAGCGAAGGTCAGGCTGATGCTGGCGCTGCCCGCCGAACTACTGCTGGCCGACATGTAGGTCAGGTTGTCCAGCCCCTTCATCTGTTGCTCGATGACCTGGGTCACCGAGTCTTCCACGGTCTTGGCCGAAGCCCCGGTGTAGGTGGCGGAGATCTGCACCGTCGGCGGCGCGATGTCCGGGTACTGTTCCAGCGGCAGCTGGCTGATGGACAAGGCGCCGGCCAGCATGATGACGATGGCGATGACCCAGGCAAAAATCGGCCGGTCAATAAAGAAGCGCGCCATGTTCAACCCTCCTGCGCCAGGCCGGTGGGGGCGGTCTGCGGCGTGCGGCTACGGGTGCCGCTGCCGCTGTTCTGCGCCAGCACCGCGGCGCCGACCCGGACCTTCTGTCCGCCTTCGACAATCAACTGGTCGCCGGCGCTGAGCCCCGCGCTGACCCACCACTGGTTGCCTACCGCGCGTTCGATGGTCAGCACTCGCTGCTCGACCTTGCCGTCGACCACCACCAGTGCCGAGGTCACGCCACTGGCGCTGCGAGTCACCGCCTGCTGCGGAACCAGGATCGCCCGCTCGTCGCGAGCCTGCTCCAGCACCGCCCGCACATACATGCCCGGCAGTAACAGCCGCTCGGGATTGGGGAACTCGGCGCGCAGGGTCACGGTGCCGGTGCTCTGGCTGACGCTGACACCGCTGAACTTCAGGCGGCCGGCATGGGCATAGGTAGTACCGTCGTCGAGTTTGAGGCTGACCGGCGCTTCGTCTGCCGCGGAGCCCTGCAGGGCGCCGCTGGCCAGGTCGCGTTTGAGGCGCAGCAGCTCGCTGGTGGACTGGGTGACATCGACATAGATCGGGTCCAGTTGCTGCACCGTGGTCAGCGCGGTGTCCTGCTCGGCCACCACCAGCGCGCCGGGGGTCACGGTGGAGGTTTCGATGCGCCCGGCGATCGGCGAGGCGATGCGCGTATAGGCCAGGTTGATGCGCGCCGTCTCGACCTCGGCCTGGGCCACCTGGACCTCGGCCTGGGCGGTCAGAAGGCTGGCCTGGGCGTCTTCGTTGTCCTGCTGGCTGATGGCGTCGATTTTCACCAGTTGGGCATCGCGGGTAGCGGTGGCCTGGGCCGACTTCAGGGTGGCCCGGTTCTTGGCCAGGGTCGCCTGGGCTTCGGCCAGCGCCGCCTTGTAACTGGCCGCGTCGAGCTGATAGAGACTCTGCCCGGCCTTGACCTCGGCGCCTTCGACGAACAGCCGCTGCTGGACGATGCCGCCGACCTGGGGACGGATCTCGGCCACCAGGAAAGCCTGGGTGCGCCCGGTCAGCTCGGTGGTCAGGGCCTGGCTTTGCGCCTGTACGGTGATCACCGAGACCTTGGGCACCTGGGCGACAGGGTCCGGCGCGCCCGGCGAGCAACCGCTCAACACGAACAGCACCATCAGGGAAACGATGACCGCGGCGGTCACCAGGGACTTGGCGAAAATTTTGCTCGACATAACGGCCTCTGCAAGACGGAATGGCTTGTGCCTGCCGGCATGCTGCGAGGCAAATGTGCAGGAAAATTGAAGATTGCCCGCCAACCTTGAATCTTCCTCGCGCCGGGGCCTAAATGAACGGGCCATTCCTCCAGCCCCGCGAGCCCATGAAACTGAGCATCTCCACCAAACTGTTCGGCGCCGTCCTGACCAGCGTGCTGTTCGTCATCCTGAGCATGGGCCTGGCCACCGGCTGGAGTTTCGGCCGCGGTTTTCTCGGCTACATCAACGAGCAGGCGCTGCTGCGCATGGAGCCGGTGTTGCCACGCCTGGCGGCAGCCTACGAGCGCGAAGGCAACTGGGAATTCATCCGCGACAATCCCCATCGCTGGTTCGAGATCATGCGTCCCGAACCCGGGGAGGAATCCAAACTGCGCAAACTGAAACTACCGCCCACCTCGGACCTTACCGGTGCGCTGTTTCGCATCGCCCTGCTGGACCAGGACAAACACCTGGTGATTGGCTATCAGGCAATCGACGACGACGCCCTGCTGCGGCCGGTGGAGGTGAACGGCCGCACGGTCGGCTGGCTGGCCGCATCGCCGTTCCAGAACGTCACCGAGGCCGGCGGCGAACGCTTTTTCAAGTATCAGCTACGCACCAGCCTGGGGGTGGGCGTGGCCTCTCTGCTGCTGGCGATGCTGATCGCCTGGTGGATCTCGCGCACCCTGCTCGATCCGGTCAAGCGCGTGGCCGCCGCCACCCACCGCCTGGCCGCCGGGGAATACAGCAACCGGGTGGCCGTGGCGTCCAATGACGAAGTCGGCCAACTGGCCCGCGACTTCAACCAACTGGCCTATACCCTGGAACGCAACGAACAGATGCGCCGCGAGTTCATGGCTGACGTCTCCCACGAGCTGCGCACCCCGCTGTCGGTATTGCGCGGCGAACTGGAGGCCATCGAGGACGGCGTGCGCAAGCTCGATCGACAATCGATGCAATCGCTGCAAAACGAAGTGGGCATGCTCAGCAAGCTGGTGGACGACCTGTACGAGTTGTCCCTGGCCGATGTCGGCGCCCTCACCTACCGCAAGAGCGAGTGTTCGCTCAACGAGCTGCTGGCGCTCAGCGTGGCGATGTTCCAGGAACGCTGCCAGGCCGCCCGGCTCCAGGTCGAAATGAAACTGCCGGAGCGGCCGATGCAGCTGGACGCCGACCCCAAGCGCCTGCAACAACTGTTCGCCAACCTGCTGGAAAACACCCTGCGCTACACCGATGCCGGCGGCCAGCTACGCATCCGCGCCTGCGTCGAGGGCGATAACCTGCGGGTCGATTTCATCGACTCCGGCCCCGGGGTCGACGCCGAACAACTGCTGCGGCTGTTCGAGCGTTTCTACCGCGGCGAAGCCTCGCGCAACCGTGCCAGCGGCGGTGCCGGCCTGGGCCTGGCGATCTGTCGCAGCATCGCCCTGGCCCACGGTGGCAGCCTCGACGCCGATCACTCGCCCCTGGGCGGCCTGTGGCTGACCCTGCGCCTGCCCGGCAAGGTTTGAAGCATGAGCACTGGACAACCGATCCTGATCGTCGAAGACGAACCGAAACTCGCCGCCTTGCTGCGCGACTACCTGGACGCCGCCGGTTACCCCAGCCTGAGCCTGGACAACGGCCTGGACGTGGTGCCGGCGGTCCGCGCCCATCGACCGCGGCTGATCCTGCTCGACCTGATGCTGCCCGGGCGCGACGGCCTGGAGGTGTGCCAGGAGCTGCGGCGCTTCAGCGAAGTACCGATCATCATGATCACCGCCCGGGTCGAGGAAGTGGACCGCCTGCTGGGCCTGGACCTGGGTGCCGACGACTACATCTGCAAGCCCTTCAGCCCGCGCGAAGTGGTGGCCCGGGTCAAGGCCATCCTGCGCCGCGGCCCGCAGCTGACGGCAGCCGCACAGGCCCGATTGCAGATCGACGAAGAACGCTACCGTGCCTCGTTCGACGGTATCGCCCTGGACCTGACCCCGGTGGAGCTGCGCCTGCTCAAGACCCTGGCCGCGTCCCCGGGCCGGGTGTTCTCCCGCGACCAGCTGCTCGACCGCCTGTACTCCGACCACCGGGTGGTGACCGACCGCACCGTCGACAGCCATGTGCGCAACCTGCGGCGCAAACTGGCCCGGGCCTGCCCTGGGGAAGACCCGATCCAGTCGTTGTATGGCGTGGGCTACAAGCTCGAGCTGGGGACAATACCGGGCTGAGCGGCGGCGACAATGCCTGAAAGAAATGAGCGCCCGCTACCCGCGATGGGCGGCAGAGATCGGGTTCGGCCAAAGGCGGCGGCGAGTGCCCTACCCCCTCGCCATGAGAGCCGGGTTGCCGACGATCCCCCTTGAGAGCGATGCCGTCCTCAAGGCCGCTTCGCGAGCAAGTTCGCGCCTACAGCTCGGCGGCATGCGCCGGTGATCTGCAAGGCAGCGCCCGCCATGCTTGCGGTCAGCGATCCGCCACATAGATGACCGTTTGCCCGCCGCTGGCCGCGCTAGGCCGACGGGTGAAATAGGTATCGCCTTCATCGGTGTGGATCTCGTAGTCCGCCTTGCCGGCGGTACGCCCCGAGGGGTCGGCATGCTTGATGATTTTCAGCACCCGCTGGAACTTCAGGCTCTGGGTGCCGTTTTGCGCGGGTCCGGTCAGTACGTTGACCGTTTGAAACCAGCCCTGGTTCTTCTTGTTCGACACCAGGGTATGGGTCAGCGCCTCGAAGCGCTCCAGGCGGGTAAAGCCCCAGAGCGTCTGCTCCTCGACCGCCTTGCCGGGGGCACTGGAGCCGGTGAACACGAACAGGTTGATGGCCGGATTGTCTTCGCAGAAGAAATCGTAGGGCACCAGCCCGTCGACCATTTTCTTGCCGGAAACGAATCCTTTTTTATGCACCAGAAACATCGCCACCTCCACTCAATGGCCCCGCCGGAACAGCAAAAATGCTGAGCAGGAAGTCTACTGAGGGGCGACGTACAGGGCGGTCAAGGCAATGTAATTTCGTGTAAAGCTCAGGCCCGCCGAGGCAGCCTGATCTCCACGGCCAGCCCGGCGCCCGGCTCGTTGCGGGCCTCGATGCTGCCGCCGTGCAGTTCCACGGCCCTGGCCGCGATGGCCAGGCCCAGGCCGAAACCGGCGGCCGCCTCGCCCACGCCACGCTCGAAGGGTTGGAACATACTCTGCAACCACGCGCTTTCGACGCCTGGGCCCCGGTCGATGATGCGTACCGTCAGGCCCTGCGCGGACAGATCGATGTGCGCGCTGACCTGGACCCCGGTTCCCGCGGCGGTATGGCGCACCGCATTGCGAATGACGTTCTCGAAGCAGCGATACAACAGCTCGCCGTTGCCCCGGCTGACAAAGCCCGGACAGGCCTGCAGGCTGACCTGGCAACCCTTCATGCCCGCCTCGAAGCGTGCGTCTTCGACGATCACCGCCAGCAGCTCGACGATATCCAGCGGCTCGCGCTCGATGCTCTCGGGCCGGCCCTGCAGGCGTGCCAGGGTCAACAGCGCTTCGATCAGGGTGTCCATGCGCTCCGATTCACGCTCGATACGCCCGAGCATTTCCAGCTGCATCGGGTCCTGCCGCAACAGGCCGATGGCCGCCTGCATGCGCGTCAACGGCGAGCGCAGTTCGTGGGAGATGTCATGCAGCAGATGTTGCTGGGCCTCCACCAGCAGTTTCAGCTGGTTGGCCATGCGGTCGCAGTCTTCGGCCAGGTCGACGATCTCATCGCGGCGCGCGCCCATCATCGGCTTGACCCGGGTTTCGAAGCGCCCCTGGGCGACGTAGCCCATCGCCCGCCGCAGGTGGGCCAGCGGCCAGGCCAGATAGTAGGCCATGTAGGCGCTGAACAGCGCGCTCATCAGCGTACCGATCAGCAACGGGATCAAGCGCCCCGGCGGCCGGCGGTGATCGCCAGGCACCAGGGAAGACTTGAGCGAAAGCCTGAGCCCTTCCTTGCTGACCAGTGTTTTTTCATAGACCGGGTGCGCGACCGGCGACCCGGCCAGCAATCGGTCGCTGCTGTCATAGACGCCAACAGCCTGGTCCGGCGGGTGCCGCCAGACCGTCAGCAGCTGCCTGCCCGAATCGATGCCGTACTGTTGCAGCAACTGCTCCTCGCTGGCCAGGATCACTTCCAGATGCGGGTCCCCGGGGAGGGAGCCGCTCAGCAGCAGAATGCCCACGCCGACAAAGAAGGTCAGGCTGGTGGCCAGCCAGAAGGCCAGGAACAGTTTCCAGAACAGCCGGCTGGGTTTGCTCATTCGGCGATCAACAGGTAGCCCACGCCACGCACGCTCTGGATCCAGGCCTTGGTGTCGGGGCGCGGGCCGAGCTTCTGGCGGATGCTGCTGATATGCACGTCGATACGCCGGTCGTAGCGGGTCAAGGGACGCCCCAGGGCCTTGAGCGACAGGTCCTCCTTGCTCACCACCTGCCCCGCGCAACGGGCCAGCTCTTCGAGCAGACTGAACTCGGTACTGGTCAACTCCAGCTCGCTGCCCTGCCATTGGGCCTGGCGCTTGCCGGGCCACAGCGCCAGGGTGCCGCTCCTGATCACTTCGTTGGTCGGCGGCTCGGCCGACTGCACCCGGCGCATGATCGCCCGCAAGCGCGCCACCAGTTCGCCCGGCGAGCTGGGCTTGGGCACATAGTCGTCAGCGCCCAGTTCCAGGCCGGTGATCTTGTCGATGTTGTCGCCACGGGCGGTGAGCAACACCACCGGGATCTGGCTGCTGGCACGGATGCGCCGGAGCACCTCGATGCCCGACAGGCACGGCAGCATCACGTCCAGAACCACGATGTCGTAACCTCCGGAAAGCGCCTGGGCCTCGCCCTCTTCGCCGGTGTGCACGGCGGCCACCGCAAATCCTTCGCGTTCCAGGTACTGGATGAGCATGCCAGTCAGTTCCTGGTCATCGTCGACGAGCAATACGCAAATCATGGCGAACTCTTGAAGGGGCACCGGCGCATTATCCCCTGCGCGCCGCGCAGCGTCATCGCCCCGGGCCCAACCTTTACCTAATTTGACACTCTGTTAACCGCACCAAACACCCCGCACTCTTATGCTTGACCTCCACCCGCCAGGCCGCTGTGGGTTGTCCCGTCCGCAGCGGGTCATTCAAGCGCGCCTGCGCCGCTTGTCGATGTGTCCTGGAAAAGATCCCGATGAATTTTTCGCGCCTGCTCTGCTCGGTTGCGCTGCTGCTCAATGCCACTCTGGCCCACGCTCAAGGCTTCAAAATCTCCGATATCCGGATCAACGGACTGCAACGGGTCTCCGCCGGCAGCGTGTTCGGCGCCTTGCCGCTGAACGTCGGTGACGAAGTCGATGACCGGCGCCTGGTGGAGTCCACCCGGACCCTGTTCAAGACCGGCTTCTTCCAGGACATCCAGTTGGGCCGCGAAGGCAATGTCCTGGTCATCACGGTAGTCGAGCGTCCATCCATCGCCAGTATCGAAATCGAAGGCAACAAGGCGATTTCCACTGAAGACCTGATGAAAGGTCTCAAGCAGGCCGGTCTCGCAGAAGGCGAGATCTTCCAGCGCGCCACCCTTGAAGGCGTGCGCAATGAACTGCAGCGCCAATATGTCGCCCAGGGTCGCTACTCGGCCGCGGTCGACGCCCAAGTGCTGGCGCTGCCGCGCAACCGCATACAGTTGAAGATCAGCATCGACGAAGGCAGCGTGGCCGCCATCCAGCACATCAACGTGGTGGGCAACACGGTGTTCACCCAGGAAGAACTGACCGCTCAGTTCCAGCTCAAGACCAGCAACTGGCTGTCCCTCTTCAAGAACGACGACAAGTACGCCCGCGAAAAGCTCTCCGGCGACCTGGAACGCCTGCGCTCCTATTACCTGGACCGCGGCTATATCAACATGGATATCGCCTCGACCCAGGTTTCCCTTACCCCGGACAAGAAGCACGTCTACATCACCGTCAACATCAACGAAGGCCAGAAATACACGGTTCGCGAGGTCAACCTCAGCGGCGCGTTGAAGGTGCCTGAAGACCAGATCAGGTCACTGTTGCTGGTCGAGAAGGGCCAGGTGTTCTCGCGCAAGCTGATGACCACCACCTCCGAGCTGATCACCCGTCGCCTGGGCAACGACGGTTACACCTTCGCCAACGTCAACGGCGTGCCACAGCCCCACGACGACGATCACACCGTCGATATCATCTTCGTGGTCGACCCGGGCAAGCGAGCCTATGCCAACCGCATCAACTTTCGCGGTAATACCAAGACCGACGACAAGGTACTGCGCCGGGAAATGCGCCAGATGGAAGGCGGTTGGGCCTCGACCTACTTGATCGACCAGTCCAAGACCCGCCTGGAACGCCTGGGTTTCTTCAAGGAAGTCAACGTCGAAACCCCGGCCGTGCCAGGTGTCGATGACCAGGTAGACGTCAACTACGCAGTGGAAGAACAGGCTGCCGGTTCGATTACCGCCAGCATCGGTTTCGCCCAGAGCGGCGGCCTGACCCTCGGCGGTTCCATCACCCAGAACAACTTCCTGGGTACCGGCAACTACGCCAGCCTGGGCCTGACCCGCTCGGAATACCAAAGCAAGTACAACGTCGGCTTCACCAATCCCTACTTCACCCCGGACGGCGTGAGCCTGGGCTACAACCTGTTCTACAGCAGCACCGACTACAACGATTACTACGACGACGGCGTCTCCTACTACGCCATCAACAGCTATGGCGTCGGTACCTCGCTGGGCTACCCGATCGACGAAACCTCGCGCCTGAATTTCGGCCTGACCGTGCAACACGACAGCATCGAGCCAGGCACCTACAGCGCCGACGAGATCTACGATTTCATCGAACGCGAGGGCAAGGAATTCACCAACTTCAAGGCCAACCTCGGCTGGTCGGAGTCAACCCTCAACCGCGGCGTGCTGGCCAGCCGCGGGCACTCGCAGAGCCTCAACCTGACGGTGACGGTGCCCGGCAGCGACCTGAGCTTCTACAAACTCGACTACAGCGGGCAGACCTTCCTGCCGGTCAGCCGCGCCACCTCGCTGCGCTTCCATACCAAGCTCGGCTACGGCAACAGCTACGGCTCGACCGATGGCCTGCCCTTCTATGAGAACTACACAGCCGGCGGCGAAGGCTCGGTACGCGGCTTCGAAAGCGGCACCCTGGGCCCGCGCAACACTCCGGCCACCGGCGCCTATGCCAGCGCCGGCCAGGCCTATTACTCCGACCGCGACACCGATGCGTTGGGCGGTAACATCCTGATCACCGGGGGCGTGGAATACCTGTTCCCGATGCCCTTCATCAAGGACAGCACGTCGGTGCGCACCTCGTTGTTCTGGGACGTCGGCAGCGTCTATTCGGACAAGTGCTACCTGAGCACCACCCAGGGTTGCGACGGCGTCGACTTCGCCCAGATGGCCAGCTCGGTGGGGGTCGGCGTGACCTGGTACAGCCCGCTGGGGCCCTTGAGTTTCAACCTGGCGTATCCGATACGCAAACCCGACAACGCCGACACCCAGGTGTTCCAGTTCTCCCTAGGGCAGACCTTTTGAGCCGGCCTCAGGATTGCTGGCGCGTCCAGGCATCCTGCTGGTCCTGCTTGACGATGTCGACGAAGTGCGCCGGCAGCAGGTTGCGGAAAGGCCCGCCGTCGCGCTCCACCACCTCGACCATCTTCGCCACCATCTCTTCGGGATCGTACTGCTCGAAGGGAAACTTCAGGCCGGAGTGATCGGTGAAGTTCTTTTGCGGGTCGTACCAGCTTTTCCAGGTTTCCATCATCCGGTCGTTGAAACCGGTGGAGTACGGCCCGGGGTTGATGGTCGCGACCTGGATGCCGAACTCCGCCAGCTCCATGTGCAGGGCCTCGGCGATGGATTCCAGGGCATGCTTGGAGGCGCAGTAGGCGCCGGTGAACGGCCCGGTGAGCAGGCCGGCGATCGACGAGACAAAGACGATCTTGCCCTGGTGCCGCTCGACCATCTGCCGCACGAAACCCTGGGTCAACTCCAGGTTGGCGAACACATTGGTCTCGAACTGGGAACGCAGGATGTCCACGGGAATTTCCGCGATGGCGCCGGTCTCGGCGTCGCCGGCGTTGTTCAGCAGCACGTCGATGTCCCATTGCCAGGCATGGGCGCGGTCGCGGGCCGACGTGATGTCGAGCTTCTCCACCCGCAGCTTGAGGTCCAGGCTGGCGGCAAGTTCGCGCAGCTCGGTGACCTGCGGGGTGATCTGCACCCCGGCGATCACCTCATGCCCGTTGGCGGCCAGGCGCAGCGCCACCGCACGACCAAAGCCCGAACCGGCGCCGGTGACCAGAATACGTTTTTTGCTCATTGTGATTTCTCCAAGGAAATGTCGGTGACCAGGGCTCAGACGCAAGCCCGGGCAATGATTTCGTCTTCAACCCCGCTGCCACCGGAGACGCCGATGGCGCCCAGGCAACGCCCCGCCTGATCGACGATGGGCAGGCCGCCGGCAAAGCTGGTCAAGCCGCCGTTGCTCTGCTCGATCGACCACAACGACTGCCCCGGCCCGGACAACGCGCCGAGTTCGGCGCTGGCGGTGCGGAACAGCGCCGAAGTCCGGGCCTTGCGCTGGGCCAGGTCGATCGCCCCCGGCACGGCGTCGTCCATGCGCACGAACGCCAGCAGATTGCTGCCCTGATCGACGATGGCGATGCACACCGAAAGCTGCATCTGCATGGCTTTGGCGATGCCCTTGTCGAGCATCTGCCGGGCGGGTTTGAGGGTGACGGGCCAGTGCATGGCGGGACTCCTTTGCGGTTGAAAAGAGTCTATGAAGCTCGTAGCTTTAAGAGAATCCGCATTTCCCCAACAAGACTATTAAGTATTCCTAACAATGAGCCGACGCGATCCACTGGCCGGGCTGCACCTCTTCATGGCGGTGGTCGAGACCGGCAACTTCACCCGCGCCGCCGCCGTGCTGGGCGTGACCCCGGCGGCGGTGAGCCTGGCCATCAACCAGCTGGAAAGCGAACTGCAGACCAAGCTGTTCCATCGCACCACCCGCGGCGTCAGCCTGACGGAGAGCGGCCAGCGCTTTCACGAAGGCAGCGAAGCCGGCTACCGCAGCCTGCTGCAGGCCCGGGACGATCTGGGGGAAACCCAGGGCGAGCCTGCGGGGCACTTGCGCATCAGCGCCCTGCACATGGCCAAGCACCTGATCGTCGCCCCGCTGCTCGAGGATTTCTTCCAACGCTACCCCAGGATCACCCTGGAAATACGCTACGAAGATCAGCTGGTGGACATCGTCAAGGAACAGCTCGACGCCGGCATCCGCCTGGCCGATGCCCTGCATCCGGGCATGCACGCGGTGCAGATCACCCCGCCGTTGCAATGCGCCCTGGTGGCCAGCCCGCAGTACCTGGCGCGCCACCCTGCGCCGCGCAGCATCGACGAGCTGCACCAGCATGCCTGTGTGCGCTTTCGTTTTCCCAGCAGCGGGCAGATGCACAAATGGCACCTGCACGACGGTCAGCACGAGGTGAAGCTGGATGTGCCCGGGCGCTTTATCAGCACCGACACCCAGGCGGTAATCGAAGCCGCCCGCGCCGGTGTCGGCATCGCTCATGTGTTCATTCGCGAACGGATCGCCGCCGACCTCGACAGCGGCCAGCTGGTGGAAGTCCTGCCCGGCACCTGCCAGCCGCTACCGGCCATGTGGCTGTACTACGCCAACCGCCGGCACGTTGCGCCCAAGCTGCGCGCCCTGATCGAGGTGTTGCGGGACTGGAAGCAGTCGCCCGGGCGCGACACCCGGTAAAGCCGCGCAGAGGTACGACTCAGGCCCGCGCCCGGACGCCCGGCACCAGAAGCTGCACCAGGGAATCGGCAGTCGTGCGCAAACGTTCCGGCTCCTGGTAGATGCGTTCCATCACCGCCAGCCCGCGGGTGAAGGTGACCATGACCTGCGCCGCTTCATCCGGCGCCAGGGCCAGGTCGCCCTGGATCGGCTCGGCCGACAACGCGGTGCTGATGGTCAGTTGCAGGGCGTCCAACAGGTCGCGCAAGCGCTGCTGGATGCGCGGGCCGATGGTGTCGGCGTCGGTGGCTGTCTTGGTGGTCAGGCAACCTTTGGCTGGCGTGCCGCTGGTCATGTTGCTGATCGCCACCTGGAAAAACTGCCGCAGCGCGGTCTCGGCGTCCGCGGCCTCGAGGGCCTTGGCCGCGTTGCCCAAAAAGCGCGTGGCGTAGGCTTCGAACGCCAGCAGGAACAACGCCTCCTTACCGCCATAGGCATGGTACAGCGAGCCGCGCTGGACCTCGGCCGCTTCGGCCAGATCGGCCATGGAGGTGGACTGCCAGCCCTTGCGCCAGAACACATCAAGGACCGCCGACAACACTTTTTCTTCGTCAAACTGCCTGACACCCGCCATAAAAATCACTGCTCACATAATTGTTGACAACCTTGTCAAAGATACCAACACTGCGATCTTTGACACACCTGTCAATCATACCCGATAGGTGCTGTGCGGTAAGCATGCTTGATGTACTGGTCCACGGCTTTCGTTCCGCGTCACGCAAGGAAGTCGGCTTCACCTGCGCAGTCACGCCCGGTAACAGCGGTCGTGGGCGCGAGCGGTTTTCTCTTTTTACGTCAGGGAAAAAGGAGTCTACGAAATGGTTTCGAACAGTCGTATCCAGTATGGCTACATCAATGTCATCGAGCCCGCCGAGCACAAGGGCGAGCTCACCCGGGACAAGGTCGAGCGCTTCACCGAGGGGTTCAGCAAACCCGCCCTGCTACGCAAACTCGCGCCCATCGGCGAGGAGTTCTCGCAACGGTCGTTCTTCGACCAGGTCGGCTCGGGGAAAAACCTGCAATGGCGGGTCAAGTCCGGCGACCAGCCGGTGTCGATGCGCGACGAGAACGGCGCCTCGGACTACAACTACGTCACCGGCCGCGTCGGCACCGGGCAGGAATTCCTCGACGACATCTTCACCCACCACCTCGACGTCTATTCGCACCTGGGCACGATTTCATCGAGCTACAACGACCCCTACGAATGGGGCAAGGACGCCTTCAACCTGGTCAAGCAGCAGGTGTTCAGCAAACCCTGGTTCAACATCGACGCCTGGAAAGTCACCGGCCACATGTTCCTTGGCTACAGCACCCAGGAATACGGCGAGCCGGCCCGGGGCGCGGTGGGCAGCGACTGGCACATTTTCCCGACCCTCAACATTTTCGTGATGATCGCCGGCACCAAGAAGTGGAGCACCCGACCACCGCAACTGGGCGACCAGTTCCGCGACTACGACCTGATGTTCGAAACCAGCAGCGGCCGCGAAGCACCGGGCGGCGACTACGAGGCCGATACCGTCTACGTCGAGCCGGGCGACGTGCTGATCAACCCGCCCTTCGAATGGCACAAGGTGCTCAATGCCCGCGGCCTGAGCATCGGCGCGGCGTTCCGGGTGATCGACATCGACTACCTGAGCAAGCTGGAGAACCGCCGCAACCTGGACCTCTCCAAGGTCGCCCATGACGATGGCAACTTCGCCGAGACCGAGGAGCTGGCGCACTTCCTCACCAGCCTCAACTACGCCTCACGCCACATCAACCGGGCGCAGATGCTGCTCAACGACCTCGAGTACGCCTACCTGCGCAAGCGCGGCAACGCCGGCTCGGTGAAGATCGGCCACCGCTAGCCCCCAGGCGCCGCAGCGAGGACCCGCTCATGACGCTTACCGTCAGTCCCGAACAGCGTTGGGCCGGCATTCTGTGCGGCCTCGCCGCGGCCCTGATCTGGGGCGCGTTCCCGGTGGTCACCCGGCTGGGGCTGACCCGCACGCCGCTGGATGCCTACGACATCACCTGCATCCGCTACGGCGTCTCCGGGCTGATCCTGCTGCCGTACCTGCTCCGCCATGGCCGTCGGGGCCTGAGCTGGACAACCATCGGCCTGATGGTCGTCGGCATCGGCGCGCCGTACATGCTGGTGGTGGCCCAGGGGCTGGCCCTGGCCCCGGTGGAACTGTTCGCGGTGGTGACTCCCGGCAGCATGATCCTGTTGTCGATCCTGATCAGCGCGCGGCTGTTCGGCACCCGCCTCGGCGCCCGGGCGAACGCCGGCACCGCGCTGATCATCGGCGGCGTGCTGCTGGCCGGCTGGCACAGTTTCGCCGGGGCCCAGGCCTCGCCCTACGCCTACCTGATGTTCCTGCTCGGCGGCCTGCTGTGGGCGATCTATACCCTGGTGTCGAAATGGTCCGGCAGCGATGCGCTGCACGCCACCGCGATCGTCTCGGTGTGCTCGATGGTCCTGTACCTGCCGGTCTACCTGGGCAGCCGCGGGCTGCGGATCCTCCAGGCGCCGCTCTGGGATATCGGCATTCAGGTGGTCTACCAGGGCCTGCTGGTGTCGACGGTGGCGTTGTTCTTCTACAGCCGCTCGGTCCAGTTGCTCGGTGCTGCGCTCGGTTCCACCTTCGCCGCGCTGGTGCCGGGCACGGCCATGGTGCTGGCCGCCCTGCTACTCGGCGAGCGCGCGGACAGCACTGCCATCGCCGGCTTGCTGGTGGTGACCGCCGGCATGCTCCTGACCCTGCTGCCGCAACGCCCGCGCCCGCTGCCGGGCGCCATCGGCCAGCCGACGCCCAGGCCACCAGGACCCACGCCATGAACGACCTGCATGAGCGGACAGCGGCCACTGTCCACAACCAAGGAAAACCCAGTATGAGCAGCGCACCCCTGACCCTCTACGAACTGGCCGGCGCCGACCCGGACCTGCGCTTCAGCCCGCACTGCTGGAAGACCCGCATGGCCCTGGCCCACAAGGGGCTGCAAAGCCAGCGCATCGCCTGGCGCTTCAGCGACAAGGCGCGTATCGCCTTCTCCCGACAAGGCGCGGTCCCGGTGCTGGTGGATGGGGACCAGAGCATCAGCGACTCCTGGCGCATCGCCCTGCACCTGGAGCAGCGTTACCCCGAGCGCCCGTCCCTGTTCGGCGGCCGTGAGGCCATCGCGCTGTCGGCTTTCGTCAACCGCTGGGCCGACAGCATGCTGCTGCCCGCCGTGGCCCGGGTGATCCTGCTGGATGTCTACGCGCAACTGGCCGCCGAGGACCGGGCCTATTTCCGCAGCTCCCGCGAAGCGCACTTCGGCACCTCGCTGGAACAGTTGGTGGCCCCCCAGGCTCAGCACCTGGAGCAACTGCGCCAAGTCCTGACCCCGCTTCGCCAAACCCTCAAGGGCCAGCCCTTCCTGGCCGGCGAAGCCCCGGCCTACGCCGACTATTGTGTGTTCGGCATGTTCATGTGGGCGCGCTGCACCAGCGGCGAAGAACTGCTGGCCCCCAACGACGCCCTGCATGCCTGGCGCGAACG
Source organism: Pseudomonas sp. NFPP07 (assembly GCF_900115645.1). Lineage (NCBI taxonomy): Bacteria > Pseudomonadati > Pseudomonadota > Gammaproteobacteria > Pseudomonadales > Pseudomonadaceae > Pseudomonas > Pseudomonas sp. NFPP07. The sequence continues at coordinate 404,802 of NZ_FOXG01000008.1, forward strand.
CCTGCTGGACGCCTTTGGCGGGCTGGCGCGCGCGGCCACCCTGGCCACCCCTATCGAGACTGGAGCACGCCATGTCCAATGATCCCGCCCTGCACGACTTCGCCGTCCGTTCCTCGGACAAGATCCGCTACGCCGATACCGACCGCCAGGGCCATGTGAACAACGCGGTGTTCGCCACCTTCCTGGAAACCGGGCGGGTGGAGATCATCTATGACCCGCATGCGCCGCTCGCCGAACCCGGCAGCGAATTTGTCATCGCGCGCCTGGAGCTCGACCTGCGCGCCGAACTGCGCTGGCCCGGCACGGTGCAGATCGGCACCCGGGTCGCCAACCTCGGCAAAAGCTCGATGACCCTGGAGCAGGCGCTGTTCCAGGACGGACGCTGCGCGGCCCTGGCCAGCACCGTGATCGTGCAGATCGATGCCCAGAGCCGGCGCTCGAAACCCTTTGGCGAAGAGGCACGGCGCCGCTTGAGCGCCCTGACCACGGCCGCGGACTCGTTCGCGGTGAAATAGGCGGAGGACGCCATGTCGACGCTACAGCAACTGTTCTCGGCCCTGCCGTTTTTCCAGCTGGCGGTGATCATCGTCGCCAGCCAGCTGTGTGGTGCGCTGCTGGCCCGCTGGGGGCAGTCGCGGGTGATCGGCGAAATCTGCGTGGGCATCCTGCTGGGCCCCTGCCTGCTAATGGCCCTCGGCGCGCAGTGGCATGCGGCGGTGTTTCCGGCAGCCATCCGTCTGGGCATCGAGACCCTGGGCAATATCGGCCTGGTCCTGCTGATGTTCCAGATCGGCCTGCGCTTCGACAGCCATCACCTGGACAGCCACAAGATCGGCTTCAGCGCCCTCGCGGTGGCCGCCGGCGGGGTGATCCTGGCCTTTGCCCTCGGGGCCATGGTCGGCCTGCTCTCCCACTCCGCCCTGGCGCCCGCCCAGCCCAGGCTCGGCTACGTGCTGTTCTGCGGCATTGCGCTGTCGATCACCGCCCTGCCGGTGCTGGTGCGAATTATCAGCGACCTGGGGCTGGAGCACTCGCTGGCCGGGACCGTCGGCATCGCGGCCGCCGCCATCACCGACATCATTGGCTGGGTGCTGCTGACGGTCATCGTCGCCCTGTCCAGCAGCGACAGCTCGCTGTTCGGGGTGCTGCGCCAGCTGAGCTTCATCGTCCTGTTCCTCGCCCTCGCCCGCTGGGGCCTGCGCCCGCTGCTGCACACCTTGTTTACGCGGCTGCCCGCGACCCGCAGCGCGGCCCCCGCCGCCGATATGAGCATGGCGCTGATGCTGGCGACCGCCCTGCTGTGTGGCTGGATCACCACCCTGATCGGCCTGCACAGCGCCCTGGGCGGGCTGATCGCCGGCTGGTTGCTGCGCGAGCGGCGCCAGCACTGGCACCGCCATATGGAAGGCTTCGTCAATATCGGGCTGGTGCCCTTCTACTTCGCCGCCACCGGGCTGAAGATGGACCTCGGCGCCCTGGCGCCGCTCGACAGCTGGCTGTGGCTGCTGGCCTTCTTCGTCGCCGCGGTGCTGGGCAAAACCGCCGGCTGCTACCTCGCCGGACGCTTGGCCGGCCTGTCGGTGGAGGTCTCGCGCAGCGTCGCGATATTGATGAACACCCGTGGCCTGATCGAGATCATCGTGCTCTCCGTGGGCCTGGACATGGGGCTGATCTCCCAGAGCGCGTTCTTCCTGCTGTTGATGGTGGCCATCGCCACCACCCTGATGACCACCCCGCTGCTCCGGCGCCTGGCCAGGATCGAGGCCCTTCCATCCGCCCTGGCGAAAGGCGAGCTGCAGACCTCCGATCGGTAAGCATCGGCCGACCGGGTATCCCGCATAAAAATCAGGCACGGCACAGAGCCGGGAAACCCGCCGGCTACACTCGCAGGTTGTGCCTTGCCTGCGCCCGAAAGCCTGGCCGGGCACTGGACTTCCCTCGCCAACCACAGGAGGTGCGGCGGTCATGGCCTTCACCGAAATCGACTACGAAACCCAGGGACCGATCAGGATCATCCGTTTCAACCGGCCGCAGAAACGCAATTGCATCGGCCCCACCACCCACCTGGAACTGATCGAGGCCTGGAGCCGTTTTCGCGACGATCCGCACGCCCTCGTGGCCATCATCACCGGTGCCGGCGACCAGGCCTTCTGTGCCGGCGGCGATCTCAAGGCGGCGCTCGACCTGGTGCCCACCACCGCGGACGAGATCGCCGCGCACAATCGCGGCGAGCGCCCCGGGATCATCGGCCCGAGCCGCTGGACGGATATCTACAAGCCGGTGATCGCCGCGGTGAACGGCGTGGCCTACGCCGGCGGCCTGGAGTGGGCCTGCTTCGCCGATATGCGCATCGCCGAGGAACACGCCACCTTCGGCGTGACCTGCCGCCGCTGGAACATCGGCCTGGGCGATGGCGGCACCCAGCGCCTGCCACGCATCGTCGGCATGGGCCGGGCGCTGGAGCTGATCCTCACCGGCAAGGTGATCTGCGCCAGCGAGGCGCTGGCTATCGGCCTGGTCAACGAGGTCGTCGCCAAGGGCCGCTCGCTGGAGCGCGCGCTGGAACTGGCGCGCCTGCTCTGCACCCTGCCCCAGCCCGCCATGCGCTCGGACAAGGAAGCCGTCATCCGCGGCTACGGCCAGCCCCTGGCCGAGGGCCTGCGCATCGAAGCCGAGTGTTTCAACCGCTCCATCCATGAGCCGGAAACCCAGGAAGGACTGCGCCGCTTCCGCGAGCGCGACCACCCGGACCTGCGCGACGACGCACCGGCCCAGACGCCGGGGTTGACCAGGGATTGAGGGCTGCGGCAAGCCGCGACGCCGGCGGTCAAGAATGACAGACCCGGGGCACCCGCCTCGCCCCCCGGGCTGCCTGCTACGCCGTGACCGCCGGCGCGTAGCGCACCGCCAGCTTGCGCAAGGCGACGTAGAACACCGGGGTCAGGAACAGGCCGAACAGGGTCACCCCGAGCATGCCGGAGAACACCGCGACGCCAGTGGCGCGGCGGATCTCGCTGCCCGCGCCGCTGCCGATCAGCAAGGGCACGGAGCCGGCGATGAACGCCACCGAGGTCATGACGATCGGCCGCAGGCGCAGGCGGCAAGCCTCCAGCGCCGCCTCGATGATGCCCTTGCCCTGGAGCTCCAGCTCCCGGGCGAACTCGACGATCAGGATCGCGTTCTTGCAGGCCAGGCCCATCAGCACCACCAGCCCCACCTGGACGAAGACGTTGTTGTCGCCGCCGCTGAGCCACACCCCCGACAAGGCCGCGAGCATGCACACCGGCACGATCAGGATCACCGCCAGGGGCAGCGTCCAGCTCTCGTACAGGGCGGCGAGGACCAGGAACACCAGCATCACCGCCAGCGGGAACACCACCGCCGCGGCATGGCTCTGCGTGACCTGCTGGTAGCTCAGGTCGGTCCATTCCAGGGTGATGCCGCGGGGCAATACCCGGGCGGCGATCTCTTCCAGCTTGGCGATCACCTGGCCCGACGACAGCTGCTTGGGATCGGAGTCGCCGATCAGGTCGGCCGCCGGGTAGCCGTTGTAGCGCACCACCGGATCGGGGCCGTAGCTGGGCGTCACGGTGATCATCGCGCCGAGCGGCACCATCTCGCCCCGGTCGTTGCGCACCCGCAGGTTGCCGATGTCCTCGGCGGTCTGCCGGTAGGAGCTGTCGGCCTGGGCCATGACCCGGTAGACCCGGCCGAACAGGTTGAAGTCATTGACGTAGACCGAGCCCAGGTAGGTCTGCAAGGTATTGAACACATCGCTCAACGACACCCCTTGCGCCTTGACCTTGACCCGGTCCACCTGCACCTCCAGCTGCGGGATGTTGGCCTGGTAGGAACTGACCGGGTAAGTCATGCCCGGGGTCTGCGCCACCGCGGCCTGGAAGGCGCTCAAGGCATTCTGCAGGGCGCCGTAACCCAGGCCCGCGCGGTCCTCGAGGTACAGCGAATACCCCGAACCGTTGCCCAGCCCCTGGATCGGCGGCGGCAACAGCGCATAGGCAAAACCTTCGTGGACCTGGGACAGCTTGGCGTTGAGTTCGGCATTGATCTCCACCGCGCCGCGCTCACGCTGGTCGAACGGCTTGAGGATCACGTAGGCGGCCATGACATTCGGCGTGTTGACCGATTGCAAGGCATTCAGGCCGCTGAAGGCCGGCACGGTCTCCACGCCCTCCACCGAGAGTGCCGTCTCGATCAGCTCGCGGGTCACCGCATCGGTGCGGGCCAGGGACGCGCCTTCCGGCAGCTTGGCGCCGGCGAACAGGTAGAGTTTGTCCTGGGTCGGGATAAAACCGCCCGGCACCAGATTGAACATCCAGGCCGTGCCGATCAGCAGCAAGGCGTAGAGGAAGAACACCGAGCCGCGCCGCCCCAGGGAGTAGGACACCAGGCCGTGATAACCCTCGGAGCGGCGTTTGAACATCCGATTGAAGGCGCGGAAAAAGCCCCCAAACACCTTCTGGATGCCCCGCTCCAGCCAATCCTGCGGCGCGCCGTGGGGCCTGAACAGCTTGGCCGCCAGGGCCGGCGACAGGGTCAGGGAGTTGATCGCCGAGATCACCGTGGAAATCGCGATGGTCACCGCGAACTGCTTGTAGAACTGGCCGGTGACGCCGGAGAGAAAGGCCATGGGAATGAACACCGCGCACAGCACCAGGGCGATGGCGATGATCGGCCCGGACACCTCCTTCATCGCCCGGTGCGCCGCCTCCCGCGGGTCGTAGCCCTTTTCGATGAAGCGCTCGACGTTTTCCACCACCACAATCGCGTCGTCGACCACGATGCCGATGGCCAGCACCAGGCCGAACAGGGTCAGGGTGTTGATCGAATACCCCAGCAAATACAGCCAGGCGAAGGTGCCGATCACCGACACCGGCACCGCGATCAGCGGGATGATCGAGGCGCGCCAGGTCTGCAGGAACAGGATCACCACCAGCACCACCAGCACCACGGCTTCCATCAGGGTGTGCTGCACCGCGCTGATGGATTCCCGGACGAACACCGTCGGGTCCCACACTGCCTTGTAGGCCACGCCTTCGGGGAAATGCCGGGACAGTTCGTCGAGCTTGCCGTAGACCGCCTCGGCGACCTGCAAGGCGTTGGCCCCCGGCGAGAGGAAAATCCCCACCGTCGCCTGGTTGCGGTCGTCCAGGTGCGCGCGCAGGGTGTAGTCGCCCGCGCCAAGCTCGACCCGGGCCACATCCGACAGCTTCACCAGCTGCCCGTCCGCCCCGCTCTTGAGGACGATATCGGCAAACTCCTGTTCGCTGCGCAAGCGCCCGCGCACGCTGATCGACACCAGGAAGTCGGCGCCCTGGGGCGAAGGCTCGGCGCCCAGCTGGCCGGCCGAGACCTGCACGTTCTGCTCGCGGATCGCGTTCACCACGTCGGCCGCGGTCAGTCCCCGGGCCGACAGGCTGTTGGGGTCCATCCAGATGCGCATCGCGTAGTCGCCCGAACCGTAGACCCCGACATCGCCGATCCCGGACAGCCGCGACAGCTCGTCCTTGACGTGCAGGGTCAGGTAATTGCGCAGGTACAGCGAGTCGTAGCTGTTGTCCGGGGACAGCAGGCTGACGTACATCAGCGGCGTCGGCGATTGCTTCTGGGTGGTCACGCCATACTGCCGCACCTCTTCCGGCAGCCGCGACAGCGCCTGGCTCACGCGGTTCTGCACGCGCACCGCGGCGGTGTCCGGATCGACGCCGGGGACGAAGGTGATGCTCAGCGCCAGGCTGCCGTTGGAGCCGGTGACCGACTTCATGTACATGATCCCTTCGACGCCGTTGATCGCCTCTTCCAGGGGCACGGCGACCGACTCGGCGATCTCCTTGGGGTTCGCCCCCGGGTAGGTGGCGCGCACCACCACGCTGGTCGGCACCACCTCGGGGTATTCCCCCGACGGCAGCACCGGGATGGCGATCAGGCCGAGGGCGAAAATGATGATCGACAGGACGATGGCGAAGATCGGTCGGTCGATGAAAAACTTGGAAAAATCCATGGCTGCTCTTCCTTAATTCGCCAAGGGTGTCTGGGGCGCGGCGGCCGCGGCCTGCTGCGGCGGCGCGGCGATGTCCCTGGGCTCCACCGCCATGCCCGGGTAGAAGATCTTCTGCGCCCCGTTCAGCACCACCCGGTCGCCGGCGGCCAGCCCGGCGCTGATCACCCGCAGGCCATCGAGCTGGCGGCCCAGGGTCACGTCTTTGCGCAGGGCCTGGTTTTGCGGGCCGATGACGTACACGTATTTGCGGTCCTGGTCGGTTTGCACCGCGCGATCGTCGATCAGCACCGCATGGGTCTCGCTGCCGCCTTCAAGACGTACCCGGGCGAACAGGCCCGCGGTCAGCCGACGCTCGGGGTTGGGCAGCACCGCGCGCACGCGGATGGTGCCGGTGGCCGGGTCGACCTGGTTATCCAGGAAGTCCACGGTGCCGGTCAGGGGGAAGGTCCCGACATCGTTGGCAAGACCCACCCGCACGGTATTGCTCACCCCCGGGCGCTGGCCCTTGCTCAGCAGCTCGGTGTAGCGCAGCAGGCTCTGCTCGTCGGCGTCGAAATAGACGTACATCGGGTCCTGGGAAACGATGCTGGTCAGCACGCTCTGATCGGCCTGGGCCAGGTTGCCGAGGGTCAGCATGGCCCGGCCGACACGCCCGGAAAACGGCGCGCGGACCTGGGTGAAGTCGAGGTTGAGCTGGGCCGTGGCCACCTCGGCGACGGCCGCGTTCACGTCCGCCACGCCCTGGGCCAGGGAGGCGCTGCGAATGTCGCCCTCCTCCCGGGACAGCGCCGACTGCTTGACCAGGGCCTGGCCGCGGCGGTCCTGCTCGCTGGCCAGGCGCACCGTGGCGCGGGCCCGGGCCAGCCGGGCCTGGGCACTGGCCAGCGCCTCGCGGTAAGGACGCGGATCGATGACGAACAGGGTCTGGCCCTTTTCCACCTCGTCGCCCTCGCGAAACGCCACCCGGTCGACATAACCGCTGACCCGTGGCCGCAGGTCGACGGCGTCGATCGCACTGATACGGCCATTGAACAGGTCCCACTCACGCACCGCCTGCACGCTCACGGTCGTCACCTCGACCACCGGCGCCGCGGCGGCGACCGGCTCGCCCTTTTCGTCACAGCCGCCCAGCGCCAAGAGGAGGCACAACGCGCCCAATCGATGGGTTGAAGAACAGCCTCGACCGACTACTCGGCGAATTCGATTCATGAACGTGGACTCCCGCTGCACCAGAGGTGTTGATTTATAGGCAGACGGAATATAAAAGTTAAAGCTAACTTTAAGTAAAGCCCCTTCGGAGGCCCCATGAAAAAGCCCAGCGAACCGCTGCTGACCATCACCGAAGTGGCCCGGCGTAGTGGCGTCATGGCCTCGGCCCTGCGTTTCTACGAGACCCGCGGGTTGCTCCACTCGATCCGCGTGGGCAGCGGCCACCGCCGCTACCCACGCTCGATCCTCAGGCGCATCGCCTACATCGTGTTCGCCCAGCGCATCGGTTTCTCGCTGGATGAAATCATCCAGCAACTGACCGGCCTGCCCATCAACACCGCCCCGGCGGGCGCGGACTGGCGGCGCCTGACCGCCACCTGGAAAACCCGGGTGCAGCAACGCATCGCCGAACTCGAACGGCTGAACATGAGCCTGGAGGAATGCATTGGTTGCGGCTGCATGTCGATGGAACACTGCCAGCTCAACAACCCCGAGGACATCTACTCGCGCAACGGCTGCGGCGCCCGGCGCTGGATGGGGGACCAGAAAATCGCGATCCCCGGCGAGCCGCAGGCCGATTGATCGAGGAAGTCGCCTGCCCTCCCCGGCGGCGACCGTCCCATCCGCGCCAGCGCCTTAGCCGCGCAACACGAACACCGGGAACATCTCGCGCAGGTGCTGCCACAGGTCCGGTACCAGCACCTGTTGCGGCGTGCTCGGCAATTGCGGGTCGAGCATGCGCGCGGTGCGCACCATCTGCACCGCGAAGCGCTTGACCCCCAGGGCTTGCAGGCGCTGGCCGAGGAGCAACAGGCGGGCCGGCTGCAACAGGTGCCAGTGCACGGTGGTGCGGCATTCGTAGTCGACGCCGCTGGCCAGCAGCAGCTCCAGGCTGCGCCAGTTGGCCTTGCCGCTGCCCGGCACGCCGGTAATCATCGGGCCGTCTTCGGCCAGGGCCTTGACGTCGAAGCCGACCCAGTCGGCGCCGGCCAGCGCCCGGGCAAAGGCCGCCGGCTTGATGCCGGCGCTGTGCAGGCCGATGCGCAACCCCATGGCGCGCACTTCCTCCATCGCCGCCGGCAAACCGTCCTGCAGGGTCGGCTCGCCGCCACTGAACACCACCGCGTCCAGCAGGTCCTGGCGGCGTTGCAGGAAACTCAGGACCCGGCACCAGTCCAGCTCCTCGCTGCCGCGCGGCGGGATCAGTTGCGGGTTGTGGCAGTAGCGGCAACGCCAGGCGCAGCCCTGGCAGAACAGCACGCAGGCGAGCAGCCCCGGGTAGTCGAGAGTGGTCAGGGGCACCATGCCCCCGACCCGCATCTTTCGGCTCATGGGCGCCCTGCCGCGGTCGCCTGTTCGGTGACGTGCAGGCTGCACACCTCGAAGAACCGCGTGCCGATAAGACCGAAGGCCGCCAGCAAATGGGTGACCGGTAACCTGGGGTAGATCATTGCCCTTCTCCTTGCTTGCTCTGCGCTCACCCCGGGTGCCCGTCGACCCGCGCCCGCAGCAACATCGGCCCGTAGCGCCAGACGTACAGGGCAAAGGCCAGGGCCCAGCACAGGCCCGCCAGCCACAACGCCGCCACCGGCAGCCAGAGCACCAGCAGCACCCGGCTGAGGCAGGCCAGATTGAGCAGGATGAACGCCAGGGTCATCCCTGCTGGCGGCTCCAGCGGCCGCCCGGTATGGCCCAGGCTGACCCGGGCGATCATCGCCAGGATCAACCCGGCCATGGCGCCGATGGTCAGGCCGTGCACGGCCAGGCTGGGGTTCAGCGGCGCGCCGAAATGCCACAGCGCCATGCCCAGGCACGCCAGCGCCAGCCAGCCGTAGGCCAGGTGCAGCGACCACAGCAGCGGCACGCGCCACAGCCCGCGGTCCTGCCAGCGCCACAACCGCAGCAGATGCGCGGCCGCCAGCAGCAGGAACAGCGCGCCAACCCAGGTATTGGCGATGAGCGCCGGCCCGACGGCATACAGCAGCGCCACCAGGGCCGAGCCCGCCAGCAGCAGGTAATCGAGCCATGGCCAGGGCGCCACGGCCGCGGCCCGACCGAGGCCGCGCTGGGTGAAAAACGGAATCACCCGCCCGCCGATCAGGCTCATCATCGCCGCCACCAGCCACAGGCCGCTCAGCACGCCCTGGCGCTGCCAGCCTTCATGGCCTTGCAGCAGGCCGGCCACCGACAGGCCGTCCGCCGCGGCGAGCAACAGCAGCACCAGGACAATCGGGTAGTTGCGCTGTTGGCGCACCTTCCACAGCATGCGGCCCATCAACCCGGCCAACGCCAGGGGAAACCCCAGTTCCAGCACGGCCAGCAACGGCCAGGGCGCGCTGCCCAGCCAGGCCAGGCGCGCGGCCAGCCAGAGCAAGGCCAGGGCCGCCAGCGGCTGGCCGCTCAGGCCCGGCTGGCCGGTCCAGGTCTGCGCCGCGGTCAACAGGAAGCCGGCGATGATCGCCAGGCCGAAACCGAACAGCAGTTCGTGGCGGTGCCAGCCCAGCCAGCCTCCCGCCGGTTGCCAGTCGCCCAGGGCGCCCTGCAGCGCCGTCAGCCACAGCGGCACCACCAGCAGCGCCAGGACACAACCGGCGAGGAAAAACGGCCGGAAGGCCAGGCGTAACAGCGGCACGATCGCCAGCGCCGCACGACGCTCAAGTACTTGCATCAAGCCCACTCCTTTACCCAGCGTGCGACCCGGCGACGGTCGACACGCGGCGAATGAAATCCCCGGCCATCATCGGCCATTGGCGCGCCCTTGCCGTTGTCGCCCATCAAGCTTGCCCGGGATGCGGCGGGCGGTTGTGCCCGCCATCCTTTCCAGCAGTGCAAGGGCCGTGCCCCAGGGCCCGATCACCACCAGGAACGGCCATAGGCCGGCGGGCCGGGGTTGCGGCCGGCGCGGTGCCGAGGCTCGCCTTACAGCGCGAGGGTCAAAATGACCATTCGCTAGTCATTTGCACCCGAAATCGCCAAGTCCTTTTGACTACGCCTTTGGCATTCCCCCTGCAATCAACGCTCGCAATCGGGCTCCACGCACTCGCAACCGCAGGCTTGCCCCGGACTGTCCAGGTCCTCCTGGAACAGCTGGCAGATGTTGTCCACTTCCAGCCGGCCGGCGGGCAGGATGCTGATGAAGCGCTCCGAAAGCTCCACCAGGCCATTCCAACTCAGCTGTTGCAGGCGCAGCCAGGCGGACGCGAAGTACTGGCGGAAGATCAGCCCGTAGCGGCTTTCGATGGCCAGGATGTCCAGCTCCAGGTCGCACGCCAGACGCTCCATGACCAATTGCCGGACCTGGTCGCCGGCCTCGCAGCGCCAGCCGCGACGGGTCGCCAGCTGGCCCAGGTCCAGCTGTTGCAGATAGTCGTCGAGCAGCTCGCTGTTCTGCGTATACAGCTCGTCGAACTGGCTGATGGCACCCAGGCCGAAACCCACATGGTCGCAGTAGCCGTGGCAGGTAAACCCCTGGCAGTTGCGGCGCAGTCGGCCACGCTCCTGGGCCATCATCAGGTCGTCGTCGGGGCGCACGAACTGGCCCAGGCCGATGTACTGGTAACCCGCCGCCAGCAGGCGCTCGAAGCAGATGCGCCGCATCGTCTCCTTGGCCTCCTGGCTGCAGGCCGCCGCAGGGCGCTCCTGGCCCTGGCGCCGGTAGCGCAACGGTGGCCGGGCATAGTCGAACACCTGCAGGCGGTCGGGCTCCAGCTCGATCAGGGTGCCGAGCTTCGAGGCGAAGCTCGAAGGGGTCTGCCAGGCATGGCCGTAGCCCAGGTCGACATTCACCGAGCGATAACCGAAGGTCCGCGCCGCATCGATCAGCGAATGGATGGGCGCCGGGTCCTGGTAGCAGGCCACCGACAGCTGGCTGTCGCTGCCAATATCCGGCACCCCGATATTGACCTGGTTGAACCCCTGCTCGCGCAACAGGCCCATGGTCGCCCAGTCGGTGGGGTGCAGGTCGACGTCGATGCTGTAGTCGCCGCAATCGTGTTCGAGGAAGTGGAAGCGCTGGCGCAGGTGCTGCATCAAGCGTTGCAGTTGCGCCGCCTCCGGGGTGCCGCCACCCAGGTGGAACTGTTCGATGCGCTGCTCCGGCCCCAGGTGGCAGCCCACCAGGTCGATCTCGCGTTCCAGCCGCCGCAGGTAGCTTGCGCCAGCGTCCACCGCCGCGCCCGACAGGCGCGGCGGGAACTGCACGTTCAAGGACAGCGGCCGGCGCTTCTGCCGGCTGTTGCGCAATGCCCGCAGCAGGTCCAGGGAACCGATGCCGCCGTGAAAGCGGCGGGTGTCGGCATGGCCATTGGGATCGAGCACGCCTTGATCGCGTCGAACGACCGGCTCGCTGCGGTGCGGGAGTAGATCAGGCATGACAGGGCTCCATGGCTGGCGGTGGAGGGCCAGTGTCCGGCGTTAACGCCCGGGGCTCCTTGACTTGCATCAAGCGTGGGGCGCCGCCGGCCTACCAGTTCAGGTAGAACATGCCCTTGGCCAGCAGCACGATCAGCAGCATATGGCCGAACAGGCTGTGATGGATAAAGCGCGAATAGCGGGCATTCATGCGCCCGCTCCGGAACAGCAGCATGGCCACCAGGAAGTGCCCGAGCACGCTGGCGGCCAGCAGGATCTTCAGCAGCAGCAAGGTGCCGAACGACGACGCCAAGGGCGCCGCCAGCACCGGCAGGTAACGCACCCAGACCATGCCCAGCCCGGCGCCGAACAGCACCAGCAGGACCCAGGGCATCAGTTGGCGGGCACGCCGGGCGATGCCCTGTTCGAGCAGCACCATAAGCTTGGCCGGCAGTTGCTGGCGGATGTGTTCCAGGAACAGCACCTCGAAGAATACCGTGCCGATGAAGACCAGCGCGGCGAGCAGGTGCAGGGTGAGCAGCAGCGGATAGATCATAGGCCCTCCGAATCAGAGTTGCGCGGCCTGGGCCAGCGCCTCAACCGCCGGTCAGCGTGGGAAAGAACGCCACCTCGATGGGCTCGGACCAGGCGGAATCGCCCCGGCCTCGCACGTTGCCGCGAGACTACCGCCCCGCCCCGCCGGCGCGGTTGACGTCAATCAAGAAAGCCACAAGTCCCCGAGAGGGTCGTCATCACCCCATTCACTGAAGGCCTAAAGAGCGACCGCACCCATGATCCGCCGCTTCAATCGCGATAACCCGCAAGCCGCAGGTAGCGTTCGCCTTCCGATTGCAGCTGCGCATCGCTCGCCGCCAACTGGGCCTGAGCTTCGGCCAGGTTTTTCCGGCAACCATCCCAGCGGCAATCCGGCAGCTGTTTGCTCAGTGAATTGGGCGACACATTCGCGGCGCTCGCCTCCAGTCGCTCGCCATTGCTCCAGTCCATCCGCCACTCAGTGCCGGGCAGCGGGGGCTCATTGTTGTAATGCAATTGCCCGCGGTAGCGCATCAGCTTGCCTGCGAAGAACAGCCAGGTTTCGCGCTTGACCGGCACGTGCCCCTCGATCGCCCGCTCAGCGCCCGCTTCGGCCAGCAGTTCCACCTGCGCGAGGGGACCGCTTTGGGTCAGATGCAACCACACACCCTTGGGCGCGTTGTAGTGCTTCAAGCCATACCAGCGCGGTGTGCTGTCCGGCATCACGACGGTGCTGATGCGTTCCTTGGCACTATACGAAGAGAGTCGCCAGGGAAACTGATTGAGCTTGACGGCAGCCGGCACGCGGCCGGTCCTGGCCCAGTCCGGCGACGCCTCAAGCCGTTCCTGCAGGTCCAGGCTCAAGTGCCCCGGCCATGCCATCTGTCGCACGCTGCCGTCCGGCGCCTTCAGGTTGGCACGCAAGGTCGTCACCGCCATAGGATCGCCAGGGTGGCTATCTCCCCCTGGCGTTCTGACGGCGAGATCCACCATCTGATAACCGGGTACATCCTGCTTCGGGAAGACCAGCGCAATACTCAGGGGTTGCTTGCGTCGCTTGGAGAATCCCCGCCGTGCCTCCCACGACAAATCGCGGGCCCAGTTTGTAAACAAGGGCTCGCGCCACAGCGCCTCCGCCGGTGCGCGCAATTCGGCATGGCTGAAGCTGTAATGCTCGGCAGGTGTTTCGGGCAACTCGAAGCGCAGCTTTAGCGGCTGCCCCGCACTGCCCTGCAACACCTGTGCGCGAACCGTCACTTGGCGCCGCACCGGCAAGCTTTCCATCTCGAAACGAGGCGCCGGGACACAGGCGGTACCGACCATGCAGGTGAACAGTTGCAAGCTGGGCCGCGTCTTCTGCGTCTTGCCCTTGCTACCGATAGAGGGGAAGTAATAGGCAACGAGCTCGGCCCCCGTCCATACTTGCGGCCACAATCGCGCCTGGGTCGATTCATCGAGGTAGGCAATGGAGCTGTCGGCCAGTTCGACCTCCAATGACAGCGACGCCGCCTGCAGGGGCGCAACAGACGAGGCCACCAGCAATGCAGCGGTCGCGATGGCGCGCCGCAGGGTCGCTCTGCTAGCCGGATTGGCGAAAAACAGGATTGTTTGAATGAGCATTCTCCCTCCATGGAAATGAAACGACACATCGATACAGCACCACTCAGGGAGCAGCAATGACCAGCATCATGGACCCCACCTTGCGCGGAACCGGCAGGATCACCGGCGCGTTCTTCAACCCGGCGGGGGATATCGCCGCCGTGGTCTCGGAGTTTGCATTGCTGGTCAATCCGCCCGCGCGGGCGGCCTATGGCGGCACCGGCTTGCGTTATCGGTTCGGCCTGTACCGACGTGGCGAGCCGGTGCCGTTCGCCATCTTCGACGAACTGTGCCTGCCGATCAACGATGTGGGTTTCCACCCCACCCTGCCCCGCATCGTGATCGGCGCCGGCCGCTATGACGGCGGCTACCTGTTCGAAGGCGAGCTGGCGGTGTGGAACTGGCAGACCGGCGAAAGCCGGCGTCCTTTTGCCGATATTCCCGAAGTGGTGCGCTGCCGCTACGACGCCAGCGGCGAGCGGATCGACGCCTGGGTGCGGCCATGGAACGAAGAATGGGACGGGCTGGACGACAGCGACTGGTCGGTGATCCTCGACACCCTGTTCCTGGTGCAGGCCAATGACAGCGAGGCAGCCTGGGCTGGGCAAACGCCCGCGGTGCTGGAACTGGACTCGGCCGCGACCGTCGCTGCCTCGGGCCTTGCCGCAGATGACCAGCGCCTACCGGCCACGCGCCTGGCCCATTGGCTGGGTGTGCCCGAGCTGGAATGCCGAGGCGCGATCCGCGATATCGCCTGGCTCGGTCCGGACCGTATAGGCGTTACCCACGACGGCTGCCTGCTGGACATCTACAGCACGGACGGCAGCCGGCTCGCCCACCATGGCGGTTCGGGCTACGGCGCCGAGATCCTGCGCGGGGCCGGCGTGCATGTGCACGGGGTGCTGGTGCAGGACGGGCCCGAGGCCTATCGCCGCGATTCCCGCGTGTATGCCCTGACAGGCAATGGCCTGGTCCTGGTACAGGAATACGACGATGAATACACCTTTTCGGCCGCCAGCGACGGCCGTCTGCTGGGGCGGCGCAACCGATTGAGAAGCCCCGATTCGAAGGCCGTCGATCTGCTGCTGGACCCCGCTCGCGACAACGTGCAGCCCGTCGATGTCGGCCACTACGACTGCTTCAACCACTACATCGGCATCAGCGGCGCCCCCCATCTGTTCGCGCTCCAGGGCACCCCGGCCAGTTCCCATGAACACAAGCACCTGTGCATCGTCCAGCCCGACGGGGCCGTGCAAAGACTCTGGCCGCTGCTCAAGCAGGACGGCACCCGGGCCAGCCACGCCATGGAATGCCGCGGCGCTTATGTGGCGGATGCCCTGGGCGCGGGTGTGGTTATCGCCGGCCAGCACTACAACCCTTCGGTCGGCGATGCGTACCAGGGCTTCATCTACCGCCGGCTCTTGGAGCGCGGCCAGGAACTGTGGCGGCATCCCACCCCGGCCTCGCCCAGCGCGATCGTCCACCTGCCCGAAGCCGGCCTGGTGGCGGCGGCTTTCCTGGACGGAACGCTCATGCTGATCGATGCCCGCAGCGGGCAGCTACGGCTGAACGCCAAGGCGCGGATCGACGGCTTGCCGACCCTCATCCACGCCATGGACGCCCGCGACGGACAGCTGGCGCTGGGCACCGTGGATGGCCGGATTGCGGTGAGGCCGGTCGCCGATCTGCTGGCCGCTGGCGATGCCCGGGGATGGGTGGAAATCGGCTGAGCCGGCCGCAGACAAAAACGCCACTCCCGGGAGTGGCGTTTTTTATTGGCTGAGCGACTCAGAACTGCGCCTTGAGGGTCATGGTGAAGTTACGCGGATCGCCGTAGTAGTTGCCGAAGGTCTCGGTGCCGATGGTGGCGTAGTAGCGCTTGTCGAACAGGTTGTTGCCGTTGAGCGCCAGCGACCAGGTGTCGTCGATGCGGTAGCCGATGCGGCCGTTCCACACCGCGTAGCCGGCCTGGGTGATTTTTTCGCCGGTGGCCGGCGAGACCCGGAAGTTATCGCTTTGCGCGTTGACCCCGGCGCCGATGCTGAAGCGCTCGAACGCGCCATCGAGGGCATAGTCGCCCCACAGGCGCAGCACATGGCGCGGCACATAGCTGTTGAACGCGGCGCCATTGAGCCCGCTGTCGATGTCGTCCAGGGTCTTGGTCTGGGTATAGGTGTAGCCGGCCAGCAGTTGCAGGCGCTCGATGACCTCGCCGCTGATTTCGGCTTCGAAGCCCTGGGCGCGGACCTTGCCGGAGTTCAGGTAGCAGTAGCCGTCCGATGACGCACAGCTGGAGTTGTAGTCGGTCTGCGCGAGGTCCTTCTGCACGGTCTGGAACAGGTTGAAGGCGCTGTTCAGGCGCCCTTCGAACCATTCGCCCTTGATCCCCAGCTCATAACTTTCCCCCACCAGCGGCTTGAGCGCCGAGCCGCTTTCCGAGCGGTAGTTGCCTTGGGGCGTGAAGATCTCCGCGTAGCTGGCATAGGCGGTCAGGTTGTCGTTGAGGTCCAGCAACAGGCCGGCAAAGGGCGTGACCTGCCCGGTCTCGGTGCTCCTGGCGTGCTCCGAGGTGCCCGAGCTGAGGAACACCGAATCGCTTTTCGAGCGGTACCAGCTCACCCGGCCGCCGACGACGAAGGTCAGGGGTTCCGCCAGCTTGAGCCGCAGGGTCGAGTACAGGCCGCGCTGCTCGGTGACGGTCTTCACCGGGCCACCGCGGGTCGAGTTCTCGATGAAGTAGTTGTCGTCCGGTTCGGGGATATGCCGGTCCGGGTTGAACACGTTCTGCCGCTGCGGCAGCAAGGCTACCGAGAAGAAATCGTCCTTGTCCGCGCGACTGCCGTTGACCCCCACCACCAGCTCATGCTGCAGGCCGAACGCGGTGAATTTGCCATCCAGGTAGGCATCGAGGCCGTAATCGACCTGGTCGTAGTCGTACATGCTGCCGAGCATGCCAGTGGTGTCGACGCCGGGGGTCACCGAGCCGGAGGCGAAGGTGTATTTGATGTCCTGGGTGTTCTTGGTGTAGACGCCGGCGACCTTCAGCGCCCAGTCGTCGTTGAGCTGGTGCTTGAGGTCGCTGAACACCGTGGTGCGCTTGCTGCGCCAGGTGTTCCAGGACGGATCGAGGCAGGTCGAGCGACTGAGTTTCAGGTCGCTGCCGTCCTTGTAGCGCGGCAGGCCGCCCCAGCACGGGTTGGCGTCGACGTCTTCATAGGCGATGCCCAGGCCGAGGGTGGTGTCGGGGCTCAGGTCGAAGTCGAGCGCACCGTAATACACCTGGTCCTTGCGACTGGCGTCGTCGATGAAGTAACGCCGGCTCTGCTCGGCCACCACTGCGCGGCCACGCAGGGTGCCGGACTCGTTGAGCGGGCCGCC
Source organism: Pseudomonas sp. NFPP07 (assembly GCF_900115645.1). Lineage (NCBI taxonomy): Bacteria > Pseudomonadati > Pseudomonadota > Gammaproteobacteria > Pseudomonadales > Pseudomonadaceae > Pseudomonas > Pseudomonas sp. NFPP07. The sequence goes on from NZ_FOXG01000008.1 coordinate 421,891, forward strand.
GGTGTCGACCTGGCCGCGGTAATTGTCCCAACTGCCACCGGACAAGGTGACTTCGGTCTGCGGCGTGCTCTGGCCACGCTTGCGCACGAAGTTCACCCCGCCGGCAGTGCCGCCCGCGCCTTTCATCATCCCGGCGGCGCCACGGAGGATTTCCACCCGGTCGTAATAGGCCATGTCGCCGCTGAAGCTGTCGGCCTGGACATAGAGGTTGCCCATGTCCAGCGGCACACCGTCGTACTGATACTGGCCCGACATGCGAAAGCCGCGGGAGTAGAAATACTTGCCGCCCATGGTCGAGTCGTAGACGGTGATGCCCGGGGTCTTTTCCATGACCTGGTCGATGCTGTGCAGGTTCTGGTCGTCGAGCATCTTGCGGGTCATCACCGTCACCGATTGCGGGGTCTCGCGCAGCGAGTGCTGGCCCTTGCCGATGGTCACCGCCCCGGTGGTGTAGGAGCCGCTGCCCTCGGTGGTCGCCCCCAGCAATTGGCCGTCGATGTTGGTGGCGCCCAGTTCCAGCGCCGAGCCGAGCACCGGCACCGCGCGCAGCACATAGCTGCCGTTGGCCTGGGGCTCGGCGCGCAGGCCGCTGCCGCGCAGAATCCGCGCGAAACCTTCGTCGACCCCGAACTGGCCCTTGAGCCCGGGCGATTGCCGGCCCTGGGTTTGCTGTGCATCAAAGGAAATCGCCGCCCCGGCGGCGCTGGAAAAACGGGTCAGCACATCCACCAGGCTGCCGGCGCCAATGTCGTAGGCGCGGACCTGGCTCTGCTGCGCCGCGGCTCCTGTGGCCGGCTCGGCATTCGCCGAACAGGCGCTGGCCATGGTGGTTGCCAGCAAAGCGACTTTCACTGCGTTCGCCAGACGACCTGGCGCGTTCACCCGAGACATGCTCCCTCCCCCAAAACGGTCAATGACAACTCACTGAGGGATGAGCCGAACGGTGCGGTCGAAAAGTGCAGGCGCCGCAGAATTTTTTATCCAAGGCGCCTGTTCAGCGCGAATCGGCCCGGGCGACCTGGACCCAGAAACGGCTGTAGCGGGTCACGCGCAAGGCAAACCCACTCTCCAGCGCCGCCAGGGCGAGGTCGGTGTCATCGATGGGAAAGACCCCGGAGACTTTCAGGTCGCCGATGGCCGGGTCCCAACGCAGCACGCCGGGGCGATAGCGCGACAGGTCGTTGAGCAGCGCCGCCAAGGGCCGGTCGATGGCGATGATGCTGCCCTGCTGCCAGGCGCCCACCGAGACATCGTTGCCCCGTGGCGTGCCCAGGCTCCGCTCGTCGAACGCCAGCCGCTTGCCGGCCTCGACCCGCATTGCCGAACCGCCGCCCGGCACGCTGACCTCCACCGCCTTTTCCAGCACCGCCACCTCGCCGCCCCCGGGCTGGCTGCGCACGATAAAACGCGTGCCCAGCGCCAACACCTCGGCGTGGCGGGTGACCACCTTGAAGGGCCGCAGCAATGGATCAGGCGCGGTGCTCACCAGGATCTCGCCCCACAGCAGCTCCAGCACCCGCTGGCGCCCATCGAAGCGCAGGTTGACCGAGGTGTCGGTGTTAAGCAGCAGGCTGCTGCCGTCCGCCAGGCGCAATTCGCGGCGCTCGCCCACCCGGGTGCGGTAGTCGCACATCAGGTTCTGCGCGGCCTGGCTGCGCCAGCCCAGCCAGCCCAGGGAACCGGCGCAGGTCAGCAGCCAGGCGCTGCGCAGCACCTGGCGTCGGGAGCGATTGCCGGCCTGGCTCAAGGTCGGCGCCGCCAGGGCGCCCGGCACGCTGGCCATCTGCTCGGCCACGGCGGCCATTCTCTGCCAGGCCTGGCGATTCAGTGGATCGGCCGCCAGCCAGCTGTCCCAGGCGGCCCGGTCGGCGTCGGTCGCGGTGCCGGAATGCAGGCGGGCATACCAGCGCGCCGCGACACCGATGGCTTTCATTTCTTCGGCGGGCAGGCTCATGGGAGTTGCAACTGGATCTGCATCAGGCAGCAATGCTCCATGGCCCTGGCCATGTGGTTGTTCACCGTGCGCACGCTGACGCCCAGTTGCTCGGCGATTTGCGGGTAGGTCAGGCCACTGAACTGCGACAGGATAAAGGTCTGCTTGACCCGCGGCCCCAACCCTTGCAGCAGGCGGTCGATCTCCATCAACGCCTGGAACAGGATCGCCTGTTCCTCCGGCGACGGCTGCAGGGCTTCGGGCATGGCGGCCAGCACGTCAAGGTAGGCCTGCTCCAGCGAGCGCCGGCGAAACAGGTCGATCAGCAGGCCCTTGGCAATCATCGACAGGTACGAGCGCGGCTCGCGGATGTCCAGCGCGGAGCGGGCCTTGATCACCCGGACGAAGGTGTCCTGGGCCAGGTCCGCGGCATCGAAGGCGTTGCCCAGGCGCTTGCACAGCCAGCCCTGGAGCCAACCGTGATGGTCACAATACAGATCGTTGACAGCACTGCGTAAGGACAAGTCGTTGGCGGGCATGACGATGGAATAATTCGCGACTGATAATGACTCGCATTGTCATGTACGTCATCGTGGCTTGCAACAAATACCTGTGGGCGCGACAACCCTCCCCTTCGACCTTGGGGCTGGCTGTCCTTGATCGCGACACGGAACCGCCATGACAGCAAGCGTTCACGGCCTTCAAAGGTAGCTGAGGACGAAGGTCAGGGTGCCGTCGGCCTTGCCACTGGAAACCTTACTGGCAACCTGGATGTACCGGGCCGCCAACTTCAACGAATTGATCCCGCCACTGGCCAGCCCCATCATCTGTGGCTGCCCCAGAAGCATTGGCGTGTGGTTTGCCATGGAAGCATTGAGTATTTGGATGCCGACCCCTGTCGCCGACTGCGCCGAAGAGGCCAACCTGATGGTTCCCGGGTAGCCACCGACCTGATAGGTATTATCCAGGGTCAGATTGATCCTGGCTTCCGCATCGCAGCGCAGGTCGATGGAGAAGTTCTTTTCTTGCGCCATGCTGCCCGGGCCGCGAAAGCTGTTGGCATCGACCCTGCCCATCTTCACCAGGACGCTGTTCTCCATCACGAAGCAGGACGACACCGCCACATTGATCAGGGGAAAAGTGAAGGTGTTGAGCTTCTTGTCATACAGGCCACCCAGGAGAGAGTCAGGGCTGCTCATCACCGAGAAGTCTGGAAATCGAAAACTTCCCCCGGCCACATCCCCCAGTTTGATCAACTCGAAGGTGTGTTGGAGCGCGTAATATTTGTCCCCTCCCAGATAAGGAAAGGCGACGCCAACCATGGGACTGGTGCTGTTGAGATCGGTACTGCTGAACGAATAGTTTCCCGTGGGCGCCGACAGGTTCCACCTCAATCCGATCCCACTGTTGCTCGTCCTGAATGCCCCACGACTGACCCCAACCGCCGCATTGGAAGACGACTTGAAGTATTGGGCATAGCCCCCGGTTGGAAAGTAGCGGTTATTGCATCGAATAGGGGTCTTGACCTCCACGGATGCCAGTACGCCGCCAACCGGGACGTCCCGTTGCACAACCAGCGAGCTGGAAAAAGGAACACTGATAACAGCGGGACCGAAAGGAAGGCAGACATCGGAAAGGGCAGCGACCGAGTACGGGGAAAACAGGCTGCCAGCCGCTGCAAGCCAGACAGTCCAGGCACTGAGACCACGAATACTGAACAAGAAATGTCCCTCGAGAATTGAACGACCTGTGCAGCAACGCTACATAGAAGCTTCAACAGTCTAAATAAGATAATTCGCAATAAATTGATCTATTTTCTACAGAAAACTGAAGATTCTTACCCATGAAAATGATGAAATATCCTTAAGACAAGCTCTGTACAAGACAGCTTGCTCAACAGATCTTTCTGCGTTGACCGATCGAACTTTCCCTCCCCATCAAGCGAGCTTGCCCCTGCTCGGCCTTGAGGCAGCCACACGCCCCCAAACGCCAGGGCCCTGTTTGCGAAGCCTTGCGCCCTCCCCGTCAGGCCCTACCCGATATAGGCAACCTTGGCAGCAGAACAGCGCCGCTGTAGCCGTAGGGCGAGAAGGAGCTGTACGCCAGGTGCCGCTGAAGGCATAGGCGTTGACCTTCTCCAGGTACGGGTCGGTGACGTTGTCGCCGCCCGGGGTGAACAGCCAGTGCCGCAGTGCGATAAAAAAACGCCGCCTCCTTGCGGGGGCAGCGTTTTTTATGGCCTGCGGTTCAGGTTCAAAAGTCGAGACTGACCCCGACGTTGATGCCCTGTTGGGTGAAGTCATCGTCCTTGCGGATGTTGTAGCTGGCGCGCAAGGCCAGGTCCTGGGTGAGCTTGTGGCTGACCCCGAGGTTCAGGCGGTTGAGGTTGGTCTGCGGGGTATAGCCTTCGAGGGTGTAGCGGTTATCCGGCAGACTGTTGAGGGCCATGGTCAGCTTCTGGGTATCGTCCTCGTATTCCTTTTCGTGGGCGATTTCGCCGAACACCTGGGTTTGCCGGGTGATCTGGTACTTGCCCTGCAGGCCGATGCCCAGGCGCCGCGAGGTGCGTTTCTGGTCGTCGAAGGTCAGTGCGGTGGAGTCGTTGCCGTCCTCGGAATAACCGTCGACCTTGACCCGCGCGTAGTCGGCGCTGATGAACGGCGACAGGTGCCACGGGCTGCTGGCCTGCTGCGCGATGTCGTAGCCCAGGCGAGCGCTGAAGGCGAGGATGTCGCCGTTGGTGTCGCCTTTTTCCCCGCGCTCATTGGGCCCCAGGGCGAATTTGCGCTTGAGGTTGTCGTAGTCCAGGTGCCCGGCGGTGGCTGCCGCGTCGGCCCACCAGCGGTTTTGCTGGTACTGGACGAAGGCGGTGCCGAGGTAGGTGTTGAGTTTGTAGTCCGAGTCGTTGCTGCCCGCCTCGAGCTTCTGCCGATAGGCGCCGGCCAGCACACCCACTCGCCAGGCCTCATCGAGCCGGTAGCTGCCGCCGATGTTCAGGTTCAAACCGTTACCGTCGGCACTGGCGCCGCTGCGCTGGCTGTCGAAGTCCTGGTGCTGGCCGCCCGCGGCGACAATCGCCCGCCATTGCCCCACGCCCTGCCAGTTTTCCCAGTCGGCCTGCCATTGGTTGCGCAGTTCATCCTGGTGCGCGCGCAGGGTGCCCTGGGCCATTTCCGGGAGCAGGGTTATTTCCCAGGGCGCCGCCAGCAAGGAGTAAGCGTAATCGGCGATCAGCCGCTGGCCGGCTTCGGTGGGGTGGACCGCGTCGTTGTAGATCAGCTTGCTTGGGTCCGGCGTGGCGCTGTGAATGCCATAGCGGGCGTTTTCCGTGCAGCCTTTGCCGCTGAAGCAGGTACTCATGAGGTTCTGATCGGTGGCCAGGCCGAACTGCCCCGGATTGGCGAACCCCTCTTTCAAGAGCGCCGGGATGTTGAGGGGAATGACTTGGGCATCGACCGTGCGCAACTGGCGGACCAGCTCGCTGTTGAACCGGTTGCTGAGCTGCGAGGTAAATGCTTGCAGCGCAGTGCCGTTAAGCAATGGGGTCAGGCCGAGATCAGGCAGCAGCCAGACCATGATGTAGCGGGCACCAGCCTGTTGCAGCGCTTGCACGCTGTCGACCAGGCGGCCGGCCGCGGCGTCGGCCTGGCCGAGACTCGTGGCCCCCCCCTGGTAGAAGTCGTTGGCGCCACCGGTCAGGTAGTAGAGGGCATTCGGGTCGGCGCGAAAGTTGTTCGACGGCAGATAACCGGGACGGCTACGGCCGCCAACAGTAGAGGTGGTGGTGATCGAATCGAGAATCTGGTCGGTACGGTAACCGCCGACCGCCCAGTTGTCGCCATCAGGCAGGCCTTCCCTGGCGCGGGCGGCCGAGGTCGAACCGGCGAGCTGGTCGGCCGAGAACCCGAGTCTGGCACCCAGCAATTGCGGGGCAACAGCGGAATATTCTTCCCCACTGCCGTCCAGGTAGACCGGCCCCGTACGGTTGGTCGCGCGATAAGAAGACCCCGCGGGACCGCCGGGGTCGGCAACCTGCCCGGAACTGCTGAGGCTGTCGCCGAACACGATAAAGCTGGAATAGGGGGAAGGGGCTGCGATCGCTTGAGCGCAGGCCAGGGACAGAAGACTGCTGGCAAGCGGTACGAACAACGTCTTTCTAATCATGAGTAAGTCCATTTTTTGTTGTTTTAGAGAACGAAACGACAGTACCAAAAACTTTTACAATTGAGCTATGGCCATGAGCCATATGCCGGAAGGAGGCAATCCCCCCGATGCAGCTGATGATTGATAGGTCGTGAGCGTTGCCTAAGGGGTGATCTTGTCGGTGCCCATTACTGGGCCCTTTGCATTTCATTTTTCTTTTTCGGCTGGATGACCATGTTGACCCGTGGGCGCGACTCGGTGATCTTGCTACCGGTGCCGCGACCGACACTGGCGATCTGCTTGACAGTGTCGTAGACAATTTTCTCACCCGAGGTGGTATTGCCTGCGCTGATCACTTTGGCTCTGTCGATCAGGATGATGCGGTTCTGCTGGGTCAGATATTGAATGGTCACGGCATATGCCTGGACCGGTTGAGGGTCTGTCGCTTTTTGCAATTGTTCGAAGTAGGCCAGGTTGCCCACGGAGGTAACGACATCGACCTCGTTATGACTGCCCTTTTTCATGACGATAGTCACAGTGTCGCCGGTGATCTTCATCGAACCCTGGGTAATGATGACGTTGCCGGTATAAGTAGCAAAACCTTGCTTGTTATCAATCTGACTGCGGTCGGCCTGAACTCGAATGAGTTGCTCACTGTCGTTCGGCAGCCCCCAGGCGTTCATGCTTCCCAGTGAGATACCCAGGCCAAGCAAAATAGGGAAGGTCTTAACGAACCTCATGCTGTCCACTCAATCACCCCCTTGAAAGCGCCACCGATTCGAGCCGCCACAATGCACGATCTTGGTCTCGTAAAAAATGAGGGAATGGAGATTCAGATTGTTCTGAAGAGCGCTGGACAGCAGCAGGTAGCAGCCGACGCCTGCGTCTATACCGAATGGGCCGAAAGCGACTTGAACAAGGCGTCTGGCGCTCACTGAGGCAAAGGCCCACCGAGCTGGGCCCGATTTTCCCGTGCCCCCTCCGGTCACCACAACGTCGGGCTGGCGTGACCTTTTTTTGCTGACCGAATGAAACTCGTGGCAGAACCTTCAGCGACACTTCGTAAATAACGAACCATGGCTCAGGAATAATCGATTTTTCTTCACGGCGATCTCCCCACTAGCATGAACCGTTGGCTCCAGCACACGCCCAGACCGGGAGAACGGCATGCAGTCCCTGCACATCGGCGAACCCTGGATGTGGTTCGCCTTCATCGCCTTCGTTCTGGCCATGCTGGCCCTGGACCTGTTTGTCCTCGGCGGACGCAAGGCCCATCGCGTATCGGTACGCGAAGCATCGTGCTGGGTGATTGCCTGGTCCACGCTGGCGCTGGCCTTCGCGGGCTTGCTCTGGTGGTATCTGCAAGGCGAGTTCGGGCCAGAGATCGCCCAACGCAAGACCCTGGAATTCCTTACCGGCTATCTGATCGAGCAGTCGTTGTCGATCGACAACATGTTCATCTTCGTGATGATCTTCGGCTACTTTGCCGTACCCCCGGAGTTGCAGCGCCGGGTGTTGCTGTACGGTGTGCTCGGAGCGATCGTGATGCGCGCAGCGATGATTTTCGCCGGCGTGTGGCTGGTGTCGCAGTTCGCGTGGCTGCTGTATGCGTTCGGCGTGTTCCTGATCATCACCGGGATCAAGATGCTGCTGTTCGCCCATCGGCAGCCCGACCTCGCCAGGAACCCCCTGTTGCGCTGGATACAGGGCCATCTGCGGATCACCAGCGGCTTTCATGACGAGCATTTTTTCGTCAGGCAGGACGGTCGGCGCTGGGCCACGCCGATGTTCCTGGTGCTGGTGCTGATCGAGGCCAGCGACCTGATGTTCGCGGTCGACAGCATCCCGGCGATCTTCGCCATCACCACCGATCCGTTCATTGTGTTCACCTCGAACATCTTCGCGATCATGGGCCTGCGTGCCCTGTACTTCCTGCTGGCCGACATGGCCGAGCGCTTCCACCTGCTCAAGTACGGCCTGGCGATCGTGCTGGTGTTCATCGGCACCAAGATGACGCTGATGCCCTGGCTGCACATGCCGGTGGAATGGTCGCTGGCCACTGTCGGCGGAATCATTCTGGCGTCGGTGCTGCTGAGCCTGATCACCAGTCGCAGCAAATCGCCTGACGAGGACCGGATGCGAACCCCGTAGGAACGCCTGAGCGGCGAACGACGTATTGGACCCGGGCGCCCTGCCTGCTAACGTCAGCGCTAGCGACCCCGTAGCCTCCACCACTGACGCTGGATATCGACATGCCCACTCCCGAATCCACCCTGCTGCACAGCTGGCAGCACAACGCCCAGGCCTGGATCGACGCCATCCGCGGCGGCGCCATTCAAAGCCGCGTCGAGGTCACCGACCAGGCGATCCTGCTGGCGGTGCTGGGCCGTCAGCCCGAGCGGGTGCTCGACCTGGGTTGCGGCGAGGGCTGGCTGTTGCGCGCCCTGGCGCAACGGGGCGTCGAGGCGGTCGGGGTAGATGGCGATGCGGCCCTGGTGGAGGCCGCGCGCGCTGCAGGCTCGGCAACGGTGCATGTGGCCAGCTATGCAGCGCTGGTGGAAGCGCAAGTAGACATCGGCCGCGACTACGAGCTGATCTGCGCCAACTTCGCCCTGCTGCACCAGGACATCATCCCACTGCTGGCCGCCATGCACGCCCTGCTCGCCCCCGGCGGCGCGCTGGCGATCCAGACCCTGCATCCGTGGAGCGCCGCGGCCGGCGACTATCAGGATGGCTGGCGCGAAGAGACCTTCGCCGGCTTCAAGGGCCAGTGGCAACCCATGCCCTGGTACTTCCGCACCCTGTCCAGCTGGCTCAACGCCCTGGACATGGCCGGCTTCCAGCTCGCCAGCCTGCAGGAACCGCAGCACCCGCAAAGCCCGGTGCCGCAGTCGTTGCTGTTGGTGGCCGAGCGGCGCGGGTAAGCGCTATCCGTCTGACTGACACGACGTAGCGGTTACAGGCCAGCAGTCAGAGTCGCGAGTGCGGTAAAGGGCCACAACCCTTATCTAGATCGGGAGAACGAATCGGCGCTCGGCTCCCGCCTTGCCGTCTTCTGCGGGCTGCTCCGGCAAGAACCCGCAGCGTTCCACGACCTTGGTCGAGCCGAGATTTTCCGGGTAGACATAAGCCACCAGCTGCGTCAGTTGCCAGCGCGTCCGCGCTTGCTCGATCAACTGCCGCAGCGCCTGTGTCGCGAGCCCCTGGCCGCAGGCGCTTTGGGCAATCCGATAGCCGACTTCGGCGGAGCGCTGCGCGGTATCGATGTTTTTCAGGTTGGCGCGACCGATGATGTTTCCGCTGCAATCCTCGATCACCCAGGGATGCCAGGTGCCAGCGGCGAAATCGGCCAGGTAGCCCGCGATATGCTCGGCGACGCCCTGCAACGAATAAAAGGCCGGGGCGCGCGCCTCGATATGGGATTCGAACCACTCACGGTTCCGGGTTTCGAACGCCAGCAGCGCTTGCGTATCCGTACGGCTTAGCTCGCGTATTTTGAATGGCGGCATACACACCTCTGCTTTTTCTCATGAGTAATTGCACGGACCTGCCCACCTGTTGGCCGTTCCTGCGGGAACTTCAGATTACTGGCCAGGTCGATAGGAGCCCCTTCATCGGTCATGACGGGACAGTGAACAAACCCCAGCCGAGCAGCGCTGAAGGCCTGTTTTACGCCAGTGCCGTCGATGATCAACCGAGTCTGCCCCCTGATGCCAACCAAGAGTTTTCTGCCGGGTCTGATCCTGGCGCTCTGCGCAGCCGCGTCGCATTGTTCGGTTGCGGCCGAGCGCAAAGCCTCTCAGCAAAGTAACAACGCATCAACAACCCTGATTGAATCCGCCTCGCAGCAGTATGCGGATGGCCAGTTGGACCAGGCCGCTGCCACGCTGGAGCGGGCCCTGCATATCCAGCCGAACAATCCCGCGACGCTGCACTACCTCGGTGTGTTGCGCCTTCAGCAAGGGCAGTATCAGCAGGCTGAAGCGCTGGCGACGCGCTCCAACATGCGGGTTGGTCGCAACCTCGCGTTACGCAATCGCAACCTCCAATTGATCCAGGCGGCGCAGAAGGCCCTGGCGTCGAATAACCCACCCAACGCCGACGAGCGTCTTGTTGCCGTACGGGAGGGCCTGGAAGAAGAGGTTAAAAGGCGCCGTGCAGCAGAAGCTGTCGCCGCCGAGCAGCCCACGCCGGACACTGAACGCCGCACTGAGACCCTCACCCGCGAAGCGGCGGAGAACGCAGCGAACTGGCCGACGGGTGACAGGCCAAGTCCCGAAGGGCAACTGCGAATGACTTCCGCCGAGCCAGCCCCCACGTACGACGAGATTGAGATTCCCCGTGGCCATCGGCCGCCTCCGGGTAAATGTCGAATCTGGTTTCCCGATCGCCCGCCGGGGCATCAGCCCAAACCCGGCAAATGCAAGAAGCTGCGCGATCGGGTTCCGTCCGGAGCCTACCTGGTGCAGGGTTGAGTGTCCGAGTGCCCGCTTCTGACCGCTCTCTGCCGATCAGGCATAACACACAGGAAAACCGGGATCGCTTCACCCCTCAGCCCTCGCCCCCGAGGCGTCACTTTCAACCGTCTCCAGGGCAAGGGCTTCAAGCAGCACCTGCTGCACAATGGCAAAGAAACAGCTGATATGAGCCTGCTTCAAGGCCTGTGGCCGGGTCACCAGGTAGACCTCCATATCGGGAAGCTGGAGCTCCGTGAACAACTCAATCAAGTCCTTCGCCAGCACCCGCGGCAGTACTGCCACCCCCAGGCCACGCCGCACCGCGTCCAGCTGCAGGGCGAACGAGTTCACGCTGATCTGCGCGCGCTCCAGGCCGGCGGCCTTGGCCGCGCGCACTTGCGGCAACATGTCCAGCGGCGGCAGCAGGCCGATATTGACGGCCGTGGCCGGCGTCACCTGTGGAAACCGCCGCAGATAATCCGCAGCGGCGAAGACCCCGTAGGCGAGCCGGCCCATGGGTCGATAAATCAATGACGGCTCGCCCAGGTGCGCGGTGCGCACCGCGATGTCGGCCACGCCGCGCACGATCTTGTGAAAGTCGGCGGCCACCAGCAATTCCACCGTGCAACGCGGGTGAAGCGCGGTGAAGCGACTCGCCGCCTCCAGCACGCACGACGCAAAGCCCTCTCCCGCACTGACCAGGACACTGCCCGACAGCTCGCTGTCCCGCGCGGACATGCCGGTCACGCTTTGCCGCCTCAAGCCCGCTTCCGCCGCCTGGGCGACTTCCACCAGGGACTGGCCCCGCGAGGTCAACCGGCATCCTTCGACGCCGCGTTCGACGAGCGGCTCGCCCAGGGCCTCCTCAAGCTGGGTCAACCGACGGGACACGGTAGACGCCGCAATCCCCAGCAACTGGCCCGCTTGCAGAAAGCTGCCACGCCGCGAGACGGCCAACAACAGGCGAAGATCGTCCCAATTCGCTTCCGACACCATGTTTGATCTGCTCCCTGGTTTGCATATATGCAAAGCCATTATGCAGGAGTCGCTGTTTTTCGAGAGGGGGCTCGACGGTATATCTACAGGCCCTGGAAACGACTGGAATGGACTGTATGCCGATTGGCCCCAACGACTATGCGCAACACGCCGCCAATGCCTTCAACCGCCGTGATATGGAGGCGCTGCTGGCGCTGGTGAGCGAAGACTTCACCTACCTCGATGGCATGGGGATACAAGTGGGCCGCGAGGCCATGCGCCAACGAGAAACCGCGTTGTTCGAAGCCTTCCCCGATGCCCATGTGATCCTCAACCCGTTCGCCGTCGGAGCCGATCGTCTGGCGCTGACGGCCATGCTGAGCGGCACCTTTGCAGCGCCCCTGGTGCTGCCGGACCGGGTGCTTGCACCCCATGGACGCTTTATTGCCGTGCACTACGCCGCACACTTCACCTTCAAGGACGGGTTGGCCATCCATCAAGAGGTGTTCTTCGACAGCGCGGTGTTGATGCCGTCAGCCGAACCGAGTGAGGGTTGAGCCATGCGTCGTGCATTCGTGACTGGCGCCACCGGTTTGCTGGGCAACAACCTGGTGCGTGAATTGCTCGCGCGTGGCTGCGCGGTCAAGGCCCTGGTGCGCTCGAGGGCCAAGGGTGAACAGCAGTTCAAGAACCTGTCGGGCGTGGAACTGGTCGTTGGCGACATGGGCGATGTCGAGGCCTTCGCCGCGGCCCTGGGAGGCTGCGATACGGTGTTTCACACCGCGGCGTTCTTTCGCGACAACTACAAGGGCGGCAGCCACTGGCAGGAACTGGAAAAGATCAATGTCATCGGCACCCGGGAACTGCTCGAGCAGGCCTACCGTGCCGGTATCCGCCGGTTCATCCATACCTCCTCGATTGCCGTGCTCGACGGCGCGCCTGGCAGCTCCATCGATGAAACCTGCCTGCGCACCGACGCCAACGCGGACGGCTACTACCGCAGCAAGATCCTCGCCGACCGTGCCGTCCTGGCGTTCCTCGAAGCCCATCCCGAGATGCAGGCCTGCATGGTCCTGCCGGGCTGGATGTGGGGCCCTGGCGACCTGGGCCCGACCTCCTCGGGGCAGTTGGTCAACGATGTCCTGCACGGCAAGTTGCCCGGGCTGATCCCCGGCAGCTTTTCCGTCGTCGATGCCCGCGATGTGGCCTTGGCGCAGATTGCCGCGGCCAGGCACGGGCGGCGAGGCGAACGTTATCTGGCGGCGGGCCGGCATATGACCATGGCCGAGCTGGTGCCTGTGCTCGGGCGTATCGCGGGGGTCAAGACCCCTGCTCGCTACGTGCCGCTGCCCCTTCTCTACACCCTGGCGGCGGTGCAGGAGGTCTACGCGCGCCTGACCGGCAGGCCCATCCTGCTGAGCCTGGCCACCTTGCGCCTGTTGGTACGGGAGAAGGATCGCAGCCGTTTCAACCACCGCAAGAGCGAACAGGAGCTGGGCCTGAACTTTCGGGCGCTGGAGCTGACGATTAGCGACACCGTGGCGTGGTACCGCGACCGCGACTGGTTTGAAACCCAGGGTGCGAGACACGCCCGCGTCATGGCCGAAGACTGACTTGTTGCCGATGGCGTGACCGTCGAGCCTCAAAGCCGCTGGTCTTGCCTTGCATTGCTGCGGTTTCGCGCCGGCACCCGAGAGATGCCTCGAGTGCCCGCGACCGCGCTTCGCGCACCTTCGGCGCAAGCCTCCAGGGAAGTAAAAACCATGAACAGGGAAATCATCCTGATGCGCCACGGCCAGCCAAAGCTGGACGCCACCGACAAACTGTCCGCGCTCGATATGAAGGACTGGATCGAACACTACAACCGCTGTGAAATCACCCAACAACCCGTCCCCCAGGCCAGCCTGCAACTCGCCGCCACCGCCAGGGTGATTGTCTCCAGCAACGCACCGCGGGCACTGACGTCTGTCCAGGCGCTGGGCCTGAAACCCGCCCTGGTCGACGCGCTTTTTAGTGAAGCGCAACTGCCTTACGGGCGCTGGAAACGGCCACGGCTATCGCCGTTTACCTGGGCATTTATCCTTCGGGTCCTGTGGTTGTGCGGTTACTCGCCCAGCGTCGAATCCGCCGCCACTGCAAAGACCCGCGCCAACACCGCCGCGCAACGCCTTCACACCCTCGCCAGCGACGGATCGGTTCTGCTGCTCGGCCATGGCTTCATGAATCGGCTGATCGCCAGGCAACTGGAGGCACAAGGATGGGTTCGCCAGACACCTAATGGCGGCAGCCGCTATTGGAGTGCGACGGTGTATCGGTATGGCGGTGTTTAGGCGGTGGCCGGCGGAGCATTCCGGGCGTTCAATCCATGGCTATTTTTTCCCACAGGTTTCCACCTCCTCCTGGCGGGTCAACGTGGTGTCGATGCCCAGCCGGTAGCGACAGTAGTCGATGATCCAGCGTCGCTCCTGCTCGGTGAGGCGCTCGACTTTCCTGATCTCGCCATCGTTGGCGTGCAGGTTGTAGAACTTCATTTGAAGCGTCGGGTGCTGCTTTATGAACACGATCGTCTCGATGTCGCCATCCTCGAGCGCCTGGTAATAACCGACATAGAACACCGCCAGGAGCGTCAAGGTGGCTGCGATCAACAGTGTTTTCATGAGCGCGGCATCGCTGGCAGCCGTTGGGTCTTCATCCTGATGTTCCTGGCCTTTTTCGAGACGGGCGATATAAGCACAAGATTGCGTGGTCAGGTACATCTCCTCTTGGACGATTCGCGACATCCTCGACAGCGGCCAGGAGCGCCCGGTCCAGCATCCCAACAGCGGCTGCGCCAATGGCTAATGGAAAACGGCTACCGCATCCTGGACAAGGAAGTAGCGCGGGAAAACCGCTTCAATTACGAAATCAACGTCGCCGATGCGCCGGGCCGATGACCTACAGCGCCAAGGAGCTGTACAGCATGGTTGATGGAGTGGCTGGCGGATGCGAGGCGGGATGGGGGCGTTTGCTGAGCGTCGCGATAGGCTGGAATCGGCCAGAAGCAGACGTTTGGACTAGGACGTTTAGAGTTGGAAAATCAACTCTCATCGGCCAGTGCGCTGGTCGCAGCGCTGCTACAAAAAATAAAGGCAGCGCCCGCTTTTGCGAGCGCTACCTTCATCAACTGCCCGCTAATCAGGCCTTCTTGTCCGCCTCAACCAAAGCCTTTTCAGCGTTGAACCCGTCGAAGTTCTCGAACACGCCCATAAAGCCCGGCACGGTCACTTCTCGCGCCCAGTCGCGCTGCAGTTCGCAGTACATCTGCACCCGGCTGATGAGCTTCGCGCCCGCCTGTTCCATTCTGCGCAACGCCGCCTCGTGTGCGGCGAGCGATGTGCCGCCAACCGCATCGACCGGCACATAAACTTCATAGCCTTCCTGGATCGCGTCGAGCACCGGGAATGTCAGGCAGGCTTCGGTCCAGAGCGCAGTCATGATGAGCTTCTTGCGCCCGAGCGCCTTGACTGCCTGCTTGAATTCCGTGTCCTCCCAGCTGTTGATCGAGGTGCGGTCATAGGTCGGCAGATGGCCGAGCACCTCTTGCAGCTCCTGAATCGGCGGCTTGTTGCGGCCGGTCGCGACATTGACGGTCGAGTGGATGATCGGAAGGTTGTAGTTGAGCGCCGCCCTGGCGACGCTGGTGATGTTGAAGACGAGTTCATCACGCGGCATTGAGCGGATCGAAGAAACCTGAACAGGCTGATAATCGATGATGATCAACGCCGAATTTTCCGGGGTCAGTAGCTGATCGGTATTGGGGTTGCGGAGAGTCTCGCTTGCCATTGGCAAATCCTTTTCATGGGTGACGCACGTTTGTGAAAAGGCCGGAGCCTGTGCGACTGATGGATTCCAGAACACGTGCGAATGATGCCGTGCCTGGAAAATCCATTGTGCTGTTCCTATCTTCGATGCAGTAGTAGCATCACGCGACGTGCTGTGTCGCGAAAAGGGGAACGCTAGAATGGATATCGAAGAACTACAAACCTTCGTGGACGTGGCTGATGCCGGGGGCATTTCGCAGGCTGCACTGCGTCTTGGCGTGTCGAAATCGATCGTCAGTCGCCGCCTGGCTCGGCTTGAAACCGAACTGGGCGTGCAACTGCTGGCACGCTCCACTCGCGGGGCGGCACTTACTGAGGCCGGCGCGACGTTCCGGGACTACGCCGCCAGAGTCTGCACCGAGATCGACATCGCCAAGGAAACTATCCTACCCGCCGGCGCCCTTCGCGGCCGCTTGCGCGTGGCCGTCCCGCTATCGTTCGGCCCGACTCACTTCGCCCCGATGCTGGCGGAAATGGCACGTCGTCATCCAGAGCTGCACATCCAGACCTGCTACAGCGATCGCTTCGTTGACCTCATTGCCGAGGGGTACGATTGCGCCATCCGGGTGGGGTATCTGCAGGACTCCAATCTGATCGCAAGGCGGATTGGCCCGGTCTACGGCAAGCTCGTCGCGAGCCCCGACTACATCAAGGCCCACGGCGCACCCGAGACACCGGATGAACTGATCGCCCATCAGGCGCTCATGCAGGGCACCGAAGCCTGGCAATTCATGGATGGCGACAAGATCATCACGGTTCGTCCGCAAGGACGCTTCAAGGCCGACAACGGCACCGCCCTCGTCGCCGCCGCGACCGCCGGCCTCGGTGTCGCCTACCTGCCCGACTGCCTCATCCATGAACACGTGACATCCGGCGCACTGGTGCCGATCATGACAAACCATCCACCCCCTCCGGCGGGTGCCTACATCATCCGCCCGCCTGGTCCGCATCCAGCCCGGAAAATACGTGTGCTCACTGAACTGCTGATCGAGTTCTTCGGCGAAACTCCGCACCTGGCGGTGCAGCCGCTGTCACATCAGGATGATGCGCTGGCATGTAGCTGAGCAAAGGAGGAGCGACAGACATGCCTTGTGGATTCAACCGTTCGAAGGTCTGAAGGCAACTGTGGATTCAACCGGTCGATGCAACACAACTAAATTCTGTGTAAGCAGAAGGAGTGTTGCAGATGAAGCAGAGACCTCGGATCTATTACACCGAAAGCCAGAAAAAACTGATGTGGGATCACTGGCAGAAAGGCGACTCTCTCCAGCACATAGCCCAACTATTTGATCGAAACCATTCATCGATACAGCGCATCTTGGCGGAAACAGGCGGTATCAGACCCGCTGTACGCCGCAGGTCCAGATTGGCTCTGACGTTGGCTGAGCGCGAAGAGATTTCGCGTGCAGTGGTGGCAGGTAACTCGATCCGTTCCA
>NZ_FOXG01000005.1:0-51795 GCF_900115645.1 Pseudomonas sp. NFPP07
GTAGAGGCTGCTCGCCCTAGCAGCGCGGCCATGGAACGGATCGAGTTACCTGCCACCACTGCACGCGAAATCTCTTCGCGCTCAGCCAACGTCAGAGCCAATCTGGACCTGCGGCGTACAGCGGGTCTGATACCGCCTGTTTCCGCCAAGATGCGCTGTATCGATGAATGGTTTCGATCAAATAGTTGGGCTATGTGCTGGAGAGAGTCGCCTTTCTGCCAGTGATCCCACATCAGTTTTTTCTGGCTTTCGGTGTAATAGATCCGAGGTCTCTGCTTCATCTGCAACACTCCTTCTGCTTACACAGAATTTAGTTGTGTTGCATCGACCGGTTGAATCCACAGCCGAAAGCAGCCCTTAGAAAAGTTACAGTTCTTGATCCATTTCTGCAGGTCAGATCTTGTGGATGTTGGGCGGACAGCTCTAAGGGATAGGTATTTTCAGACAGGCACTCGACAGGTAGTCTGAGCCACCCAACTACGTAGCAGCGCGATGGACATCAATCTACTGAACGAATCCATGATCGGCCATTGGCGTATTCCCTCGGGTGTCTGGCAATGCGAGTTCCAGTTCGGGAGCCGATTAATTTACGTCCAGCATCACGATGATGAGCTCCCCCATGCCAGGCTTATCGAGGCGCAACGTGTGGTCAACGCCGCGTGGACTGATTTGCCCCAAGCCCTAAAGTTTGCCGAGCAGCACTGTAAAACGCAGATGCCTGAGTTGATGCGGCTTTATGAGACTCATATGCCGTGGGAGTCTCCGTTGTATGTGTACTCGATCCACTTCGATCTCGACTCACCTTACCCCGGCTATACCATTTCCAAGAACCTTGATTTCGATTGGGGTCGTACCCTGGTCGATGAAGACGACCTGTGTATGAGTCACAACGTCTGCATGAAGCTGCATGAGCCAGGGGATGACTTTTGGATTTACATCAAGCGCGTGGGCTTTCAGCAATTTGAGCTTGGCTATTAGCCTAGTGATCAACTATCAACTAAGGGTCTGTTCCTGAACCTCGTTGATCAGGCACGCTCCCCAATACACCACCACTGAACTTCAACCTCATCATCGCTTTGGGTTACATCATGCCCATGCTCGATGAATGACTCGGGTATATCCAGGGCAAGCTTGTGGCTCAGGCTTATTGGAGCGAGCGAATTATGCTGCCCCAGAAAACTCAGGTAGTACTCACGGTCATAGAACACCGTTACTTCACTTTGGTGCAGCCAGGGCCATACCAGTAGGCAGGCGACGCGGTAGTAGCCCTGGCTGCGATCCGCAGCGCGGGAAAGATGGTTCGCTGCTTCGAGCAGTTGCTGAACGCAAAACGCCTGCAATTCGATACGTGCCTGCGGACCTTCAACGAGGGTATTGAGCACTGGAATTTTCCAGTGCGTGTAGCGCTGGCGTTCATCAATGTGAGGATAGAACTCACCGCTAAAGCCCGCGGCCCAGTACTCCAATGCGCGGAGACGGCGGGGGATGCCTCGGAGCTTTTTGTTACTGAGGAGTAATCTTCGCAAGGGATGTCCTTATGCTATGCGGTGACACTGACGGTTTGGGTGCTCATTGTAAGCTGCTAAGCGATCAGCGTTTTCGGGAGTTGATATTGGAAATATCCGCTCTTGAAAGCTGCCCGGCATGGGCTTTCATTTTTGACGGTTTGCGCAAATAGCCTGATGTTTTTCTGTTTGGCTCGACATCCTTTTTAGCAATCCCGGAAACGGTCCAACCACAATCCCCGCTTCACCCATACCGAAAATACGAGAGGCAAAAAATCTTGGAATAGCTCGGCGAAATAACCCTATAAGCCGTCCGCCCCTTTTCTGCATTCTGGCAGCAACCATTGAGCGTCCATCAGTTGCAGTTCATCTGCTGTCCAGTGGTCTCATGAACAGGTCTGGCTCTTCGTGAAGCCCTGAAATCTGGCACATCGAACAACCCGGTGACTAAAGGCCCTCCACAAGCGGACACTACGGATTGCATGGCCTTGGCGAGGGCCGGCGCGGGCAGACCGGCGTTCGCACGGTTTTCCATGGGCCGGCCACTTCGCGGCTATTCTCTAATTTCAGGTCGATGGCCTAAAGATCCATGTCCACGCCTATGGCCTGATGTCCTGCTCGCCCGGGTAAAAACGCTTTTCTCAGCCTCGCTGAGCCGTGTCGGGTGTTGCTTCGAGGACGGGCCCCTCCAGTTCGAGGGCGGTTAATGGCGCTTCACGGTGATCAGGGACGATGACAGTGAGGGCATGCATGCAGTGGCGGCCATGGATATGAGCGTCGGGTCAACGACCGGAGAAGAGGCGGCGGACTTTTTCGTGCAGACCCTGGAACAGGCCAACGATGCCGTGGTGATCATTGACGATCACAACCAGGTGGTGTTCTTCAACGCGGCGGCCGAACGTTTCTGGGGCTGTCCACGGTGCGAGGTGCTGGGCAGCGACGTCAGCACGCTGGTGCCGATCCCCATCCGCTCGCGGAATGATGGCGAGACCGGGGTCAACAAGATCATCGGCACCAGCCGCGATGTGTGCATCACGCGCAAGGATGGCGAAGAGCGCTGGGGCGCGATGGCGATCTCGAAAATCACCCTGCAGGGGCGCATTTTGTATGCCGCCTTTTTCAAGGACGTGACCCAGACGCGGTTGAAGGATATCGAGCAGCGCTTGCTGTCGATGTCAGTCAATGCCAGTAGCTCGGCCACCTGCATCGTCGACGCCGACGGCCGACTGATCTATATCAACGACGGGCTGGTGCGCTTGCTGGGGTATTCCCGCGAGGAATTGCTGGAGCGCTCGCCGCAGATGTTCTTCGTCACCGATACCCCGGGCCAGGCCCAGGCCGACGAGCTGCAACTGGAGAGCATCCTCAGTGGCCAGCCCCATGAAGCCTGCGGCCTGATCAGCAAGCGCAACGGCCAGCGGCTGTGGGTGCAGGTCTGCTCGGCGCCGGTGTTCGACGCCGGCGGGCGGATCGGCAATATCGTCATCGTGTTCACCGACATCACCCGTTCCAGGCTGCCCGAAGTGCTGCAGGACAAGGTCATCGGCGCCTTGTTGCAAGAGCAGCCCCTGGAACGCGTGTTGATGCTGCTGTGCCAGGAAATCGAGCGCCTGGCGCCGGAGGTCATCGTCTCGATCCTCGGCGTGGACCCGCAGGGGCTGATGCACCCCCAGGCCAGTCCCGGCTTGCCGGCCGACTATTCCCAAGCCATGGAGGGACTGCCGATCGGGCCCGCCGCCGGTTCCTGCGGCACCGCGGCCTTTCGCGGCGAGCCGGTGCTGGTCACCGATATCGACACCGATCCGCTGTGGGCCGATTATCGTTTGCTGGCGCAGCGGGCCGGGGTGCGGGCCTGTTGGTCGATCCCGCTGCGCAACAGCGCCGGCAGGGTGTGCGCGACCTTTGCCCTGTACTTTCGCGAGCGCCGCAAGCCCGATACCACCCATGCCCATCTGATCATGACCGGGACCCTCCTGTGCATGCTGGCGCTGGAGCGCGAGGAGGCGCGCCAGTCGATCCGCCACATGGCCTTGTCCGATGCCCTGACCGGCTTGCCCAATCGCAGTTCCCTGCTGGTCGAGGCCAACCGCAGCATCGCCGAGGTGGCCCTGGAGCAGGGCGAGTTGGCGGTGCTGTATGTCGACCTGGACCGCTTCAAGCAGGTCAACGAGGCCCTGGGGCATGCCTCGGGCGATGAGCTGCTGCAGGTCATGGCGCAACGGCTGCGCAGCGTACTGCGCGAGTCGGACATCGTCGGCCGGCTGTCGAGCGACGAGTTCGTGCTGGTGCTGCCCCGGATGAACGCCACCCGGGTCACGACCTTTCTCGAACGCCTGATGCCGACCCTGGGCGCCCCGGCCGATATTGCCGGGACCGCCGTGGTGCCTTCGGCCAGTGTCGGCGTCAGCCTGTACCCCAGCGACGGCCAGGATATGGAAAGCCTGCTGCATTGCGCCGATATCGCCATGTACCAGGCCAAGCGTACCGAGCGCGGCGGTTTCAGGTTCTTCCTCGAGGAGATGGACCAGCTCGCCCAGCAGCGCCTGCAGCTGGAGACGGCGCTGCGCCAGGCCCTGACCAGCGACGGCCTGCATCTGGTCTATCAACCGCAGATCGACTTGCGCAGCAACGGCCTGGTCGGGGTCGAGGCGCTGGCGCGCTGGGAGCATCCGCGCCTGGGCACTATCCCGCCCGCGCAATTCATCGCGCTGGCTGAGGAGTGCGGGTTGATCAACTATCTCAGCCAGTGGGTGCTGTGCGAAGCCTGCGAGCAACTGGCGCGCTGGCGTCGATCGGGCATCAGGGTGCCGTCCATGTCGGTCAACCTGTCGCCGATCAACTTCCACAACCTCAACCTGGCGGCCCTGATCGCCCGCCAGTTGCAGCGTTGCGGCCTGCAGCCGGCGGACCTGTGCGTGGAGGTCACGGAGGGCGTTTTCCTGTGCAGCAGCCCGACCACCGAGCAGACCCTCCAGGATCTGCACACCCTGGGCGTGCGCCTGGCCATCGATCACTTTGGCGCGGGCTATTCCAGCCTGGGCTATCTGCGGCGCTTGCCGATCAACGAGCTGAAGCTGGACCAGAGCTTCGTCGAGGAACTGGAGCACGACGCCTCCTGCCGCGCCTTGAGCGAGGCGGTCATCGGCATCGGCAAGGGCCTGTCCCTGCGGGTGATCGCCGAGGGCATCGAACACCCCGCGCAGCGCGACATCCTGCAGGCGCGGGGCTATGACGTGGGGCAGGGCCAGCTGTTTTCCTCGCCATTGCCGGCCCGGGCGTTCGGGCAGTGGTTTGTGGGTTGGCAGAGTTAGCCGGCCGGTCGATGGGGCAGCGCCGCGCTCCAGGCGGATGCGAAGTGGACCGCGACGGGCCTGCGCACGACCCTTTCTTTTCCTTCTTTCCAGGGCCGCTGCGGGCATTGCCCGGTGCCAGGCGTGGGCGTGGTCATTCAAACACTATGTTCTTTAAGTCAAGTTGTTAGCGTGTAGGGATTTTCTGTTTTATGCCGTCGAAAACCAATTAAACCTGACGGTTTGTTAGATGTTTAGTTGTGGGTATTTAGTGTTTCTGATTATTGGATTTTGTAACTGTTGGCGTATTCCGTATGGGACTGATGTGATTCGGGAAAATCATTTGTCAGCGGTATTTTTGTGGGCTTTAGTGGGGGTGGAAAACAATTCGCGAACACTTCCAAACAGCATGATTCAATCATGGGTGGTTTAAATATAATAAGAAGGTAAGCCATGACAGACTCCACAAAAGTGCCGGCTGCGTGCGATACAGCGGGCGATTTTCATAATGAGAAAACCGCCGGCGGACTGAAAAGAACCCTGACGCCCCGGCACCTGAATATGATCGCCATCGGCGGCTGCATCGGTACCGGGCTGTTCGTCGCCTCGGGTTCGACCATTGCCCAGTCCGGGCCGGGCGGCGCGCTGCTGGCCTTTGTGGTCATCGGCGCCATGGTGTTCTTCCTGATGACCAGCCTCGGTGAACTGGCGTCCTGCATGCCGGTTACCGGTTCGTTCTCGACTTATGCCTCGAAGTATGTCGATGAAAGTTTCGGCTTCGCCTTGGGCTGGAACTACTGGTATGCCTGGGCGGTGACCGTTGCAGTCGATCTGGTGGCCGCGCAGATCATCATGGCTTATTGGTTTCCGGATGTGCCGGGGTATATCTGGAGTGCGGGTTTTCTATTGATCATCAGCGCACTTAATATGGCCTCGGTGCGCTTGTTCGGTGAGTCCGAGTATTGGTTCGCCCTGATTAAAGTCATCACTATCCTGCTGTTTATCACGGTGGGCATTCTGATGTTGTTCGGCATTCTGAGCGGCGGCGAAAATGCCGGCCCCAGGCTCTGGTTGATTGGCGATGCGCCGATTGTCGGCGGCCTGGGGGCCTTGGTCGGGGTGGCGATGATCGTGGGGTTTTCGTTCCAGGGCACCGAGTTCGTCGGCATCGCCGCCGGTGAAACCCGGGACCCCGGGAAAAACGTGCCGCGCGCGGTGCGGCAGATCTTCTGGCGGATCCTGCTGTTCTACGTGCTGACCATCCTGATCATCGGCCTGTTGATTCCTTACAACGACCCGAGCCTGTTGAGGAATGGGGTGTCCGATATCCGTGTCAGCCCCTTCACCCTGATCTTCGAACGGGCCGACATGCTCGGCGCGGCTGCGGTGATGAACGCGGTGATCCTGACCTCGGTGCTGTCCGCCGGGAACTCCGGCATGTACGCCTCCTCGCGGATGCTCTACAGCCTGGCCCTGGAGGGCAAGGCGCCGGCGATCTTCGCCCGTTTGAGCGCATCCGGCACCCCGCGGTGGGCGCTGCTGGCCACGGCCACGGTGGCGGCCTTGTGCTTCCTGACCTTCATCTTCAGCCCGGGGCAGATCTATAACTGGTTGCTCAGCACCTCGGGCATGCTCGGCTTTATCGCCTGGCTGGGCATTGCGGTCAGCCACTACCGGTTTCGTCGCGGCTATGTGCGCCAGGGCCATGACCTGGGCAATCTGCCCTATGTGTCGCGGTTCTTTCCGTTCGGGCCGATTTTCGCCTTTGTCCTGTGCCTGTTCGTCACCCTGGGGCAGAACTATCAAGCCCTGCTCGGCGACTCGATCGATTGGGCTGGGCTGACCGCCACCTACATTGGCCTGGTGCTGTTCCTGGCGATCTGGCTGGCGCACAAAGTTGTCAGTAGATCCAGGTTCGTCCGGTTCGATGACATGAGCTTTTCGATGATTCGCAACAAGTCCGAGACTTGCCCGCCGCTGGAATCGGCTATGAATGAGAATGCGGGTCTTCCTGTGCGAATGACCCAGGTCGGAGCCAAGTGATGAGTCAGGATTTTCTCGAAAGTTATTACCAGGCCACGATTGAAAAGACCGCCTATCCGGCGCTTGGCGGCCGGGTGGAAACCCGGGTGTGCATTCTGGGCGGCGGGCTGGCCGGGCTGTCCACGGCGCTTGGCCTGGCCGAACGCGGCGTAACCGACGTGGTGGTGCTGGAATCCCACACCGTGGGGCACGGCGCCTCGGGGCGCAACGGCGGTTTTGTATTCGGCGGCTATTGCCTGGGCAATGCCGAGCTGCTCAAGACCCTGGGCCGCGAGGAAGCGCAGCGGCTCTACCGGCTGACCATCGACGCGGTCGAACTGATCCGCCAGCGCGTCCGGCAATACGACATCCAGTGCGACCTGACCGACAGGGGCGTGCTGCTGGCCAACTGGTTCAACGACCCGGCGCGTCTGGAAAAGCCTCGGCAGCTGATGAAGGAGGTCTATGGCGTCGACTGGCAGTATGTGGCGCCGGGCGAGTTGCGGGAAAAGCTCAAGACCGAGCGCTATTTCGGCGCCTTGTTCGAGAGCAATGCCTTTCACTTCCACCCGCTCAAATATGTGTATGGCGTGGCGGCGGCTGTCGCCGGCTACGGCATCGATATCCACGAACACTCCGCGGCCCTGGCGATCGAGCAGCAGGGCGGCAAGTACCTGGTCAGGACCGCGGGTGGCGAAGTCCTGGCCGAGCAGGTGGTGTTCGCCGCGGGTGGGTATTCCCGCGGGCTATACCGGCCGGTGGAGCGGGCGACGCTGCCGATTGCCACCTATGTGGTGGCGACCGAACCCCTGGGCGAGCGTTTGCGGGAAGCGATCAACTGCGAGTCGGCCATTTACGACACCCGCTTTGCCTTCGACTATTACCGCCCACTGGCGGACAGCCGGATCCTCTGGGGCGGGCGCATTTCCATCCTCAATCGGGGCCCGCAGGCGATCGCCGGCTTGCTCAAAGCGGATCTGGTCACGGTCTACCCGCAATTGGCCGACGTCGAGATCGAGTACTCCTGGGGCGGGCTGATGAGCTACGGCCGCCAGCAGATGGCGCAGATCGGCCAGGATGACAACGGCGTGTGGCATGCCGTGGGGTTTGGCGGTCACGGCATGGCGCCGACCACGGTGGCGGGGGAAGTGCTGGCGGATGCCATCGCCAAGGCCATTCCGATTCCCCGGGGCTTTGGCCAGTTTGGCCTGGTGCCCACCTTTGGCTTGGCCGGTCTGGTCGCGGCGCAGGCGACCTATACCGCCTATCAGGCCCTGGATGCCTACGATGCCCACCGTTTGAACAAATGACCGCAGCTTCTCCCGGGCCATACAGGTCATGGAGCAATCTCAGCGTTTTCTGGCCCAAACCCCGGAATGAACTTATGCTGGCGGGCAAATCTGCACTCATTGAAAACCCAAGGCGTGACGCGAGGACGTTCCGAGCGTCTACGACTTGAACAAGTGACGCTGCTGCAGCCCGTATTGGCTCTTGGCATATTGAAATTGGGAGATTGTGTATGGTCATCAAACCCCGCGTTCGCGGCTTTATCTGTGTGACGACCCACCCGGTCGGTTGCGAAGCCAACGTCAAGCAACAGATCGACTACGTCACCGAACAAGGCACCATCGACGCTGGGCCAAAGAACGTACTGGTGCTCGGCGCTTCCACCGGCTACGGCCTGGCCGCACGTATCACCGCCGCCTTCGGTTGCGGCGCCAACACCCTGGGTGTGTTCTTCGAGCGCGGCAGCGTTGACGGCAAGCTCGGCACCGCCGGCTGGTACAACACCGCGGCTTTCCACAAGTTCGCCGAAGAAAAAGGCCTGTACGCCAAGAGCATCAACGGCGACGCCTTCTCCGACGAAGTCAAGCGCCAGACCATCGAAACCATCAAGCGCGACCTGGGCAAGATCGACCTGGTGGTCTACAGCCTGGCCGCTCCGCGCCGTACCCACCCGAAAACCGGCGAAGTCCTGAGCTCGACCCTCAAGCCGCTGGGCAAATCGGTGACCCTGCGCGGTGTCGACACCGACAAGGAAATCGTTAAGGAAACCACCCTGCAGCCAGCCACCCAGGAAGAAATCGACGGCACCGTGGCCGTGATGGGTGGCGAAGACTGGCAGATGTGGATCGACGCGCTGCACGAAGCCGGCGTCCTGGCCGAAGGCGCGAAGACCACCGCCTTCACCTACCTGGGCGAGAAGCTGACCCACGACATCTACTGGAACGGTTCCATCGGCGAAGCCAAGAAGGACCTGGACCAGAAAGTCATCGGCATCCGCAAGGAGCTGTCGGACCTGGGCGGCGACGCGCGGGTATCGGTGCTCAAGGCCGTGGTGACCCAGGCCAGCTCGGCGATCCCGATCATGCCGCTGTACCTGTCGCTGCTGTTCAAGGTCATGAAAGAGCAGGGCAGTCACGAAGGTTGCATCGAGCAGGTCTACGGTCTGTACAAGGACAGCCTGTACAACCCGAACCCGATCATCGACCAGGAAGGCCGCCTGCGTGCCGACTACAAGGAACTGGAACCTGCCGTCCAGGACCGCGTGAAGCAGCTGTGGGATGAAGTCACCAGCGAAAACCTCTACCAGATGACCGACTTCGCCGGCTACAAGCAGGAATTCCTGCGCCTGTTCGGTTTCGAGATCGACGGCGTCGACTATGAAGCCGATGTCGATCCGGACGTGAAGATCGCCAACCTGATCCAGGTGTAAGCGAACTTAATGCGTCATCGCCAACGCCCCTCCCATGAGGGGCGTTGTCGTTTCTGCCCGGGCTGTGCGCAGGTTCAGGCCGCTGCCTGTCAACGGTCGGCTTGGGTTGGGATCGACATCTGGCGCATCACTCGTGTTGAATGTCGGCCCATTGCCAAGGGGGAAGACCATGCAAGCCGCACCCGTGCGCATCACCGCCGAGGAGATGCTCTCCGCATGCCGACCTACGTCAACGACCACAGCGGCTACCTGATCGAGACCGCCGCCGGTCTGCTGGACAATGCCAGCCCGGAGGAGCGCATCCGCCTGGAAGCCGAAGAGGAAACCGGCTACCGCGTCGGCGCGGTGGAGAAGGTCTATGAAGCCTTCATGAGCCCCGGCTCGGTCACCGAGCGCATCCACTTTTTCATTGGCGAATACTCCCCCGACGACCGTATCGGCGACGGTGGCGGCCTGGAGGAAGAGGGCGAGGACATCGAGGTGCTGGAGCTGGGTTACCAGCAGGCGCTGGACATGGTGCGCAGCGGCGAGATTGTCGACGGCAAGACCATCATGCTCCTGCAATACCTGGAACTGCGCCTGATGCCGCCGCGCCGCCTGACGATCCTGGTGGCCGCGCCCCGGTACTCGGCAACCGACGATGCGGCGGCGCTGACGCAGCAGGTCGCCAGCCTGGACGACTGGGCCGCGCGGCTGTTCGAGGCCGGGCACAGCCCTGTGTTCGGCCAGTGGCTGGGGGTGGCGGCGGGCGAATCCAGCGCTGCCGACGAGTTCCAGGCGCGTGCGCGGCATCAGTTGCAGCGTTGCGACGCGCTGCTGCGGATCGGCGGGGCCTGCGCCCGTGCCGATGCCCTGGTCGCCATGGGTGAGCAATTGGGCCTGCCGGTCTACCGTTCGCTGCAGGACATCCCGCGTTGCACTTCGGCCAGTTGAGCCAGCGCTCAACTGGCCGATTGGCCGACGGCCTTGTATCGGAGTGTGTATCGGCCCGGTGCTGATACACCTGCTTGTCCTGGCGCCGGTTGCGCACACAACCCGGATACACCCCGAGGATTAACTACGTCCACCCGCCAGCACCGAGCTTCTCGGTGTCGGTGGCGGGAACCGTTAATCAATCCATCGAAGGGGTATCAGCATGTTCAAACTCTCCAATGTTTCCAACGTCGCGCTCGGCCTGGCGCTGGTCGGCGGCCTGGGCCTGTCCACCGCCGCTTCGGCGCTGAGCATGACCGAGCTGTCCCAGGGCTACACCCTGGCCGCGGCCGACGGGGTCAAGACCTCGGCCGAAGGCAAGTGCGGCGAAGACAAGTTCGCCAAGACCGACACTAACCACGACGGCAAGGTCTCCCGCGAGGAGTTCATCGCCGCCGCCCCCGAGCGCGCCGCCGAGTTCGACAAGATCGACGCCAACCACGATGGCGCCATCAGCCTGAGCGAAGCCAAGCAGTACCTGGCGGCCAAGGCCGGTTCGGCCGAAGGCAAATGTGGCGAAGGCAAGTGCGGCGCGGCGATCGAGTCCTGATCGGCGGTGGCGGGGGGCACCCGGGTGCCCCCCGGTTTTTTCCGGGGCAACCAGGAGATTGACCCATGCAACCCTCTCACAGCGTGTTATCTACCCAGGCTCCGCGGCTGCCCGTTTCGGCAACCGTGGGGCTTGGCTTGCGTCGTGCCTTGCTCGACTCATTGCATACGGCGCCTGCGGGCGCTTTTGACTTTCTGGAACTGGCGCCGGAAAACTGGATCGGCATCGGCGGTGCCCATGGCGCCGCGTTGCGCGCCCTGGCCGAGCGCTACCCGTTGAGTTGCCACGGGCTGTCGTTGTCCCTCGGTGGCCCGGCACCGCTGGACCTGGGGTTCCTGCGGGAAGTGCGGCAGTTTCTCGAGCGTTTTAATGTGCCGCTGTACAGCGAACACCTGAGCTACTGCGGCGACGACGGGCATCTCTACGACCTGCTGCCGCTGCCGTTCACCGAAGAGGCGGTGCGCCATGTCGCGGCGCGCATCCGCCAGGCCCAGGAGGTGCTGGGCCGGCGTCTGGCGGTGGAGAATGTCTCGTACTACGCCGCGCCGCGCCAGGACATGGACGAGCTGGCGTTCACCAACGCGGTGCTGGCCGAAGCCGATTGCGACCTGTTGCTGGACGTCAACAACCTCTACGTCAACTCGGTGAACCACGGGTTCGAGCCCCAGGCCTTTCTTGCCGGCCTGCCGCCGGAGCGGGTGGTGGCGATGCATGTGGCCGGGCACTACGACCAGTCCGACAGCCTGAAGATCGACACCCACGGTGCGCCGGTCAAAGCGGTGGTCTGGGCCTTGCTGGCGCGCGCCTATGAGTTGTTTGGCGTGCAACCGACCCTGCTGGAACGGGACTTCAACTTCCCGCCATTCGCCGAGCTGCTGGGCGAGCTGGACAGCATCCGCCAGTTGCAGGCCAGTGCCTGCCAGATGCAGGGGAGGCTGGCCCATGGATAAGCCGCTGATCGCCCTCGACGCCCAGCAACAGGCCCTGACCGCCTACCTGCGCGACCCCGAGCACCGGGCGCCGCCCGCCGGGATGGACCGCACGCGGGTGGAGATTTACCGCGAGCTGGTGTTCGACAACCTGCAGTCGTTGCTCAGCGGTACTTTTCCAGTGCTGCGTTCGGTGCTCGGCGAGGCGGATTGGCGCCGGCTGCTACGGGTGTTCCTGCGCGAGCACCGCTGTGCCACGCCAAAGTTCGGCGAGATCGCCGGCGAATTCGTGGCCTGGATGGCTTCTACGCCCGCCGGTTTGCAGGACGGCAGTTGGCCGGCCTTCATGGTCGAACTGAGCCATTACGAGTGGATCGAAATGGCCCTGCAACAGACCGAGGCCGAACCGCTGCCGGTCAGCGACCCGGAGCTGCTATTGCGTCGCCCACTGCGCCTGTCGCCCCTGGCCTGGCCGCTGGTCTACGCCTGGCCGGTGCAGCGCCTGGGCCCGACCTGGCGTCCCAGCGAGCCCGGGGCAGCACCGACCTTGTTGCTGATCTGCCGCGATGCCGGCTACCGCGTGCGCTTCTCTGAACTCAGCCCACTGGCCTGGCGCCTGCTGGAGCGTATCGAGGCGCTCCCCCAACTCCACGGCCGCGCCCAGTTGCAAGGCCTGGCCCTCGAAGCGGGCATCGACGACCTCGACACCTTTCTTGCCAATGGCCAGAGCCTGCTGCGACAACTGCACGGCCAAGGCGCTATCGGCCCAATGTAGCCGCTGGCGCAGCCTGCGATCGGCGGCGTAGCCGTCGTAAAACCTGGTTGCACGTTGTCCCAGGCACACCGCGTTGCCTGGGTTTTTGCGTCTGCTGCGCAGCCGATCGCAGGCTGCGCCAGCGGCTACAGGGATATGCGTCTGTTATCGAACGTTGCCTGTGCAGAAACACCAACGCTGTGGCGCAAGCTGCGGCTGTTTTGCAGCAATCGGCGGTTCAATCCGATACGTGCTTGAACAGATGCCGGCTCCAGCCGTTATTGGCCCGATGTAGCCGCTGGCGCAGCCTGCGATCGGCGGCGTAGCCGTCGTAAAACCCGATTGCACGTTGTCCCTGGCACACCGTGTTGCCTGGGTTTGCGTCTGCTGCGCAGCCGAGCGCAGGCTGCGCCAGCGGCTACGGGGATATGTGCCTGTTATCGAACGTTCCCTGCGCAGAAACACCAAGGCTGCGGCGCCAGCTGCGGCTGCTTTGCAGCAATCGGCGGTTCAATCCGATAGACGCTTGAACAGATGCCGGCTCCAGCCGTTATTGGCCCGATGTAGCCGCTGGCGCAGCCTGTGCTCGGCGGCGTAGCCGTCGTAAAACCCGGCTGCACGTTGTTCCTGGCACACCGCGTTGCCTGGGTTTGCGTCTGCTGCGCAGCCGAGCGCAGGCTGCGCCAGCGGCTACGGGGATATGTGCCTGTTATCGAACTTCCGCCGTAGAAACGCCAAAGCCGCGGCGCCAGATGCGGCTGCTTTGCAGCGATCGGCTGTTCAATCCGATAGGCGCTTGAACAGATACCGGCTCCAGCCGTTATTGGCCCGATGTAGCCGCTGGCGCAGCCTGCGCTCGGCGGCGTAGCCGTCGTAAAACCCGGTTGCACGTTGTCCCTGGCACACCGCGTTGCCTGGGTTTGCGTCTGCTGCGCAGCCGAGCGCAGGCTGCGCCAGCGGCTACGGGGATATGTGCCTGTTATCGAACTTCCGCCGTAGAAACGCCAAAGCCGCGGCGCCAGCTGCGGCTGCTTTGCAGCAATCGGCGGTTCAATCCGATACGTGCTTGAACAGATGCCGGCTCCAGTCGTTATTGGCCCGATGTAGCCGCTGGCGCAGCCTGCGATCGGCGGCGTAGCCGTCGTAAAACCTGGTTGCACGTTGTCCCTGGCACATCGCGTTGCCTGGGTTTGCGTCTGCTGCGCAGTCGAGCGCAGGCTGCGCCAGCGGCTACAGGGATATGTGCCTGTTATCGAACTTCCGCCGTAGAAACGCCAAAGCCGCGGCTGCTTTGCAGCGATCGGCGGTTCAATCCGATACGTGCTTGAACAGATACCGGCTCCAGCCGTTATCGGCCCGATGTAGCCGCTGGCGCAGCCTGCGATCGGCGGCGTAGCCGTCGTAAAACCTGGTTGCACGTTCTCCCTGGCACACCGCGTTGCCTGGGTTTGCGTCTGCTGCGCAGCCGATCGCAGGCTGCGCCAGCGGCTACGGGGATATGCGTCTGTTATCAAGCTTTTCCCCAGTAGAAACACCAAAGCCGCAGCGCAAGCTGCGGCTGCTTTGCAGCTATCGGCGGTTCAATCCGATACGTGCTTGAACAGATGCCGGCTCCAGCCGTTATTGGCCCGATGTAGCCGCTGGCGCAGCCTGCGCTCGGCGGCGTAGCCGTCGTAAAACCCGATTGCACGTTCTCCCTGGCACACCGCGTTGCCTGGGTTCGCGTCTGCTGCGCAGCCGATCGCAGGCTGCGCCAGCGGCTACGGGGATATGTGTCTGTTATCGAACTTCCCCCGTAGAAACACCAAAGCCGCAGCTCACGCTGCGGCTTTTTTGCCCCTCGGTATCAGCGTCCGTGGCGCAGGCGCCCGATCAAGGCATCCAGGCTGAGTTTGCCCGGGCCCTGGAACAGCAGCGGCAGCAGCGCCGCCAGGTAGATCGCCGGCAGTTTGAAGTTGCCGTGGCCCTTGTTGCTGATGGCGTAGCCCTGGGCCAGTTCACTGAGGCTCGACCAGTCGGTCGGCCAGTGCACGGCGACGGTGGCGACCACAGTGACCACGATCAGCACCAGCGCGGCGCAGCGGGTGCCCAGACCTAGCAGCAACGCCAGGGGGCACAGCAGCTCGGCCCACATCGACAGCTGCCAGTTCAGGCTCGCCGGCAACTGGTCGAAGGGAAAGGGGAAGGCGGACTGGATCTGCTGGAACCAGTTTTCCCCCTGCCATTTTTCCAGGCCCGACTCGAAGAACTCCCAGGCCAGTAACAGGCGCAGGCTGAGGAGCGCGACCCAGGGGGACAGGCGATTGAGGTGGCGTTGCAGCCCGTCGAGGGCGGACGACAGTGTGAGGATCATGGGGTGGATCTCCTGGGCAAAGTGGGGGGCATTACAAAAGCGGCGCAGCCTGCGCCAGCGGCTACCGGGGCGGTATCAGCTCAGCGCGGGTTCAGGGCCTGGCGTTGCCGGCGTTTGTTGGCCTGGGCCAGCTTGCCCAGCAGGTTGATCGCCATGGCCGAGCAGGTGAGCGTGAAAGGCAGCAGGTACCAGGCGCTCAAGGGGATGCGTTTGAAATTGGAGAAAGCGAATATCGCGGCGATCACCCACATGCCGGTGGTGTGCAAGCGTTTCCAGGCCGTGCGGCTGAGCAGCGAGGCCGGGCCTTTGAACGAGGTCAGGGTCAGCAGCAGGATAAACAGGTAACCCACGGACCCGGGCAGGTTGCCCAGGGTGCTGCGGCCGGGCCAGAACTGCGGGTTCAGTTGCCCGTAGCTGTAGATCAGCAGCGCGTGCACCAGGTGCGAGAAGGCGAACGCCAGGCCGATGAAACGGCGCTCGCGCACCAGCGTCTGGCTCAGCGGCGAGGGCAGCAGCACGGCGAATGCCGAGGCAGTGAAGGCCAGCAGAAACAGCACGAAAGATGAGCGCGCGGTGGCGCGGATGGCGCTGCGGGTGGCTTCGACCAGGTCCGGCTCAAGCAGCAGGATCAGCGCGGTCATCAGCAGCACGACGGCGGCCAGCAGGCTGAACAGCCGCCAGCCGTGGAAACGCGAGGGAAGGGATGGTGTGGGCATGAGAGGCTCCTTGAGGTTGGGCGCCGCTGTCGCGGCGCGTCCCAGGAGTCTTGCAAGGCCATGTATATCGGCTGTGTCGGCGAGGGGCGGTTATGTATGCCTGTGTAGCGAGGCGCTCAGAGGCTGGCCTTGTTGCTGACCAGGATCAGCTCCGCGCACAGGCCGCCCCCTTCGCGATTACTCAGGCGCAGCGAGCCACCCAGGGCCACCGCCAGTTGCTGGGCGATGGCCAGCCCCAGGCCGGTGCCGCCGGTGTCGCGATTGCGCGAGCTTTCCACCCGATAGAACGGCTTGAGCACTTCGGCCAGTTGCTCTTCGCTGATCCCCGGGCCGCGGTCCAGGACCTTGACCGACAGGCGATCGCCGGCTTGTGCCTGGACCTCGATCCGCGCCGCGCCGGAGAACTTCAGCGCGTTGTCCACCAGGTTCACCAGCACCCGGCGCAGGGCGTGGGGGCGGGTGTCGATCAGCGCCCCGTTCTTGCCGGCCAGCTCGACGTCCTGGCCGGTGTCCTGGTAGTCGAACACCAGGCTGTCGAGAAACGCGTCCAGGTCGATGCGGCAACTGGCCTCGGTGGCGCCATGGATGCTGCGGGCATAGGCCACGCCCTCGCGCACCAGGTGCTCCATTTCGCTCAGGTCGTTCCACAGCTTGTCCTTCTCGGCGGAGTCGTCCATGAACTCGGCGCGCAGTTTCATGCGGGTGATCGGCGTCTGCAGGTCGTGGGAGATTGCCGCCAGCAGTTGCATGCGCTCCTTGAGGTAGGCGCCGATCCGCGCCTGCAGGGCATTGAAGGCCTTGGCCGCGTGCACCACTTCGATCGGGCCTTTTTCGTCCAGGTGCACGCCGTGGGTGTTGGGGGCGAGGCTGTCCACCGCCTGGGCCAGCCGGGTCAGCGGGCGCACAGCGATACGTACCGCCAGCCAGGCGCAGAGGATCAGCACCAGCAACTGCCCCAGCAACACTGCCGGCAACCAGGGCGACATCGGCGTCATCGCCGGGCGCACGTCGATGGTCAGCGGGCTGCCGTCGGCCAGTTGCAGGTGGGCCTGATAGTGCTGGCGCGGTCCGGGGATGGTGTTGAATGTCAGGTGGTAGTCGCCGCCAATGGCGCTCTTGATCGAGTTCACCGAGACCGGTACATCGGCGCTGTCCATGGGCTGGCCGGGTTCGCCGGCATTGAGCAGATAGCCATAGTTGCGCCGTTGCAGACGTTGCAGCCAGGCGGGGCGCTCGGCGGCGGGCAGGCGGTCGAGGATGGCGATGGAGGTGGCGACGTCGCTTTCCAGGTTGCCGAGCATGGTCATCTTCGCGCTCTGGTAGCGCTCGTAGGACTGCGCGGCGAACGACAGGCCCTGGGCCAGCGCCAGGCCGATCAGGAAAATCAGCGACAGCCGCGAGGCGAGGGTGCGCGGCCAGTGCAACGCAAGCTTCATGACGCGGCCTCGAGGATCTCCACCGGCAGCGAGAACACATAACCCTCGCTGCGCACGGTCTTGATGTAGGCCGGTTCGCGAGCGTCGTCCAGCAGGCGCTGGCGCAGGCGGCTGACCAGCAGGTCGATGGAGCGGTCGAACAGGTCGGCGTCGCGGCCCTGGGTCAGGTTGAGCAGCTGGTCGCGGTTGAGCACCCGTTGCGGGTGGTCGAGGAACACCCGCAGCAAGCGGTATTCGGCGCCGCTCAGGGCGACCAGGGTGCCGTCCTGGTCCAGCAGGTGGCGCGCGGTGGTGTCCAGGCGCCAGCGGCCGAAGCCCAGCAGGCGGCCGCTCTCGGTGACCACCAGGTTCGGCGGCAGCATGCGCGTGCGGCGCAGCACGGCATTGATCCGCGCCAGCAGCTCGCGGGCGGCGAAGGGCTTGACCAGGTAATCGTCGGCGCCCATCTCCAGGCCGACGATGCGGTCGGTCTCATCGTTGCGCGCGGTGAGCATCAGCACCGGCGTGGCCTTGTGCTTGCCGGCGCGCAGCTCGCGGCACAGCAGCAGGCCATCGTCGCCGGGCAGCATGATGTCGAGCACGATCAGGTCCACCGGGGTGGTTTCCAGGAAGCTGCGCATCTGCCGGCCGTCAGCCACTACCGTGGTGCGCAGGCCGTTCTTTTTCAGGTAGTTGCCTACCAGCTCTCTGATCTCGCGGTCGTCATCGACTATCAATACGTGATCGACATGATCCATGGGGTTGCCTCTGTATAGGGTCGTGCTGCCTAGTCTATAGGGCCCGGGCGGGCCTGCCTGCGGGCTTTTGTATTGCAGTGTATCTGGCGCCTCACTGAATACACGGCGATGCAAAACAGGGTTTTTCCGACGCCTTTGTATCGCTGTGTATCCCCCGGCGGCGTGGATACGCAGGGAAACCGCAAGGGCGGTTTGCCGACACAAGCGCGATACCTTGCGCGCATTCAATGGGCTCCATCGAGGCACAGCCACTGGCCTCGCAACCCAACCCATTGTCGTTCGAGGAAACCCGTATGAAACGCACCGCCCTCTACGCCGCCTGCCTGTTCGCCGCGCTGAATATCTGCACCCTGTCGGCCCGCGCCGAAAGCACCGTGCAGGCCCAGACCTACAGCTACGGCACCCCGCTGGATATCCAGAAAGTCCTGTCGATGACCGAAGACGCCGAGCCGAGCTGCGGCGTGGTCAATGCGCGCATGACCTACCTCGATTCCCAGGGCCGTACCCAGGCCCTGGATTACCGCAAGTTCGCCAACAACTGTAACGACGGCAACTGAGTGCACTCACTTGTCATGTAGTCCCTGTTGAACATGAGGATCAGCCCATGAACACCCTGAAAACCTGCCTGCTTACCCTGACCTTGACCCTGGCCGGCGTGGCCGTGGATGCCAGCGCCGCCGATGCGTCCTGCACGACCTGCTTCCAGCTCGCGCCCTTGAGCCAGGGCGGCCAGCCAGAGCGAGCGGCGCCGCTGCTCGCCGAAGGCGGCTACGAGCGCACCCCGCAGGGGATGCGCGCCGACAACCAGGCCTGAACCGGGCCTGCCACCCCTGAATACGCCCGCCGCTGATGGCGGGCGGGACATTGACCGATCACAGGTGATGCCATGTTGCTCATAGCGTTTCTCGGCGGGGTCCTGACCATTCTCAGCCCCTGCATTCTTCCGGTGGTGCCGTTCCTGTTCGCCCGGGCCGACCGCTCGCGCGGCTCGGTGCTGCTGACCCTCGGCGGCATGGCGCTGACCTTTGCCCTGGTGTCGAGCCTGGCGGTGGTCGGCAGCGACTGGATCGTCCGGGCCAACGGCATCGGGCGCCAGCTGGCGCTGATTGTGCTGGGGCTGTTCGCGCTGTCGCTGATCTTTACCCGCTTCGGCAACTGGCTGGCGCGGCCCTGGGTCAGCCTGGGCAATCGCCTGGACGGCCTGCGCCTCGATCGGGCGCGCAAGTTCTCCGGGCCCTTGGCGGCGCTGTTGCTGGGGGTGGCCACTGGCTTGCTCTGGGCGCCCTGTGCCGGGCCGATTCTCGGGGTGATCCTGACCGGCGCCATGCTGCAAGGGGCGAGCGCCCAGACCAGCCTGTTGCTGCTGGCCTACGGCCTGGGCAGTGCCTTGTCCCTGGGGCTGCTGATCTTTGCCGGAAGAAGGCTGGTCAACCGGCTCAAGCCGTCCCTGCCGGCCACCACCTGGCTGCGCCGCGCCGCCGGTTGCCTGGCGTTGCTGGCGGCCGTGGCGATCGGCAGCGGGGTGGACGACCGCCTGCTGGCCAGCACCTCATCCCAAGGCGGCGCGGCCCTCGAGCAAGGCCTGCTGAAGAGCGTGCCCAAGGCCCTGGACTATCTGATCGACAAGGCTGGCGCGGCACCCGCCGAGACGCTGCCGAGCAAGGGCCCGATGCCTTCGCTGAGTGGCGCGGTGCAATGGTTGAATTCGCCGCCGCTGGACGCCGAGGCCTTGCGCGGCAAGGTGGTGCTGGTGGACTTCTGGACCTACGACTGCATCAACTGCCAGCACAGCCTGCCGTATGTGAACGCCTGGGCGAAAAAGTACGCCAAGGACGGGCTGGTGGTGATCGGCGTGCACACCCCGGAATACGCCTTCGAAAAGGTCATCGACAACGTCAAGGCCCAGGTGCGCAAGCTGGATATCGGCTACCCGGTGGCCATCGATAACGACTACGCGATCTGGCGTGCCTTCGACAACCAGTACTGGCCGGCCCACTACTTTATCGACGCCCGCGGCCAGGTGCGCTACAGCCACTTTGGCGAGGGCAGTTACGAGGCGCAGGAGCAGGTGATCCAGCAGTTGTTGCGCGAAGCCAAGGCGCCTTGAGGGGCCGGGTTGCCGATTGGGGGGCCGGGCGGTGGGGCAGGCACACCGCGTTATTCAGAGCGCCAGCCAGCCTCTACAACCACCAGCGCAGCAGGAAAAAGAACGCCATGCTCAGCAGCATGCTGACCAGGGTGTTGCGGGTGTAGATCACCAGCACAATGGCCACCAGCGAGCTGATCAGGTACGGGTTGTCGTAGGCCAGGTTGAGCTGGTGCTCGGGCATGAACACGATCGGCCCGCAGATCGCGGTGAGCATGCCCGGTACGGCAAAGCCGAGGAACTGCCGGGCGTTGCTGCTCAGGCGCACCGGCAGGCGCGGTTCGAGAAACACGTAACGGTTGAGAAACACCAGCAAGCCCATGCCGAAAATCACTGCCCAGACCATCATGTGCGCTCCCGGTAGAACTTGTTGCAGAGAAAACCCGCGGTCATGCCCAGCAGGCCCGACAGCACCAGGGCCGAGCCCCATTGCCAGTAGCTGAACAGCACCGAGCAGAACAGCGACACCGCCACGCAGACCACGGTCGGCACGTTGCGCACCAGCGGCGTGATCAGGGCGATAAAGGTCGCGGCGATGGAGAAGTCCAGGCCCAGGTGTTCGAGCCCGGGAATGGCGCGCCCGAGGACGATGCCGGCCAGGGTGAACAGGTTCCAGGCGATGTAGAAGGTCAGGCCCACGCCGAGGGCGTACCAGCGGTCGAACTGCTGCTTGTCGTGCTGGCTGGTCAGGGCGAACAGCTCATCGGTGAGCAGGAACCCCAGGCCGACCCGCCAGCGCCCCGGCAGCGGCGCAATCACCGAACGCATGCTCATGCCGTACAGCAGGTGCTGGGAGGTCAGCAGCAGGGTGGTGAGCAGGATCGAGAAAATCCCCGCGCCGCCCTTGAGCATGCCGATCGCCACCAGCTGCGCGGCGCCGGCGAAGACGATGCTCGACAAGCCCTGGCCTTGCAGGGGCGTGAGATTGGCCTCGATGGCCATGGAACCCGCCAGCAGCCCCCAGGGCGCGGTGGCCAGGGACAGCGGCAGGATGGCAACGGCACCGCGCAGGAACGCGGTGCGGGGAAGAACAATGCTGGACATGACAGCCTGCAATCAAGGAACGGGAACCGACTGTGCCAGTCCGCGACGGAAATGGCTTGAACGATCTTGCGCACTTGGCGCCGATGGTCGTTATTTCGTTCACCCCGCAGATGCTTCTGTAGGAGCGGCCGGTCGACGCTCGATTGCCG
The DNA here is from genome assembly GCF_900115645.1 of Pseudomonas sp. NFPP07. Taxonomy (NCBI): domain Bacteria; kingdom Pseudomonadati; phylum Pseudomonadota; class Gammaproteobacteria; order Pseudomonadales; family Pseudomonadaceae; genus Pseudomonas; species Pseudomonas sp. NFPP07. The sequence continues at coordinate 21,320 of NZ_FOXG01000005.1, forward strand.
GCGATTGGGGTAACGCGGTGTGCCTGATACGACGCCTCGCGAGCAAGCTTCGCTCCTACAGAGGCTAGTATTCACCGCGAGTCCATGACCGGTTCGTAATCTGTCGGCCATGGCGCCAAGCCGATCTGTCTGCTACAACGCTTCGCTAGTATCGGCCGGCTTCTCCCGCGGGGGAGGCGGCCTGTCATCTTCCTGCAACAGCCCCGTGCCAAGAAGAGTGTCTGGCCGCTACCGGCCAGGTCACTACGGGGCCGTTCACCCACTGCCCCATCCCAAGGAGAGGGTCTATGAGAAAACTGTTTGCAACCGCGGCACTGGCCGCGCTGATGATCTGCACCGTCGGGGTCAGCCAGGCACGGGAGGCGCGACAGCAGCGCGACTCGGTCGCCGGGGTGTTCGACTACTACCTGCTGTCGCTGTCCTGGTCGCCGACCTTTTGCCTGACCCATCCGGAAAACGAGCAGTGCTCCGGCAAGGGCTACGGTTTTGTCCTGCACGGCCTGTGGCCGCAATACGCCAAGGGCGGCTGGCCGCAGTCCTGCCCGCCCTTGACGCAGCTGAACGCCGAAGAGCGGGCCAAGGGCCTGACCCTGTTCCCCACCGCCAAGCTGATGGAGCACGAATGGAGCAAGCACGGCACCTGCAGCGGCCTGGGCGCCATGGGCTACCTGGAGACCTCCGACCAGGCCCTGGGCAAGGTGAAGATTCCCGAGGTGCTGGAACCTTCGACCACCGTGCATTACTTCGAGGCCCGGGAGATCGAGCAGTTGTTCCGCCAGGCCAACCCGGGCATTCCGGAGAAGGGCGTAGCGGTGTTGTGCAGCGGCCCGGAACTCTCTGAAGTGCGGGTCTGCCTGGACAAGAACCTGGGGTTCGGCGCCTGTGGCAAGGGCGTGCGCACCCAGTGCCGCCAAGGCGATATCCGCATACCGCCGATTCGCTGACCGGCGAGCGGCCAGGGGGGAGGCGGCATAGGCTGGCCTAAGCATCTAGGGTTACAAGACGCCCGTCTTCATCCAAGGAGCCCATGATGTTGCATATCCGCACCCCCCTGATCCTGCATCCCGGGTTGTCCACGGCCACCCGGCGTATCTGGCTCAAGCTGGAAAACCTGCAACCCAGTGGCTCGTTCAAGATGCGCGGCCTGGGCCTGCTCTGTACCCAGGCGGCGCAGCAGGGCAAGCGCCGCGTGGTCTGTCCGTCCGGCGGCAATGCCGGGCTGGCCACGGCGATGGCGGCGGCCAGCCTTGGCCTGCAAGCCTGCATCGTGGTGCCGCAGACCACCGCGCAAACCACCCGCGAACGCATCGCCCGGACCGGCGCCGAGGTGCTGGTGCATGGCCAGGTCTGGGACCAGGCCAACGAACGCGCGCTGCAACTGAGCAGCGCTGCCGACAGCGAATACGTGCCGGCCTTCGACCACCCGGTGCTGTGGCAAGGACACAGCAGCATGGTCGATGAAATCCTCGAAGACTGTCCGCAGGTCGACACCATAGTGGCGTCGGTGGGCGGCGGTGGCTTGCTGGCCGGCATCCTCACCGGCCTGCTGCGCCACCAGCGCCAGGACTGCCGGATCATCGCCTGCGAAACCACCGGCAGCGCTTCCTTCGCCGCGGGGCTGGCGGCCGGGCACCCGGTCAAACTGGCGAAGATCGACACCGTCGCCAGTTCCCTCGGCGCGGCCCAGGTGGCGGCCTGGCCGTTGCAGCAGATCCAGGGTTTTCCCTATCAGTCGCTGGTGTTGTCGGATGCCGAGGCGATCCTCGGCGTGGTGCGTTATGCCGACGATCTGCGCCAGTTGGTGGAGCCGGCCTGCGGCGTCTCGCTGGCGGTGGCCTACCTCGATCACCCGGCCATCGCCGCGGCGCGGGACGTGGTGATCGTGGTGTGCGGCGGCGTCAGCATCAGCGCTCGCCAGGTGGCGGACTGGGGCGCATCGCTATGATGGCGACCTACATTTTTGGCGGGCGCTATGCCATGCGCACCTTCTCCGCGCGGGCGATGCTGTGGATCAACCGCAGCTGCGCCGGCATGCTCGCGGTGCTGGCGCTGGGCCTGAGCCTGTATCGGCGCAGCGATATCCGCTGAGTCTGCATTAGTCTGACCTGCCGGCGCGCTGCGCCTATCGCCAGCAAGCTGGCTCCTACAGGTGTTGCCGCGAGCGCGGACTCGCGGCAGGCGCCGATCCTGTAGGAGCGCAGCTTGCTCGCGAGGCGGTGTGTCAGGCACACCGTGTTGTCCCTGGCGCGGCCTTTCTGAAACAGCCTCTAGAACCTCAAGGTCGCGCCGCTGGTCAGCCAGCGGTCGCGGCCTTCGTTCAACTGGCCGCCGAGCACCAGGTCGAGGTCCAGGTTCGCCCCCAGGTGCAGCCGTGGCCCGGCTTGCCAGGCCTGCTCGCCGCAGCGCTGGCCGTAACGCTCGGCGACCAGGGTCAGGCGTTCGCCCAGGTCGTATTCGAAGCCGCTGCCCCAGGTCCAGTGGTGGTTCTGCTGGCCGTCGTCATAGGCGTGGGCCCAGCCGGCGTTGAGGTTCAGGCGCAGGCTGTCCAGGGGCTGATAGGTCAGCGGCAGGCCGATGTCGCCACCGTCGAACGAGTGGCCGCGGTTGAGGGCGAAATGCGCGGACGTCGCCAGCGCCAGTTGCAGGCCCAGGTCTTCGCGGTTCCACAGTTGCGCCTTGAGTTGCGGGCTCAGTTGGGTTTCGCCGTGGCCGTCCTCACGGTTGCGCTCGAGGGCGGCGCCCAGTTGCAGCCTGGGCAGGCCGGCGAAGGTGCAGGCCGGGGAGACCACCGCGCCATGGCTTGCGCCGTGGTGGCGCAGGCTCTGGTACCAGATATCCAGGTTGCATTCCCCCGGTGCGTTGATTGCGCCGTCGTCCACCACATAGGCGCCGCCCGCGGCATTGGCCTTGGCGACCAGGGTCAGCAGGCCGATCAGGCTCAGGGTGAGGCCGACGAACATCAGGTTGCGCCGCAGCATGCGCCGTTTCGCCGGGGGCAGGTCGCGGGTGAGGCTGGCGAAACGGTTATTGCGCGAAGGGCTGTATTTGGACATGGCGGTTCTCGCTAAGGCATGGGCAGAGGCCGCGCTGTGTGGGCCGCTGCGTAGTCGAGTGGGGAAGTAGTCGAGTGGGGAAAAGGGTCATTGCCAGTCGCTCACTGACAGGGTCTGGATGCCGGCGGCCCTGGCCAGGGCCACCAGCTCTTCGGTGTCGTCGCCGCCGGGCAGGGCGATCACCATGTCCGGCCGGCTGTCGCGCAACATGAAGGCGTTGCGCAGGCGTTCGGCGAGCTTGCCGTGCAGCTGCCAGTTGGCCGGGTAACGCACGATGTCGGCGCCGATTTCCCGGCCCCAGTCCTCTATTTGTGCGCCGAGGAACTGGCTGCCGCCGTGGATCAGCACCTGCACTTCATGCAGGCGCTGAAAGGCGTCGAGTACCCGCCGGCACAGCTGGACGTCGGCGCAGTGGCGCCCCGCGCAGATCAGGACACGCATCGTGCGGTCTCCTGCGCCGTCGGCTGGATGCTCAACGGGTTGTCCAGCAGCATTTCACCCAGCTCGGCGTTATCCAGGTCGCGCTCGCCGGCCCGCTCCAGCGCCGGATAGGCCAGGGCCGCGATGTGGTGGTGCACGCGCCGGTAATCGCGCAACACCCGCTGGAAAATGTCGCCGGACTCGGCCCAGGCCGTGCGGTCCTCGCGCAGGCTGCGAAAGTGCTCGCGGCTGGCGTCGGCTTCCAGCCGCCTGACCAGTTCCTTGCGGTTCACCAGTTGGTGGGCGTTGGCCAGGTCTTCGCGCAGGAACACGGTGATCGCCAGGCTCAGGCTGTCGACCACGGCCTGGTGCAAGGGCTCGATGCAGTCCAGCTCGAACACCGAGAACTGCTCGCCGCGCCGCAGCCGGCGCGCCGCCAGTTGGGTCAGGCTGCTGGAGAGGATGTCGCCGGCGTGTTCCAGGTTGATCACGAACAGCAGGATTTCCTGGGCGCGGTCGGCGTCCTGGTCGCTGATGCCGTCCTGGCCGATATCCGCCAGGTAGGCGCGGATCGCGGCGCTGAGCAGGTCCAGCGACTGGTCGATGCGCCGCACCTCATCGGCGCCGGCCGGGGTCGAGGCCTGGAACAGGCGCAGCACCCGGTCGAGCATCAGCGACAGCATGTCGGCCAGGCGCAGGGCCTCGCGGGCGGCGTTGGACAAGCCGATATTGGCCACCGCCAGGCCGGCTTCGTCCAGGTAGTGCGGCATGCCCGGGTCGACGTCGCGCGGCGGCTCCGGCAGCAGGCGGTTGAGCAAGGTTGCCATGGGCCCGGTCAGGCCGATGAACAACAGGGCCAGCACCAGGTTGAACAGGCTGTGCAGGTAGACCACCTGCAGACTGGCATCGAGGGCGGCGACCGGTGCGCTCCGGGCGATCCAGGGCAGGCACGGCAGCAGCACCGCGACACCGCACAGGCGCACCAGCAGATTGCCCAGGGGCAGGCGCCGGGCGACGCTGGAATCGGCGTTGAACAGCGACGGCAGGGCGCCGCCGATATTGATCCCCAGTACCAGGGCCATGGCGGTCACCGACGACAGCAGCCCGGTGGCGGCCAGGGACGCCACCAGCAGCACCACGGCGACGCTGGAATGGCACAGCCAAGTCAGCAGCGCCGCCGCCAGCAGGGCGATCAGCAGGTCGCCGTCGAGGCCGCGCATCAGTGCGGCGAACACCGGCGTGCCTTCCACTTCGCCCAGGGTGCCGCCGAGCATGCGCAGGGCCAGCAGCATCAGCCCCAGGCCGATCAGCGCGCAGCCGAGGCTTTCAAAACGCGAGTCGTCGCGCAGGCGGAACACGATAAAGCCCGCCAGCAGCACCAGCGGCGTGAGGATCGAGATATCGACGCTGAGCAGTTGCACCACCAGGGTCGAGCCGATATTGGCCCCGAGCATCACCGCCAGCGCGGGGGCCAGGCCCAGGGTGCCGGTGGCGGTAAAGGAGCTGGCCATCAGGCTCACCGCGGTGCTGCTTTGCAGGACCCCGGTGATGGCGATGCCGGACAGCAGGGCCATCCAGCGGTTGTTCAGGTGCTGCCCCAGCCACTGGCGCAGCTGGGTGCCGAAGCCGCGCAGCAGCGCCGAGGAAATCATCTGGGTGCCCCACAGCAGCAGGGCGATGGAGCCAGCGAGGTTGATCAGCAGAGTAGTTCCCGACATGAGGACTCTCCCTTGTGTGTTTCATGGCTTGGCGGATCGCAGCAGGCGGATGCAGCGGCGATGAAGAGCGCTGGCAAGGCCCAGCAGCAGGCGGATCTCGACCCCGCTCAGCAGGCCCCGGGCATATAGCCGCACACTGGCCTTGGTCAGCAGGGTGGCGATCCGTTCCAGGACGATTACCAGCAGCGCGCGCAAGGCGCGTTCGGCCGATGACAGCAGCTCGATGATCGGTTTCATGCTGGGTGCTCCACTTGGGCGGGGCCCGGTGTTTGCGATACCTGGATGGGCGGTGCCTGGGGTAGCGCCGCTTTGCGGCTATCGCGAGCAAGCTCGCTCCTACAAGGGGGGGGGCTGTAGGAGCGAGCTTGCTCGCGATGGCAGCAAAGCGGACCGTCAGGCCCTCAGAACCATTGCTTGAAGCGACGGATGTAGAGGGTCTTCATGGTCTGGGCGACGACGCAGTAGCACAGCAGGGTGCCGACCAGCCAAGGGAAGTATTCCCACGGCAGCGGTACCAGGCCGACCATTGCACCCAGCGGCGAGAACGGCACGTAGATGCCCAGGGCCATCACCAGGCCGGTCATCAGCATCACCGGCAGCGCCGCGGTGCTCTGGATGAACGGGATCTTCTGGGTGCGCAGCATGTGCACCACCAGGGTCTGCGAGAGCAGGCCTTCGATGAACCAGCCGGACTGGAACAGGGCGGCCATTTCCACGCTGTTGGCGGCGAACACGAACCACATCAGGGCGAAGGTGGTGATGTCGAAGATCGATGAGGTCGGCCCGATCCACAGCATGAAGCGCCCGATGTTCTTGGCGTCCCACTTGCGCGGCTTGCGCAGGAACTCCTTGTCCATCTTGTCCCACGGCAGCGACAGCTGGGAGATGTCGTACATCAGGTTCTGCAGCAGCAGGTGGATCGCCAGCATCGGCAGGAACGGAATGAACGCACTGGCCACCAGCACCGAGAACACGTTGCCGAAGTTGGAGCTGGCGGTCATGTTCAGGTACTTCATGATGTTGCCGAAGGTCTCGCGGCCCTTGATCACGCCTTCTTCGAGGACCATCAGGCTCTTTTCCAGGAGGATGATGTCCGCCGATTCCTTGGCGATGTCGGTGCCGCTGTCCACCGAGATACCGACGTCGGCGTCGCGCAGCGCCGGGGCGTCGTTGATGCCGTCGCCGAGGAAGCCCACGGTATGCCCGTTGGCCTGCAGGGCCTTGAGCACCCGGGATTTCTGCAGCGGGGTGAGCTTGGCGAATACCGTGCGTTCTTCCACCAGGCGCGCGAGCACCGCGTCGTCCATGTGCTCGATATCCCGCCCGAGCAGCGGCTGGCCGACTTCCAGGCCGACCTCGCGGCAGATCTTCGCGGTGACGATCGGGTTGTCGCCGGTCAACACCTTCACCGTCACGCCGTTTTCGCGCAGCGCGGCGATGGCCGGGCCGGCGGTTTCCTTGGGCGGATCGAGGAAGGTCAGGAAGCCTTCGATGATCAGCTCGCGCTCGTCGCTGGCGCTGTATTGCTGGCGGGTCTGCCCCGGCGCCAGGTCGCGGGTGCCGACCAGCAGCACGCGGAAACCATCGCGGTTGTATTCCTCGGCCAGCTCCAGCAGCGCCGCCCGGCGCCCGGCGTCGAGGGCCACGGTGACGCCGTCCTGGCGCACCCGGGTGGCGGTGTCGAGCATTTCCTCGACCGCGCCCTTGCACACCAGCAGGTGATGGCCGCTGGCGTCGGCGAGGATCACCGAGAGGCGCCGGCGGACGAAATCGAACGGCAGTTCATCGACCTTGCTCCAGGCATCGGGCGCGCTGAACTTCGGGTTGTTTTCGGCGTAGCTCACCACCGCGCGGTCCATCAGGTTCTTCATGCCGCTCTGGTGGTAGCTGTTGAGCCAGGCCAGTTGCAGCACCTGGTCGCAGCGGCTGCCGCTGATATCGACGTGGTGCTCGAGGATGATCCGGTCCTGGGTCAGGGTGCCGGTCTTGTCGGTGCACAGCACGTCCATGGCGCCGAAGTTCTGGATCGCGTTGAGGCGCTTGACCACCACCTTGCGCTTGGCCATGGCCGCGGCGCCCTTGGCCAGGTTGGCGCTGACGATCATCGGCAGCATTTCCGGGGTCAGGCCGACGGCCACCGCCAGGGCGAACATGAAGGCTTCGGCCCAGTCACCCTTGGTGAAACCGTTGATCAGCAGCACCACCGGCACCATCACCAGCATGAAGCGGATCAGCAGCCAGCTGACGCTGTTCACCCCGCGGTCGAAGGCGGTCTGGGTCCGCGAGCCGACGATGGAGCGCGCCAGGGAACCGAAGTAGGTGCGCGATCCGGTGGCCACCACCACCGCGGTGGCGGTGCCGCTGACCACGTTGGTGCCCATGAAGCAGATGTTCGGCAGGTCGAGCAGGTCCTGTTGGTCGGCTGCCGTGCGATGGGCGGATTTCTCCTGCACTGCGCCCAGGGTGTCGTACTTCTCCACCGGCAGCGCCTCGCCGGTCAGCACCGCCTGGCTGATGAACAGGTCGCGGGATTCGATCAGGCGGATATCGGCGGGAATCATGTCGCCGGCCGACAGTTGCACGATGTCGCCGACCACCAGGTCGCGCATCGGCACTTCGCGCAGCGCGGCTTTCATGCCCATCTGCTCGCGCCGCAGCACGGTGGCGGTGGTCCGCACCATGGCCTTGAGCGCCTCGGCGGCCTTGGCCGAGCGGTACTCCTGCCAGAAACGCATCAGGCCGCTGACCAGGACCATGACCAGGACGATGATCACCCCGGTCAGGTCGGTTTCCTCGCCGGCTTGCAGGGGCAGCCAGAAGTCGGTGAAGAAGCTGATGGCGGTCAGCGTCATCAGCACATAGATGAACGGGTTGTTGAAGGCTTGCAGCAACTGCACCAGGGCATGCGGCGGCCGGTCGTGGGCCACTTCGTTGAAGCCGTCGCGCTGCAGGCGGCCTTCGGCGTCGAGTTCGGTCAGGCCGTTGGCGTTCGACTTGACGTTGTCCAGGGTCACGCCAAGGCTGTTCTGCGCTTCGCGGGCGGCGCGCATCGACAGCCGGGTGTCGTCGCGGGTGGGGTTTTGCGAGGAGGCGGTGCGGGTTTTTACCGTAGTCATTACGTGTGCTCCTGCCGCAGGCTTGCGGCACGACACACAGACCACTCACCTATTCAAAGACGAGCGAACGTATGTCGAGCCGCAAGTAAGCGATCGATTCAGGTAGTTGCGTTTTATTGGTTTTAACGTTCGCCGCCTATTCAATGAATATGAACAGGCGACGAACCTACTACTGGCTTCGTCCATAACAATGACCACCAACTTTTAGTTGTAAGCAGGCAATAGGAAGTTGCCGAATTCCTTATTAAGGAAAACGTTCAGGAAGGACTTGAAAGTGCCTTCGATTAAACTAGAAGTGCGAGTCCCGGGACAGGCTCAGCAGCAGGCCGGCCTGCATGAGGAGGCCGGCCAGGCTCCGACTCTGAGGGTCCTGGCTGTCGTCGAAACTCCAGCGTTGCTGGAGCCGGCAGGTGACCGGGCAGACGCGCCAGTTGGCCCGCGGCCGGGTTTGCGAGGAGGGGGTGGAATACAGGGTGCCGACCCGGGAAACGGCCGCGCGCTCAGCGCAGGGCTTGACCCGCATGGTCGATGCAAAGGCACGTACGCCGGGCATTACAGTGGATTTGAAGTTCATAACAGTTGCCTCGCGACCGGACTGGCTCCGGTGAAGGCAAGTTACGAAGGAGCGTCAAGCTCTAGCGCAGCTCACCCGACCGAAAAGTCGAGTCCCGTCATGTTCTGGGTTAAGTGCCCAGCCTTGCGCAAGCGCATCGACCAGACAGCGTCTAGATACTGTGTCCATTGGCTTCTTTTGTGAGTTGAAAAAAGGCCGGTTTGGCCGGCCCGCGCAATTTACTCAGGGCCACCTGTCAAGTCAAGATTAAATTGCCACGAATCATATGTTCGTTCAGCTTTAAGTAAGGTCTGTAGCGGAACTCAGATAAATGATGGGCAAGTTATATAAGGCAGTTCTGAATGACGGCCATAACAATGCTGGAGATAGTTATTGTGCTGTAGCCGTTGAGAAACAGGCCGAGGCGCATTGCGCGCCCCGGCGGATATATCAGTCGAGGATCAGGTGCGGCAGGAAGCGGCTGGAGTCCTTGGTGATCAGGCTGTCGTCTTCACGCACGCCGATACCGGCGGCCTGGTCGCCGATGACCCAGGAGCCGATCAGGGTGTAGCTGTCGCCAAAGCGCGGCAGCGGGGCGAAGGACTGCAGGATGTAGGGCGCGTCGGTGTAGGGACCGTCTTCCTTGACCACCTCGTCCTGCGGGGTGCGCAACTCGATGTTGGCGCCTTCGCGGGAAAAGAACGGCTTGCGCACCCAGCCCTTGGGCACCTCGTGTTGCGGGTGCGGGTCCAGGTGGGTTTCCAGCAGGTTCGGGTGGCCCGGGTGGGCTTCCCAGAGCAGCGGCAGGATGCCCTTGTTGGAGAGGATGGATTTCCACGCCGGCTCGAAGAACTGCGTGTCGCTGGCGGCGATCGCCGCGCCGAAGGGCTCGTGGAAGATGAACTCCCAGGCGTGCAGCTTGAACAGGTGCGGGATCCAGCGGTCCTGCAGGTCGACGAAGCGGCCTTCGGCGGTGAGGCCGATGTCTTCCACATCGATGTGCCGCGACTCGATGCCGGCCTTTTCCGCGATCAGGCGCAGGTAGTCGGTGGTGGCGCGGTCCTCCACCGAATCCTTCATCGAGGCGAAATAGAATGGACGCTTGATCCCCAGCTGGGCGAAAGCCTGGTGCAGCCGGGTGTCGATGCTGTTGAACTGGTCGGCATGCCGCGGCAGCAGGCCGCGCTCGATGTTCTGCTCCAGCCAGCCCCATTGGAACGCCGCGGTTTCATAGAGGCTGGTGGGCGTGTCGTAGTTGAGTTCCAGCAGCTTGGCCGGGCCCTGGCCGTTATAGGAAAAGTCCAGGCGGCCATAGAGGTGCGGGTGACCCTCGAGCCATGAAGTGCGGATCATGTCGTAGAAGGCCGGCGGGATGCTCAGGCGATCGAGCAGGGCCTCGCTGCGCACCACCCGGTCCACCAGGTCCATGCACATCTCATGGATCTCGGTGGTCGGGTCTTCCAGGTCGTCCTCGATCTGCTTGAGGCTGAACTGGTAGTAGGCGCTTTCGTCCCAGTAGGCTTCGCCGTCGATGGTGTGGAACAGGAAACCGAGTTTTTCCGCGGTCTGTCGCCAGTCCGGGCGTTCGTTGCAGGGGATCTTCTTCATGGCGCGCTTCCTTAGCTGCTCGAGCGTCCCGAACTCCAGCTCGAGGAGCTGGAGCCGCCCCAGCCGCTGCGGGCGCTGGCCTGGCTGCCGAAGCCGCCGCGGGAGGTGGAGGAGGACACGGACATCGGCCGGGTGTTGGTCCGGAAGCCGCTGCCCGACTGCGCCTGGCGTGACTTGGAGAAGGTCGAGCCGCTGGCGATGCGCTGGTTGAGCGTCGAGTTGGCGTAGCTGCCGCGGTCGTCGCGATAGCGGTAGACCGGCTCGGAGTAATAGTTGCGGCTACCGCCGCTGAGCAGGTTGCCGATCAGCAGGCCGGTGAGCAGGCCGCTGTCATTGCTGCTGAACGACGAGCTGCGGCCAGCCTCGGGGCTGACCCCGGCTGCCGCCAGCTGTTCGCGGGTGAAGGCGCCCTGGGCGTTGATTTCAAAGCCGCCGAGCTTGGGCACGAACTTGCCGCTGGAGTCCACCTGGCACCAGTTTTCGACGAAGTCGGCATCGCAGTCGGCCTGGTTGTCGTAGACCGGCGCCTGAGCGCGGTGCTCCGCCATGGCCTTGATATAGGCATCGGAGCAGACGTCCACGGCGATCTTGCCGTCCACGCATTCCTGCACCGACTGGAAGTTGAATTTCTGCTGGACCGCGAGGGTCTCCGGCTCCGAGTTGCAGCCCGAGATCGCCAGCGCCACCGAGGCGGCCAGGGAGAGCTGAACGTATTGGCTTCGTTTCATCGAGGGCTCCGTGCGGTCGATCAGTTCTGCGAAGGGGTCATGCAGGCGGCGTTGAGCAGGCCGACGCTGATGGCCACGGCGGCGACATAGATGCCGGCGGCGATTTCACCGTTGCGGATGCGCTGCGAAGTGCCCTTGAGCACCAGGCTGGTCATCAGGAACGCCAGCAGTTGCACCACGGCGGCGATCAGCGCCCAGACGGCGAAGTCCAGCAGGCTGATGGAGTAGGCGATGACATTGCTCGCCGGGATGGCGAAACCGATGATGGCGCCGCCCAGGGCGATGGCGGCGGAGACGTTGCCCTCGCGGATCAGCTGGAATTCCTTGTGCGGCGTCAGGCGGGTGTAGACGAACTGGAACAGGGCGAACAGCACGGCCGCGCCGAGGATGTAGGTCAGGAAACCGACCACGGCGAATTTGTTCAGGGAGATGGAAAGGGCTTCAAGCATGGGTTCTGGTCCTTGTCAGAGGGTTTGCAGGTCGGTCATGTACAGGGAAATACCGAGGGAGGTCACCAGGCTGACGGTGCCGTCGGCGTATTGCTCCACGGAAAACAGCAGGAACTCGCGGCGATTGGTCAGGCCGGTGTCGCGGGCATAGAGCATCGAATGGCTTTCGAAGGCGAAGGTCTCGTCCGGCTTGGACACCTGCTCGCGCAGCGGCACCAGCTCGGTCTGTCCGGCTTCGGTGCCCCATTCGCGCAGGTACTCGACGCCGTCGAGGCTGTAGGTGGGCTGGCCGATCAGGCTGTTCGGGCCGGCCAGGCGCCGCAGCTCGGCTTCGCTGTTGACGGCCTGGTTGCTCAGGTAGTTGAACAGGATGATCGATTTGACCTGGCCGTCGATGCCGCCGCTGGTGTGCACCTGCAGCCAGTAGTCCTCGTCGTCCAGGTAGTAGCGCGACAGCCATTCGGACTGGCCCAGGTCCACCAGGCCTTCGCTGTAGACCGCCTGGTCGCCGGGAATCGCCACGCGGCTGTTGTCGGCGAGCAGCAGCTTGAGGCTGGCGTCGAAGCGGACGCCCGCGCCCATGCTCAGGCCCAGTGGGCCGGTGGCGAAACTCGAGCCTGTGGTGGCCGGGGCCTGGAGCCCCAGAAAGCGTTTAAACCATCCCATTGTCGATGTCCTTGAGGCGGGTGGAAGCGATGTAGAAGAGTTCGCCGCCCTGGATCCGCGTATCGCTGTGCGGGTTGATCTGCGGGTGTTGCGCGCCGCGGGCGCGGTAGCCGATCAGGGTGGCGTTGTAGCGTTCCTTGAGGTGTACGTAGAGCTCGGCGAAACGGCCTTCGTAAGTCTCGGGCAGGCGCATGACGTATTGGGTGGCGCCCTGGCCGACGCACAGCAGTTCGTTGATCACCACCGAGGAGCCCGGGTCCTGGGAGGAGCGCACCAGCATTTCGATGGCCATGCTCGAGGTGCACTCCAGCTTGGGGGCGTAGGAGGCGGCCAGGGTGGCGATTTCGCTGTCGTTGAAGTGGGCGACCACATGGCCGCTGGGGCGCAGCTGGTTGATCGCCAGCACGCTGGCCAGGGTCAGGTCGTCGGAGCTGGTGCGCACCAGCACCCGTTCGGCGCCGGGCACCCCGGCGCGCAACAGCAGGGCCGCGGACGACAGGCTTTCGCCCTTGATGAAGGCGGCCTTGCCCTGCATCGGGTTCTCGTCGAGGCAGGCGTCGCAGATGACGATCAGGTTGTCGTTGGAGGTTTCGTCCTGCAGCAGCAGTTCGATCACCCGCTCGCTGGACGCGCCTTCCCAGCCGACCAGCACGGTATGCCCGGTCTTGCCGGTGAAGTCGCCTTTGCCTTTCATGCCTTTTCTCCATACTTCGATAACGCTGCTGGTGGTCTTGCCGATGGCCGCGGTCAGCAGCGCGATGCCGCCGAGCATCACCCACACGGCGACGAACACTCGGCCAGCGGCGGATTGTGGCGACAGGTCGCCATAACCCACGGTCAGGGTGGTGGTGAAATAGAAATAGATGAAGGTCGCGGGCGCGGTGAGGTGCTGCTCGCCCAGGGCCACCAGGCCGAGATAGGAGGTCGCGGCATGCACGCCGAGCGCGATGGCCAGGCCCATCCAGCCGAAGCGCTGGAAGAAGGTGGCCGCGTATACCCGAAGCAAGATGAAAATCGACATCGAATCCCTGATTTCCTGATGAGCAGATCTATCCGTGATGCAGCGCGCCGTGCCCGGGCAAGGCATGGCTCATTGCCGCGCGGCATTAGACATCGGCTTGGCGCCGGATAAAAGCATTTTTGCTGCGATGAACCCCGCGAAGGCGCCAAAGATGTGCCCTTCGAAGGACACCCCGGCCCGTGGCAGGAACCCCAGGACCAGGCCGGAATACAGAAACATCGTCACCGCGGCGGCCAGCAGGCTGCTCCAGCTGCGCAATAACCAGGCGCGGGTGAGGATGTAGGCCCACAGGCCGAAGACCCAGGCGCTGGCGCCAACGTGGATGCCCCTGAAGCCGAACAGCCAGACCAGCGCGCCGCCGAGCAGGATGATGATCAGGCTGACCACCACGAAGCGCCGCTGGCCTTCGGCGATCACCATGGCGCCGAGGATCAGGAAGGGCACCAGGTTGGCGGTCAGGTGGGTAAAGGAGCCGTGGAGAAAGGGCGAGGCGAGTATCCCCGGCAAACCCTGCAGGGTGCGCGGGATCAGGCCGAAGAGATTCAGGCTGTAGCCGCTCAGGCTGTTGAGCACCTGTGCGGCGATCATTACCAGGGCCAGGCCCGCCAGGGTCTTGAAACCATTTGCAACGGCCATCGAGGCCCTCCAGGAGGCCGAAAAAACACAGGCGATTCACTGTAGGAGCGCAGCTTGCTCGCGATGGACTGGAGGGCGCCGCGCTCATCCAGGCAGTACGCGACATCGTTAACGACCATCGCGAGCAAGCTGCGCTCCTACAGGTTGAGTGGTGCAACAGCGCTGTTTACTCGGCGGACTGCTGCTTTTTCAGGCGCTCGAGGATGGCGTTGGCACTGCCCTGGTCCGGCACGATGTTGGCTTCGCGCAGGCGGCGTTCCAGGTCGTTGCCATTGCTCGAATCGGCCAGTTGCTCCTGGGCTTCCATTTCCGCCGCGCGCTGGTCTTGCTTGGCCTGCAGGCGGTTCAGGGTGTTGACCGCGGTTTCCAGCTTGCCGTTGGCGCCGCCGCTGGCGATCGAGGCGCTGACCTGGGCTTTCTGCACGCTCTCGCGGGCCTTGGCCATGTCCACTTGCTGGCGCAGGCTGCGGATGCGCGCTTCGGCCTTGCCGATGTCCTTGCGCATCTTCTCGGCGTAGGCGCCGAATTCGCTGGCTTGCTTTTGTTCCGCTTCCAGGCCGGTGGTCAGGGTCGAGATGGCTTCGGCGACTTCCAGGGCCAGGTCTTCGCGGTTGGCCTGCAGCGAGGCTACGGCCTTGGATTCCAGGTCGGCGATCTTCGCGGTGAATTCGCTGACTCGCTCCGAAGACAGTTTGTGCTTGGCCATGATGGTGACCAGCTCGCGCTTGGCGTTGGACAGGGCGTTGTCGGCGTCGCGGATTTCCTGGTCGAGGATGCGCAGGGCCTGCTGGTCGGCGATGCTTTCGCCGACTTCGTTGGCGCCGCCGCGCAGGGCGGTGAACAGTTTGTTCCAGATGGACTGAGTCATGTAGGTGTACTCCGGATTCTCGGCAATCAGTTGAAGAAGCTTTCGAAGGCTTCGGTGGCGCGTTGGACGTTGTCCACCAGGGTCTTGACCTCGGTCACCACGTTGGTCAGGTTCGAGCTGGCGCTCAGGGCGCCGAACATGTTGTAGACGGTCTGGCCGTTGGGCATGGACTCGATGCCGATCGAGGAGAGGGGGAACATCTCCCGGCTGCGCAGCACCGCGTCATTGAAGCGGGCGACGTCGTTGATCGACTCCAGGTCCACCAGCACGGTGTCGACGATGATCTGCTCGCCGACCACCGCGATGTAGATCGGCAGGCCGCCGAAGTCGTGCATTTCCAGCTTGATGCTTGGCTCGGCGCCTTGAATCAGGCTCAGGCCGATTTCGTTCGAGGTCACTTCGTCCAGGGCCTGCAAGGCGCCGAAGAGGCGGTCGATGGTCCAGTTTTCACCTGCGATCATGTCATTCTCCAATACCGGTGCGCCGCCGATCAGGGGTTGGCGCAGCTTCTTCTCAATGTGCTTGAGCACGCTCCGGTTTTCCGGAAGTACCCAGGTTTCGTGTTTCACATAACCAGCGGCACTCAGGCCCGCGCGCATCTGCTTCATGTAGAAGCTCGACGGCTTCTTGGCGGAAGCCTTGCTGGGGGCCCTGTTGCTGGAGGCCTTACTGCTGGAAGCTTTCGAGCGCTCTCCTTGTCGACTCTCTGAGGAAGCCGGTAGGTCAGCAGGCTGACTGGCCGGGAGGGTCTTTTTCATGGGGTGACTCCGTTGTGCACGTATCACGCGTGAGAACATTACAGGGGATTTTGTTATGGCTCAATGACTCACGCGTGATATTTTTTTGCTCGGCGAAGCAACGGTCGCAGGGCTCTGGAGCGGCATTTTGCGTTAATCAGCCGACTGCCGTGGCTCAGGGGGGGCATGCCGGTGCCTGGGGGCTGGGCGAGGCTTTTCGGGCCTCGATCATTGCCCGGGCGATGTCGGGGTGTGGAATTTATACAGGGTGCAGGGGTAGCCGTCTGCCGTGATTGGATGACAGCTGTAGGCGTCGCCGACGAGCGTGGGAATGACCCGGGCCCAGAAATCCCGGGCCGGACGGTTGTCGTCGATGTGGACGATCTGCCACTGCCCGGGCAGCAGTTCCAGCAGTCGCGTCACCACCTGTCGGCCGATGCCGCGACCGCGAAAGCGCCGGACCACGAAGAAGTAGGCGAGGTTGTACTGCGTCTCGGCGAAGTGCACCTGGTCGTCGACTATGGCAAAGCCCGCCAACTCGCCGTCGACCCGCAGCAGCCAGGGACGGGTGCCGGGCTGGCGCCAGTATTCGGTCTTCGGCTGGATCTGGAACAGACCGTGGCGGCCGAGCTTGAGCGGCAGCCACTCGCTGAATTCGTACATGAAGAACTGCATCAGGTTTTCGATGCATTCCAGTTCGTCGCGCTGGGCCGGGTGCAGTTCGATCTGGCTCATGGTTCCAGGCTCCGGGCAGGTTCGTCGGGCGACGCAGCCTGGGCCGCGAACGGGCATGGGGCGCCAAGGCTGTAGCGCGGGCGGGCGTTGAGGGTGAGCGCGTCGGGCATGGGATTCGTCCGTGAGCCAGGGGTGTTTTTCTTCAATACAGGGGGCGGCCTGCGCACCTACCTTGGTCACCGGACTCCCCGATTGATCCTTTGAAGGTGTGTGATGAGCGTAGTGTTTTCCATGGCGGCCTTCGCGCTAGCCTCTTCGATTACCCCCGGCCCGGTCAATATCGTGGCCCTGAGTTCCGGCGCGCAGTTCGGCTTTCGCGCCAGCCTGCGGCATGTCGGTGGCGCGACCCTGGGCTTTGTCCTGTTGCTGGTGTTGATCGGCCTGGGTTTGCATGAGTTGTTGCGGCTATGGCCGTTCCTCACTCGCGGCATCCAGTTGTTCGGGGTGGCCTTCCTGCTGTTCATGGCCTGGAAGCTGGCGGTGGACGACGGCCGGCTGAGCAGCGACGACAAGGCCAAGGCGCCGTCGGCCTGGTACGGCGCGATCATGCAATGGCTCAACCCCAAGGCCTGGCTGGCCTGCGTCGCCGGCATGGGGGCCTTTGCCGCCAATGGCGAGGCGCTGCTGGTGTGGCAGTTCGCGCTGGTGTACTTCGTGATCTGCTACCTGTCGATTGCCTGCTGGGCCTACGCCGGGACTTTTTTGCGCCAGTACCTGAGCAACCCCAAGGGCATGCGCCTGTTCAACCGCAGCATGGCGGCGCTGCTGGCGGCGAGCGCGGTATATCTGTTGTTGCCTTGAATCGGCGTTGGCTTTATCGCGAGCAAGCTCGCTCCTACAGAGATCGCGTCCTCTGTAGGAGCGAGCTTGCTCGCGATGAGGGCGTCAGGTCTGTCAATCACCCGCGATATTGCCCCGGCGTCGCCGCCAGGTGCTGCTTGAAGGCGCGCTGGAAGTGCGCCTGGTCGGCGAAGCCGGCTTCCAGGGCCACATCGGCGATCGGCTCGCCGTCACGCAACCGGGACTGGGCGAACTGCACCCGCTGGTTGACCACGAACGCGTGGGGCGTCATGCCGTAATGCTGCTTGAAGGCGCGGATCAGGTAGGACGGCGACAGCTCGGCGGCCTGGCAGATTTCCTCCAGCTTCAGCGAGCGGGTGCAGTGTTGGCGAATGTAGTCGGCGGCCCGTTGCAGTTTCTGGTTGCGCTCGCGTGGCGGCCGGCTTGCCGGGTTCAGGCGCTGCTGCAGGTCGCTGAAAAACGCCACCGTGGCGCTGTGCTTGTGCAGCGTCTCGGGCTGTTCGTCCACCAGCACTTCATACAAGCGGTTGAGCCCGGCATAGAGTTTGGGGTCGTCGCTGTGGGGCGTGGAAAAGGCGCGAAAGCCCAGGTCCTGGCTGAACCCCAGCTGATGCTGCAGGTCGGTCAGCCAGGAAGTGTCGACATAGAGCATGAGATACGACCAGGGTTGGTCGTCGATCGGGTTGCAGGCGTGCACTTCGCCGGGGTTCATCAGCACCACGGTGCCGGCGCCGATGCGAAATTGCGCCTGCTCGTGCAGGTAGGTGCTGTACCCGGCGGTGATGGCGCCGATGGAAAAATGCTCGTGGGCATGCCGGGCGTAACAGACCTTGCGCCCGTCGGCGATCGAGCGGGCCTCTATAAAGGGCAGCGCCGCATCGCGCCAGAACTGCGGGGCGGTATCGGGGCTGTGGCTCAAGCTCGGCTTCATCAAAGGCATCCCATCGGCAAGCGTCGGCCACCGAGTGTATTAGCTCTCGCCGGCGAAGGCTCGTTCCAGCGCGGCGATATCGAGTTTTTTCATCTGCAGCAGGGCCTGCATCACCCGCTGCGACTTGGCCGTGTCGGGGTCGGTCATCCAGTGGTTCAGCGCGCAGGGCACGATCTGCCAGGACAGCCCGAACTTGTCCTTGAGCCAGCCGCACTGCTGGGCCTCGGGCGCGCCGCCGTAGGACAGGGCGTTCCAGAAATGATCGATTTCGCCCTGGTTCTGGCAGTTGACCTGCAGCGAGACCGCTTCGTTGAACTGGAACACCGGACCGCCGTTGAGGCCGGTGAAGGTCTGCCCGTCGAGCTCGAAGGACACGGTCATCACCGAGCCTTCGGGGCGGCCGTGGAACTCGAAGCCGGCCTTGCCGTAGTGGGTGAGGGCGGTGATGCGCGAGTGCTCGAAGACCGAACAGTAGAACTGGGCGGCGGCTTCGGCCTGGTGGTCGAACCACAGGCAGGGGGTGATGCGATGAATGTGCGACATGACGGTTCTCCTCGGCAGGTGATCCACGCTTGGGCAAGCGTAGTCAGCCGATAGTCGTCCGGGGTTGCCGTAGATCGACAACTCACTGCCCTTCATCCGGGGGCGACGGGTGCATGACCGGCGGTCGCAGAATCCGACCTGTTCGGCAAACTGCGCTTAGCTGTATGGAAAACCTCGCGGCGCGCGTAGGCCTTCGGCCACAGCGACACCGCTCCAGGATCCCGTGAATCCTGTCCCCCCTCGGCCTGAGGAGTTGCGCATGCTGACACTCAATATCAATGGCAAGGACCAGCAGCTCGAGGTGCCCGCGGACATGCCGCTGCTCTGGGTGCTGCGCGATGTGGCGCACCTGACCGGCACCAAGTTCGGCTGCGGCATGGCGCAATGCGGCGCCTGTACCGTGCATGTCGACGGCGCGCCGCTGCGTTCCTGCGTGACCCCGGCCGCGACAGTGGCCAACGGGCAGAAGATCCTCACCATCGAAGGCCTGTCGGCAGACGGCTCGCACCCGGTGCAGCGCGCCTGGGCCGAGCTGGACGTGGTGCAGTGCGGTTACTGCCAGTCGGGGCAGATCATGTCGGCCGCGGCCTTGCTGGCGAAGATCCCGTCGCCCACCGACAGCGATATCGACCAGGCGTTGTCCGGCAATATCTGCCGCTGCGGCACCTACCCAAGGATCCGCGCGGCGGTCAAGCGCGCCGCTGAAATCGGCTGAGTCGGCATTAAGAGGGGCAAGGCATGATCACTGCATCGCGTCGTGGATTTCTCAAAGGTGGCGCGCTGCTCGGCGGCGGGCTGGTGGTGGCGTTCGTCATCCCGGGAGCCAATCGTTTTGCCCGGGCGGCGAGCGAAGAATTCGTGCCCAATGCGTTCTTGCGCATCGCTCCGGACGGGGTGGTCACCGTGGTGCTCGGCCATTCGGAAATGGGCCAGGGCATCTGGACCGGGCTGTCGATGCTGATCGCCGAGGAACTGGATGCCGACTGGTCGAAGATCCGCGTCGAGCACGCGCCGGCCGCCGCGGTGTATGGCTTGCCGGCGTTCGGCGGGATGCAGATCACCGGCGGCTCGACCTCGACCTGGATGGAGTTCGACCGCTATCGCCAAGCCGGCGCCGCGGCCCGGCAGATGCTGATCGAGGCGGCGGCCAAGCGCCTGCAGGTGGCGCCCTCGACCCTGCGCACCGAGCAGGGCTGGGTGGTGGCCGGCGACCAGCGCCTGAGCTACGGCGACCTGGCCAACGACGCCGGGCAGTTGCCGGTGCCGGAGCCGGCCTCGTTGCGCTTGAAGGAGGCCAAGGACTGGCGGCTGATTGGCAAGCCGACCCCGCGCCTGGACACCCCGGAGAAAATCACCGGCCGCGCGCAGTTCGGCATGGACATGTATTTCGATGGCCTGCTGACCGCCGTGGTCCTGCGTTCGCCGGTGTTCGGCGGCACGCTCAAGTCGTTCGATCCCCAGGCGGCGCTGGCGGTGCCCGGGGTGATCAAGGTGCTCCAGGTGCCCACGGGCGTGGCGGTGGTCGCCGAGCATTACTGGGCGGCCAAGCAGGGGCGCGATGCGCTCAAGGCCGAATGGGACCTGGGGCCGAACGCCAACATGAGCAGCGAAAGCCTGATGCAGAGCTTTCGCAAACTGGCGCTGACCCCCGGGACCAAGGCCGCCGAGGCCGGCGATGCGGCCGGGAGCATGGCCAAGGCGACGCAGGTGCTCAAGGCCGAATACAGCGTGCCGTACCTGGCCCATGCGCCGATGGAACCGCTCAACTGCACGGTGCGCATCGGCGCCGACAAGTGCGAGATCTGGACCGGCACCCAGTTCCAGACCCTGGACCAGATGGTCGCGTCGAAGATCACCGGGCTCAAGCCGGAACAGGTGCAGATCCACACGCAATTTTTGGGTGGCGGTTTCGGCCGTCGGGCCAACCCGACCTCGGACTTCGTCAGTGAGGCGGTGGAGGTGGCCAAGGCTGCCGCCGCCCCGGTGAAAACTGTCTGGTCGCGGGAGGACGACGTGCGCGGCGGCTATTTCCGTTCGGCGTTCCTGCATCAGGCGCAGGTCGGCCTGGACGCCCAGGGCCTGCCGCTGGCCTGGCAGCATGTGCTGGTGGGGCAGTCGATCATGGCCGGCACCTCGTTCGAGGCCAGCTTCGTCAAGAACGGCATCGACAACACCTCGGTCGAGGGCCTGGCGGACGGGCCTTACCTGAAGGGCACGCCGAACCACAGGGTCGACCTGCATTCGCCGATGACCGGCATCACCGTGCTATGGATGCGTTCCGTGGGCCATACCCACACCGCGTTCGTCGTCGAATCGTTGATCGACGAGATGGCCGCCGCGGTGGGCAAGGACCCGGTGGAATACCGCCGCACCCTGCTCAAGGATCACCCACGGCACCTGGGCGTGCTCAACCTGGCGGTGGAGAAGGCCGGCTGGGGCAAGCCCGTGCCCAATGGCCATGCCCTGGGCGTGGCGGTGCATGAGTCCTTCGGCAGCTACGTGGCGCAGGTGGCCGAGGTGTCCCAGGAGGCCGAGCGGATTCGCGTGCACCGGGTGGTCTGTGCGGTGGATTGCGGTATCGCGGTGAACCCGCAAAGCATCGTCGCGCAGATGGAGTCGGGCATCACCTTCGGCCTGGGCATGGCCCTGCACAGCCGCATTTCCTTCAAGGACGGCCGGGTGGTGCAGTCCAACTATCACGACTTCCAGGTGTTGCGCCTGAACGAGATGCCTGCGGTCGAGGTGCACATAGTCGCCAGCAGCGAGAAGCCCGGCGGTATCGGCGAGGCGGGCGTGCCGCCCACGACGCCGGCGGTGGCCAATGCGGTGTTCGCCCTGACCGGCCAGCGCCTGCGCGAGCTGCCGCTGCAACTGGCGGGGGTGTGAGATGAAACGCCACCTGCTCCTCGGCTCGCTGATCCTGATCGGCCTGGGCGGTTATGCCTCGGACCTGTTCGCCGCCGATGAACCGGCGCTGGCGGCATTCGCGACGGTGCAGAAGGTATTCCAGAGCCCGCGCTGCCAGAACTGCCACATTCCCGGGGATGCGCCCTTGCAGTTCGACGCCGGCACGCCCCATGCCATGGCCGTGGTCCGTGGCCTGGACGGCAAGGGCGCGGCGGGGCTGCCGTGCGCCGCCTGCCATGGCGCAAGCAACCCGCCGGACAGCTACGGCCCGCACGCGCCACCGGGGGCACCGCACTGGAGCCTGCCGCCGGCGGCGCACAAGATGGCCTGGATCGGCCTGCCGGCCGACCGCCTGTGCCAGATGATCAAGGACAAGGCCAGCAACGGCGATCGCGACTTTGCCGCGCTGATCAAGCATGTCAGCGAAGACAAGCTGGTGCTCTGGGGCTGGAATCCCGGTGGCAATCGCGCGCCGGTACCGGTGCCCCACGACGTGTTCGTCAGCCAGTTCAAGCGCTGGGCCGAGGCGGGCGGACCCTGTCCGGCGGTCGGAAGTTGACGCCAGGAGCGCCCAGCGAGGGCTGGTTGCGGGGCAGTCGCAGGCCCCGGCAACTAAGCTCTATAGGTGATACCCGCCAATGGAGTGTGCGATGTTTTCCCCAGACAAGCCTGTCCAGGCACCGAACCCGGTGCCAGCCCCGGAGGCGGACGACCCGTCCCGGCAACTGTTGCGCGATCAGAACCGCCGGGCCGAGCAGGAGCTGGCCGCGGTGCAGGTAGCCAACCTCGATAAACTGACCCTGCTGCCCAACCCCCACGGCTTTGCGGTGCTGGCCGGCGATGCGCTGCAGGCCTGCAAGGACCTGAACTGCCCGGCGACCTTGCTGCTGTTCGATCTTGACGATATCTACCGTATCGCCCGCGCTTATGGGGCGGAAGAAGGCGAGGCGGCGCTCAAGACCTTCGCCGATGGCCTGCGCATCGCCTTTCGCGAAAGCGACGTGGTCGGGCATCTGGAGTTCCAGCGTTTCGCGGTGCTGCTGACCGGCTCGGAACGGATGGAAAAGCTGGCGATCATCGCCCGCCTGCAGGCCATCCTCGACGAGCGCACCACCACCCAGCAGTGCATTTACGACATCTGTTTCAGCATCGGCCAGATCGAGTTCGATCCGGCCCGGCCGGTCGATGTGGAAACCTTGCTGGCGGATGCCGACAAGTCCATGAGCAGACCGGCCTCGGGCCGCAGGTAAAGGGGTAGCCGCCGATCCATGGAGGTTTTTTCGTCAAACGGCTGTGTGGGCTGGACGGGGAGAAAGTCCAGCCGATAAAAAACCGCCCAAGGGCGGTTTTTTATCCTGTGGCGGTCACTCGGCGCTCGGCACCAGGAACGCGGCTTCCAGCAACTGCCGGGTGTAGGGGTGCTGCGGCGCGGCGAAGATGTGCTGTGCGTCGCCTTGCTCCACCACCTGGCCATGCTTGACCACCATCAACTGGTGGCTCAGGGCCTTGACCACCGCCAGGTCGTGGCTGATGAACAGGTAGGTCAGGTTGTACTTGGCCTGCAGCTTGCGCAGCAGCTCCACCACCTGGCGTTGCACGGTGCGGTCGAGGGCCGAGGTCGGCTCGTCCAGCAGGATCAGCGCCGGCTTGAGCACCAGGGCGCGGGCGATGGCGATGCGCTGGCGCTGGCCGCCGGAGAACTCGTGGGGGTAGCGGTGCCGGGTTTCCGGGTCCAGCCCCACTTCCTTGAGCGCTTCGATGATCGCCTGTTCCTGCTCGGCGGCGCTGCCGATCTTGTGGATGCGCAGGCCTTCGCCGACGATCTGGCTCACGCACATGCGCGGGCTGAGGCTGCCGAAGGGGTCCTGGAACACCACCTGCATCTCCCGGCGCAACGGCCGCACCTGCTGCTGCGACAGGCCGTCCAGTTGCTGGCCTTCGAAGCGGATGGCGCCCTTGCTGCCGATCAGGCGCAGGATTGCCAGGCCCAGGGTGGATTTGCCCGAGCCGCTTTCGCCGACGATGCCCAGGGTCTGGCCCTGGGGCAGGCTGAAGTTGATGCCGTCCACCGCCTTCACATGGTCGACGGTGTGACGCAGCAGGCCTTTCTTGATCGGGAACCAGACCTTCAGGTCCTCGACCTGCAACAGCGGCGGGCCGACCACATTGCTCGCCGGCTTGCCGCTGGGCTCGGCCGCCAGCAGTTCGCGGGTGTAGGGATGCTGCGGCGCGCGGAACAGTTCTTCGCAGGACGCCTGTTCGACGATGCAGCCGCGCTGCATCACGCAGACGCGGTGGGCGATGCGCCGGACCAGGTTGAGGTCGTGGCTGATCAGCAGCAAGGCC
Source organism: Pseudomonas sp. NFPP07 (assembly GCF_900115645.1). Taxonomy (NCBI): domain Bacteria; kingdom Pseudomonadati; phylum Pseudomonadota; class Gammaproteobacteria; order Pseudomonadales; family Pseudomonadaceae; genus Pseudomonas; species Pseudomonas sp. NFPP07. The sequence goes on from NZ_FOXG01000005.1 coordinate 45,156, forward strand.
ATGCCCAGGCGCGCTTGCAGCTCCTTGAGCAGTTCGAGGATTTTCAGTTGCACGGTGACGTCGAGGGCGGTGGTCGGCTCGTCGGCGATCAGCAGTTCCGGTTCGTTGGCCAGGGCCATGGCGATCATCACCCGTTGCCGCTGGCCGCCGGACAGCTCGTGGGGCAGGGCCTTGAGGCGCTTGTGTGGCTCGGGGATGCCCACCAGTTCCAGCAGCTCCAGGGTGCGCCGGGTGGCGACCTTGCCGATCAGGCCCTTGTGCAGGCCCAGCACCTCGTTGATCTGCTTCTCGATGCTGTGCAGCGGGTTGAGCGAGGTCATCGGCTCCTGGAAGATCATGGCGATGCGGTTGCCGCGAATATGCCGGATGGTTTTTTCTTTCTGGGTCAGCAAATCCTGGCCGGCGTACTGGATGGTCCCGGACGGATGGCGGGCCAGCGGGTAGGGCAAGAGGCGCAGGATCGAGTGCGCGGTCACCGACTTGCCGGAACCGCTTTCGCCCACCAGGGCCAGGGTTTCGCCGCGCTTGATGTCGAAGCTGATGCCCTCGACCACCCGTTGCGTGTGCTCGCCGACGCCAAATTCGACGGCGAGGTCGCGGACTTCGATCAGATTGTCCTGATTCATCTCATTTCCTCGGGTCGAAGGCATCGCGAGCGGACTCGCCGATAAATACCAGCAGGCTCAACATGATCGCCAGCACGGCAAAGGCGCTGATGCCCAGCCACGGCGCCTGCAGGTTGGATTTGCCCTGGGCCACCAGTTCGCCCAGGGACGGCGCACCGGGGGGCAGGCCGAAACCGAGGAAGTCGAGGGCGGTCAGGGTGCCGATGGCGCCGGTGAGGATGAACGGCATGAAGGTCATGGTCGAGACCATGGCGTTGGGCAGGATATGGCGGAACATGATCGCGCCGTTCTGCATGCCCAGGGCGCGGGCGGCGCGCACGTATTCCAGGTTGCGCCCGCGCAGGAACTCGGCGCGCACCACGTCCACCAGGCTCATCCAGGAGAACAGCAGCATGATCCCCAGCAGCCACCAGAAGTTCGGCTGCACGAAGCTGGCGAGGATGATCAACAGGTAGAGCACCGGCAGCCCGGACCAGATCTCCAGGAAGCGCTGCCCGGCCAGGTCGACCCAGCCGCCATAGAAGCCCTGCAGTGCCCCGGCGATGACGCCGATGATCGAACTGAGGATGGTCAGGGTCAGGGCGAACAGCACCGACACCCGGAAGCCGTAGATCACCCGCGCCAGCACGTCGCGGCCCTGGTCGTCGGTGCCCAGCAGGTTGTCCGCCGAGGGCGGCGCGGGGGCCGGGACTTTCAGATCGTAGTTGATGCTCTGGTAGCTGAACGGGATCGGCGCCCACAGCACCCAGGCGTCCTTGGCCGCCAGCAGTTCGCGGATATATGGGCTCTTGTAGTTGGCCTCCAGGGGGAACTCGCCGCCGAAGGTGGTTTCCGGGTAGCGCTTGAGCGCCGGGAAGTACCAGCCGTCGTCGTAGTGCACCACCAGCGGCTTGTCGTTGGCGATCAGCTCGGCGCCCAGGCTTGCGCCAAACAGGATCAGGAACAGCCACAGCGACCACCAGCCGCGCTTGTTGGCCTTGAACAGTTCGAAGCGCCGGCGATTGAGGGGGGACAGGTTCATCTCAATGCTCCCGGCTTTCGAAGTCGATGCGTGGGTCGACCAGGGTGTAGGTCAGGTCGCCGATCAGTTTCACCACCAGCCCCAGCAGGGTGAAGATGAACAGGGTGCCGAACACCACCGGGTAATCGCGGTTGATCGCCGCCTCGAAGCTCATCAGGCCTAGGCCGTCGAGGGAGAAGATCACCTCCACCAGCAAGGATCCGGTAAAGAAGATGCCGATGAAGGCCGAGGGGAAACCGGCGATCACCAGCAGCATGGCGTTGCGGAACACATGGCCGTACAGCACGCGGCGCCTGGTCAGGCCCTTGGCCCGGGCGGTGACCACGTACTGCTTGTTGATCTCGTCGAGGAAGCTGTTCTTGGTCAGCAGGGTCATGGTGGCGAAGTTGCCGATCACCAGGGCGGTCACTGGCAGCGCCAGGTGCCAGAAGTAGTCGAGGATCTTGCCGCCCCAGCTCAGCTGGTCGAAGTTGTTCGAGGTCAGGCCGCGCAGCGGGAACCAGTCGAAATAACTGCCGCCGGCGAACATCACGATCAGCAGGATGGCGAACAGGAACGCCGGGATCGCATAGCCGACGATGATCGCCGAGCTGGTCCAGACGTCGAAGTGGCTACCGTGGCGAGTGGCCTTGGCGATCCCCAGGGGGATCGACACCAGGTACATGATCAGGGTGCTCCATAGCCCCAGGGAGATCGACACCGGGAGCTTTTCGCGGATCAGGTCGACCACCTTGGCGTCGCGGAAGAAGCTGTCGCCGAAATCCAGGGTCGCGTAGTTCTTGATCATGATCCACAGGCGTTCCGGCGCCGACTTGTCGAAGCCGTACATCTTCTCGATTTCCTTGACCAGGGCCGGGTCCAGGCCCTGGGCCCCGCGGTAGCTGGACCCGGCCACCGAGACTTCGGCGCCGCCGCCGGCGATCCGGCTGGTGGCGCCTTCGAAACCCTCGAGCTTGGCGATCATCTGTTCCACCGGGCCGCCGGGCGCGGCCTGGATGATCACGAAATTGATCAGCAGGATGCCGAACAGCGTGGGGATGATCAGCAGCAGTCGCCGCAGAATGTAAGCCAGCATCTTATTGCTCCACGCCGTCGGGGGCGGCCTGCGAGTGGGTGTCCAGGGGCACGGCGGGCTTGGCGTCGGGCTTGATCCACCAGGTCTGGATGCCGACGTCGTACTTGGGCGAGACGCTCGGGTGGCCTATGTGATCCCAATAGGCCACGCGCCAGGTCTTGATGTGCCAGTTGGGAATCACGTAGTAGCCCCATTGCAGCACCCGGTCGAGGGCGCGGGCATGGGCCACCAGGCTCTTGCGCGAGTCGGCATTGATCAGGTCTTCAACCAGGGCATCGATGGTCGGGTCCTTGAGGCCGATGAAGTTGCGGCTGCCGGGGTTGTCGGCGCTGGAGGACTTCCAGTATTCGCGCTGCTCGTTGCCCGGCGAACTCGATTGCGGGAAGCCGCCGACCACCATGTCGAAGTCCCGCGAGCGCAGGCGGTTGATGTACTGGGAAACGTCGACCCGGCGGATCACCAGGTCGATCCCGAGGTCCGCGAGGTTGCGCTTGAACGGCAGCAGCACGCGCTCGAACTCGGTCTGCGCCAGCAGGAACTCGATCACCACCGGCTTGCCCTGGACGTCGACCATCTTGTCGTCGACGATGCGCCAGCCGGCTTCCTGCAGCAGCTGGTAGGCCTGGCGCTGCTGGGTGCGGATCATGCCGCTGCCATCGCACACCGAGGGCTGGAAGGCTTCAGTGAAGACCTGGTCGGGGATCTTGCCGCGCAGCGGTTCGAGGATCTGCAACTCGTCGGCGTCGGGCAGGCCGGTGGCGGCCATTTCCGAGTTCTCGAAGTAGCTGCGGGTGCGGGTGTAGGCGCCGTTGAACAGTTGCTTGTTGGTCCACTCGAAGTCCAGCAGCAGGCTCAGGGCCTTGCGCACCCGCACATCCTGGAACAGCGGACGGCGAATGTTGTAGACGAAGCCTTGCATGCCGGTAGGGTTGCCGTTGGGGATCTGTTCCTTGATCAGCCGACCTTCGGCCACCGCCGGGATGTTGTAGGCGTTGGCCCAGTTTTTCGCGCTGGTTTCCAGCCAGTAGTCGAATTGGCCGGCCTTGAGGGCTTCCAGGGCCACGGTGTTGTCACGGAAATAGTCGGTGGCCATGACGTCGAAGTTGAACTGGCCGCGGTTGATCGGCAGGTCCTTGCCCCAGTAATCCTTGACCCGCTCATAACGCACCGAGCGTCCGGCCTTGACCTCGACCACCTTGTACGGGCCGCTGCCGAGGGGGATTTCCAGGTTGCCCTTGGAAAAGTCGCGGTGCTCCCACCAGTGCTTGGGCAGTATCGACAGCTGCCCGAGGATCAGCGGCAGCTCGCGGTTGTTCTTGTGCTTGAACTTGAACAGCACCTTGAGCGGGTCTTCGGCGATCACGTCCTCGACGTCGGCGTAGTAGCCGCGGTACATCGGCGCGCCGGCCTGCATCAGGGTCTGGAAGCTGAACACCACGTCTTCGGCGCGGATCGGCTGGCCGTCGTGGAAACGCGCCTCGGGGCGCAGGTAGAAACGCACCCAGCTGTTGTCCGGGGCTTTCTCGATCTGCCCGGCGATCAGGCCGTATTCGGTGAAGGGTTCGTCCAGGCTCTGGCGCATCAGGGTGTCGTAGATCAGGCCGATATTGTCCGCCGGCACGCCTTTGTTGATGAACGGGTTGAGGCTGTCGAAGCCGCCGAAGCCGGACTCGCGGAAGGTGCCGCCCTTGGGCGCGTCCGGGTTGACGTAGGCGAAGTGCTTGAAGTTCGCCGGGTACTTCGGCGGTTCGTTGTACAGGGTCAGGGCGTGTTGCGGGGCGGCCTGGGCGAGGCAGGCGATCCCCGTCAGCAGCACGCCGCCGGCCCACGGGAGCAGGGCACGCAGGGGCATCATTGGGCTTTCTCCAGAGACTTCAGCCACCAGGCGCTCAGGCCCAGTTGGTAGGGCGGCGTGGTGACGAAGGCGAACCGGTTGCGGTACGCCAGGCGATGATAGTTGAGGTACCAGTTGGGGATGATGTAGTGCTGCCACAGCAGCACCCGATCCAGGGCCCGACCGGCGGCCAGTTGCTCGTCGCGGCTCTGCGCGGCGAGCAGGTGTTCCAGCAGGTGATCGACAATGGGATTGTTGATGCCCGCATAGTTCTTGCTGCCCTTGACCCCGACCTGGCTGGAGTGGAAGTACTGCCATTGCTCCAGGCCCGGGCTCAGGGTCTGGTTCAGGGTCATGAGGATCATGTCGAAATCGAACTGATCCAGGCGCTGCTTGTACTGCGCCCGGTCCACGGTGCGCAGGTGCGCGTCGATGCCGATGCTGGCCAGGTTCTCGACGTAGGGCTGGAGGATCCGTTCCAGGTTCGGGTTGACCAACAGCAGCTCGAAGCGCAGCGGTTGCCCGTTGCTGTCGAGCAGGCGCTGGCCGTTGAGCTTCCAGCCGGCTTCGGCGAGCAGGCCCAGGGCCCGGCGCAGGGTCGCCCGCGGGATGCCGCGGCCGTCGGTCTGCGGCAGGCTGAAGGGCTGGGTGAACAGGCTGGCGGGCAACTGCTCGCGGTAGGGCGAGAGCAGCAGCCATTCATGGCCGACCGGCAGGCCCGTGGCGGAGAACTCGCTGTTGGGGTAGTAGCTGGTCGCGCGCTTGTAGGCGCCGCTGAACAGGGTGCGGTTGGTCCACTCGAAATCGAACATCAGGCCCAGGGCTTCGCGCACCTTGCGCTCGGCGAAGATTGCCCGGCGGCTGTTCATGAACAGGCCCTGGGTCTGGGTCGGGATCTGGTGCGCCACCTGGGCCTTGATGATGTCGCCGCGATTGACCGCGGGGAAGTTGTAGCCGTTGGCCCAGTTCTTCGCCTGGTGTTCGATGTAGATGTCGAATTCGCCGGCCTTGAAGGCTTCGAAGGCGACGTCGCTGTCGCGGTAGAACTCCACCGCGACCTTGTTGAAATTGTTGAAGCCGCGATTGACCGGCAGGTCCTTGCCCCAATAGTCCTTGACCCGCTCGAACAGCAGCGAGCGCCCCGGTTGCACCCGGGTGATGCGGTAGGGGCCGCTGCCCAGCGGCGGCTCGAAGGTGGTGGCCTTGAAGTCGCGGTCTTTCCAGTAGTGCTGCGGCAGCACCGGCAACTCGCCCAGGCGCAGGATCAGCAGCGGGTTGCCGGAGCGCTTGAAGACGAAGCGGATGCGTTGCGGGCCGAGAATGTCCACCCGCTGCACTTCCTGCAGGTTGGTGCGGTATTGCGGGTGGCCTTCCTTGAGCAGCAGCCGATAGGAAAACGCCACATCGTAGGCGGTGATCGGCTGGCCATCGTGGAAGCGCGCCTCGGGGCGCAGGTTGAACACCACCCAGCTGCGGTCTTCGCTGTATTCGACGGAGCGGGCGATCAGGCCGTAGCTGGAAGTCGGCTCGTCGCCGGACGGCGCGTACTGGCCGGTGCCGACCATCAGCGGCTCGTTCAGCTCGTTGACCCCGTATTGCAGGAAGTTGGGCGTGGAAACCGGGCTGCTGCCCTTGAAGGTGTAGGGGTTGAGGGTGTCGAAGGTGCCAAACGCCATGACCCGCAAGGTCCCGCCTTTGGGCGCGGCGGGGTTGACCCAGTCGTAATGGGTGAATTTGGCGGGGTACTTGAGCGTGCCGAACTGCGCGTAACCATGACTTTCAGTGATCGTTGCGCTTGCGGGAAAGCTCAAGGCCAGACTGATTAGGGACAGGAGGAGGGGACGCATCAAGTCAGAGATCCGATCCAGGCGGCTTGGGCTTTGTGCTCCGTACAGTAACAGCTTGTATCGACAGGAAAAAGGCCGCCCCGGGATGGCCACGACATTTGCTTGTCGCCGCTGGATACAGCGCAATCTGTAGCCGCTGCCGAAGGCTGCGATCGACCGGTACGGTCGTGGGGATCTTCAGGGCGCAGGAGGGCCTGCGGCCCTATCGCAGCCTGCGGCAGCGGCTACACCGGAAGA